>JBDGQA010000089.1:0-2912 GCA_042219325.1 Haloferacaceae archaeon | reverse complement strand
AGTACCCGGGCAGCGGCGACGCGATGGCCCACGCCGTCGACATGGCCGGTCCCACCAAGGTCGTGATGTCCGGCGGCTCGAAGACCGACGACCTCGACTTCCTCCGGACCGTCGAGACGGCCATCGACGCGGGCGCGAAGGGCCTCGCCGTCGGGCGCAACGTCTTCCAGCGCGAGAACCCCGAGGCCATCCTCGACGCGCTGGAGGCGGTGATATTCGAGGGCGAGAGCGCCGAGGAGGCCGTCGGCCGGGCGGAGGCCGCGGCGGACTGATGGCCGACCGCGTCGAACGCGTCGTCGTCGAGGTCGCCGCGGCGGCGCCGGACGTGCGGGCCGCGCTCCCCGAGCGGCGCGGCCTCGCCGGCGGCGAGAACCCGACCGGCGACCGGACGCTCGCGGCCGACGCCTACGCCGACGAGATGCTGACCGAGCGGGTCGGCGGACTCGACGGCGTCGGCGAGGTGGCCAGCGAGGAACGCGAGGGCGTCCTCGACGTCGGCGAGGGGCTCGCGGTCGCGCTGGACCCGCTCGACGGCTCCTCGAACCTCCGCTCGAACAACCTGATGGGCACCGTCGTCTCCGTCTACGACGCCCCCCTCCCGGCCGGCGGCGACGACCTGCTCGCCGCCGGCTACGTCCTCTACGGGCCGGTCACGACGATGACCGTCGTCCGCGACGGAACGGTGACCGAGTACCTCGTGACCGACGGCAAGCGGTCTGTCATCGACGAGGACGTCACCCTCCCCGACGACCCGACGGTCTACGGGTTCGGCGGTCGGCGACCCGACTGGCCCGACGACTTCGCCGCCTTCGTCGAGACCGTCGAGGCCGACGAGAGCATCAAACTCCGGTATGGCGGGGCGATGGTCGGCGACGTGAACCAGGTGCTCACCTACGGCGGCATCTTCGGGTACCCCGCGTTGACCTCCGCTCCCGAGGGGAAACTCCGCACGCAGTTCGAGGCCGTCCCCGCCGCGGCCATCGTCGAGGCCGCCGGCGGCGCCTCCACCGACGGCGAGGGGTCGATTCTCGACGGCACGCCGTCGGAACTCCACGGTCGGACGCCCTTCCACGTCGGGAACCGGTCGCTGGTCGACCGCCTCGAGTCCGAACTCGACCGGGCGTGACCCCTGCCGCGGAGTGCGACCGCGCTTAACCGTCCCACAGTTTGATAACCGTCTGGCGCGGCGAAGGCCCATGGACCGCGAACTGGAGGGGGCCGAGGTCCTGGCCGACCCCGGGACCGGACACGCGGTCAACGCCCTTCGAGACCGGCACCGGCGGCTGATTCTGCGCGGACTGTGGAACGGACGGGTCGCCCGCGAGACCGACGCCGTGCTCCGGGGCGACCGGGAGGAGGTCCGGTCCGAGTTGCGGGAGACGCACCTGCCGATGCTGGAGGAGGCGGGCATCATCGAGTGGGACCGGGAGACCGGCAAGATATCGAAGGGCCCGAACTTCGACGAGGTCGAACCGCTCCTCGAACTGATGGAGGAGCACGCCGACGAACTGCCGCCGTTCTGGCCCTGACTGCTCCGTCGGTGTCGCTCCCGGCCGTCGCCGCGCTCACCGTAAACGGTATCGGCCCGCCCGCCGCATCCCCTCCATGCGCGTCCACGTCCGCCAGGGCGCCGACGCCGACGAGGCGAGCGCCATCGCCTCCGCGCTCGCGGACCACCTCGGGGAACCGGTCGAGGTGGTGGTCGGCGACGACGACGAACCGACCGCCCGGGCCGAGCCGTCGGCGTCCGCCGACGCCGGCGAATCGGGGACCGGCACGAACGGCGAGGCCTCCGACGGCGGACCCACCGAACGCGAGCGGCGCCTCCGGGAACAGATCCAGGACGTCCACGAGGGCGGCCCGGAGAAGTACCGCGAACGCCTCGACGAGCAGGGCAAACTGTTCGTCCGTGACCGCCTCGAACTCTGGTTCGGCGAGTTGGCGTTCGAGGACGGAACCTTCGCCGCGTTCGACGAGTGGCACCCCGACAGCCCCGAGGTGGAGGATGGAGCGGAGGACCGCCTCCCCGCCGACGGCCTCCTGACCGGCGCCGCGGAGTTCGAGGGCCGGTCGGTCCACGTCATGGCCAACGACTACACCGTGAAGGCGGGGTCGATGGCCCGGCGGGGCGTCGAGAAGTTCCTGCGGATGCAACAGCGGGCGCTGAAGACGGGCAACCCCGTCCTCTACCTGATGGACTCCTCGGGCGGGCGCATCGACCAGCAGACCGGCTTCTTCGCCAACCGCGAGGGCATCGGGAAGTACTACTACAACCACTCGATGCTCTCCGGACGCGTCCCGCAGGTCTGTGTCCTCTACGGTCCCTGTATCGCCGGCGCGGCCTACACCCCCGTCTTCGCGGACTTCACGGTGATGGTCGAGGGGATGAGCGCGATGGCCATCGCCAGCCCGCGGATGGTCGAGATGGTCACCGGCGAGGAGATATCCCTGGAGGACCTCGGCGGTCCCGAGGTCCACGCCCGCCACACCGGGAGCGCGGACCTGGTCGCCGCGGACGAGGAGGAGGCCCGGGACCTGGTGGCCGACCTGCTCTCGTACCTGCCCGACTGCGCCGGGGAGAAGCCGCCGCGTGCGGAGCCACGCGACCCCGCCGCCCCGCCCGCCGGCATCGACGAACTCGTCCCCGAGGCCCCGAACCGGCCCTACGACGTCCACGACCTGCTCGACCGGGTCGTCGACGCCGACTCGTTCTTCGAACTGAAACCCGAGTACGGGCGGGAGATAGTGACGGGGTTCGCCCGCATCGACGGCCGGGTCGTCGGCGTGGTCGCCAACCAACCGGCCCGGCGGGCCGGCGCCATCTTCCCCGACTCGGCGGAGAAGGCGGCCGAGTTCGTCTGGACCTGCGACGCCTACGAGGTGCCGCTCCTCTACCTCTGTGACACCCCCGG
>JBDGQA010000083.1:0-3118 GCA_042219325.1 Haloferacaceae archaeon | reverse complement strand
AACGAGTTCATGGACGACTTCGAGCGCACCGGCGCGCTGGAGCGGTCGGTCGTCTTCATGAACCTGGCGGACGACCCCGCCGTCGAGCGGACGGTCACGCCGCGGATGGCGCTCACCACCGCCGAGTACCTCGCCTTCGACAAGGGGTACCACGTGCTCGTCATCCTCACGGACATGACCAACTACTGTGAGGCGCTGCGGGAGATCGGCGCCGCCCGCGAGGAGGTGCCGGGCCGCCGTGGCTACCCCGGGTACATGTACACCGACCTGGCGACGCTGTACGAGCGTGCCGGCCGCATCCAGGGCCGGGAGGGGTCGGTCACGCAGATTCCCATCCTCACGATGCCCGGCGACGACGACACCCACCCCATCCCGGACCTGACGGGGTACATCACCGAGGGGCAGATCTACGTCGACCGCGACCTGAACAGCCAGGGCGTCCAGCCCCCGGTGAACGTCCTCCCCAGCCTCTCGCGGCTGATGGACGACGGCATCGGCGAGGGGCTGACCCGCGCGGACCACGGCGGCGTCTCCGACCAGATGTACGCCGCCTACGCGGAGGGCGAGGACCTCCGTGACCTGGTGAACATCGTCGGCCGAGAGGCGCTGTCGGACCGCGACAACAAGTACCTCGACTTCGCCGACGACTTCGAGTCGGAGTTCATCGACCAGGGCTTCGACACGAACCGCGACATCGACGAGACGCTCGACATCGGCTGGGACCTCCTCTCGACGCTCCCCCGCGAGGAACTCAACCGCATCGACGAGGAACTCATCGACGAGTACTACCGCGAGGACGCCGCCGAGGAAGTCTCGGCGGACTGACGCGGTCCGTTTTACCGACGACCATTTGTCGTTCCGCTTCCATGGCCGGACATGGCAGAGTCCGGCGGGCCGTCGGACACGGCGCAGGAGACGGGGAGGGCCGACACACCACCGACCAGCGCCATCGCCGACAACGTCGACGAGGCGCTCAAGACGCGGGCGATGGACGAGGCGCCGGTCGGCATCACCGTCGCCGACGCCCGGGCGCCCGACATGCCGCTGGTGTACGCCAACGCCGCCTTCGAGCGCATCACCGGCTATCCGCCCGAGCGGGCAGTCGGGGAGAACTGCCGGTTCCTCCAGGGGCCGAAGACCCGCGACGAATCGGTCGCGCGGATGCGCCGGGCCATCGAGGCCGAGGAGCCGGTCTCGGTCGAACTCCGGAACTATCGGAAGGACGGCGACCTGTTCTGGAACGAGGTGACGCTCGCACCGCTCCGGAACGAGGCGGGGGAGGTGACCCACTACGTCGGGTTCCAGCAGGACGTGACCCGGCGCAAGCGGGCGGAGCAGGCGGCCGCACGGCGAGCCACGCGCATCGAGCGTGAGCGGGCCGCACAGGAGCGCCTGCTCGAGCGACTCGACGGCGTCGTCGTCGACGTGACCGAGGCGGTGACGGGGGCGGCGTCGCGGTCGGAACTCGAACGGGCGGTCGCGGACAGACTGGCGGCGACCTACGCCGGCGCGTGGGTCGGGCGCTACGACCCCGCGGAGGAGACGGTGGTCCCGGCGGCGAGTGCGGGAACGGCGGCGACGGACCAGGACCCCGTTTCGGTCGACGGCGACGGGAACACCGCGTCGGCGGTGCGGACGGCGGTCGAGGACCGCCACGTCCGTATCGAGTCGGTGGCCGGGGAGACGGCCGTCGCCGCCATCCCGCTCTACTACGGCGACGCGACCTACGGCGCGGTCTGTGTCCACGCCGGCGGCGCGGGGTTCGAGGACCACGAGCGGGCGGTGCTGTCTGCGCTCGGGCGGACGGTCGCCACGGGCATCAACTCCCAGGAGAGCAGGCGCGCGCTGCAGGCCGAGGAGGCGGTCGAACTCCAGTTCACGCTGCTCGACCACCCGCTCGTCGCGCTGGCGACCGACCTGGACTGTCGGCTGGAGTACGTCGGGAGCGTCGGCGACCGCGACCGCCCCACGGCGCTGTTCGAACTGGCGGGCGTCGACGGCGAGCAGGTCCCGGAAGCGGCCGCGGGGTCCGCGGTCGACGTCGAGGCCGTGCTGTTCGACGGGTCGGACGGCTGTCTCGTCGAGTTGGCGCTGCCGGACACCCTCCGTGACCTGTTTGCGGACCACGGCGCGGACCTCCGGGAGGCGGCCGTCGAGGACGGGACGGCGCGGTTCACCGTCGAGGTGGCCCGGGAGTCGCTCGCCCGGTCGCTGGCCGACGCGGTGACCGACCGGTTCGAGGGCGCCGACCTCGTCGGGTACCGACAGCGGGAGCGCCGCCGGGAGACGGGACAGGAGTTCGTCGACCGCCTCCGGAACGACCTCACCGAACGCCAGCACGCGGCGCTCGTCAGGGCGTACACCGGCGGGTTCTTCGAGTGGCCCCACGAGGCGACGGGCGATGACCTCGCCGAGGCGATGGGCGTCTGCCGGTCCACGTTCCACCAGCACCTCCGGGCCGCCCAGCGGAAACTCGTCGGGGCGGTCCTCGACCGGCCCTGACCCAACTAGTTGTGTAGGCCGCTTACTACAATAGGGGATAAACTGCCTCGTGTATCATGCCACAACCCGGCAGTGAGCAGATATGGCTTTGGATAGGCACGCTCGGCATGTTCCTGGGGATGCTGTACTTCATCGCCAGGGGCTGGGGCGAAACGGACGAACGGCGACAGGAGTTTTACATCGTCACAATATTCATCACAGCCATCGCGTTCGTGAACTATCTCGCGATGGCCCTCGGATTCGGGCTGACGATGGTGGAGGTCGGGGGTGAGGAACTCCCGATTTACTGGGCGCGGTACACGGACTGGTTCTTCACCACGCCGCTCTTGCTCATCGACCTCGGTCTCCTTGCCGGGGCGAACCGGAACCAGCTGTCCGCCCTCGTCGGCCTGGACATGCTGATGATCGGCACGGGCGCGCTGGCGACGCTGAGCGGCGGTCCGGGCGCGCTGTCGGAGGGCGCTCGCCGCCTCATCTGGTGGGGCGTCTCCACCGGCTTCCTGCTGGTGCTGCTGTACATGCTGTACGGTTCGCTCGGCGACAAGGCGAGCCGGCTCTCGGGCGACGCCGCCTCGACGTTCAGCACGCTCCGGACGCTCATCGTCGTCGTCTGGCT
>JBDGQA010000113.1:0-3178 GCA_042219325.1 Haloferacaceae archaeon | reverse complement strand
CGTCTGTCCGGTCGACGCCATCGACGTCGACCCCGGCCGCGCCGGTCGCATCTGATCCGGCGCCCGCCGCCTCCGCCGTCCGCATAAACATCTATTAGGGTCCTCCTCCGTGGTCCGAACGAGGCACCACATCGATGCACACGGTAGCGCTGACCAAGGGGGTTCCGGACTTCCGCGAGGGGCAGGTCTCGTTCGACGAGGACGGCCACCTCGAACGCGGCAACACCCCGACGGTAATGAACCCGAACGACAAGCACGCCCTCCGCGCGGCACTGCAGACGCGCGTCCGCCACGGGGGACGAGTGACGGTGATGAGCATGGGCCCACCGGGATACAAGGACGTCCTCCGCGAGGCGATGGAGACGGTGTACGCCGACGACCTGGTTCTCGTCTCGGACAAGGAGTTCGCCGCCGCCGACACGTGGGCGACGGCCATCACCCTGACGACGGCCATCGAGCACCTGGGCGAACCGGACCTGGTGTTCGCGGGCTTCAAGACCGCCGACGGGGAGACGGGCCACACCGGTCCCCAGACGTGCTGGGGGCTGGACATGCCCATCATCACCCACGTCATCGCGCTCGACGTGGACCCCGAGGAGCGAACGGTGCGCGCCAAGCGCCTCGTCGAGGGCGACATCGAGGAGATAGAGACCGTCGAGACCTCGCTCCCGGCGTTCGTCGTGGCCGACCCCGAGTTCGAACCGTCCTACCGGACCGCGACAGACCGCCTCGAACTGAAGGACCTTCAGGAACAGACCGCGGCCCGCGCCGAGGAGTTCGAGGACCACCTGGAGATGTGGAACCACGAGGACCTGAACCTCGACCCCGACTACGTCGGCCTCGACGGCTCCCCCACCATCGTCTCGTCGGTCGACCCCATCCCGAAGGCGCCCGCCGAGCGCGAGGCGACGCCCGTCGACCCCGACGACCCGGAGGGGATGGGCGAGGTGCTCGACGAACTCCAGCCGTTCGCGGCGGGTGACTGACGATGCCGGAAATCGACCCCAGCGAGTACGACGTGTCGGAACTCGGCCCGGCGCTGGCCGACATCGAGGACGTCGCGGAACTCGAGGCCATCCTCGAGGCCGAGGAGGCCGGCGAGGACCGCACGGCGGCCAAGACGCTCATCGAGAGCCGAATCGAGCAGTTCGCCGAGGAGGAGGAAGAGGCGCCGGCGGCCGACGAGATAGACCCCGCGGAGTACAGCCCCGCCGACCTCGGTAACCTGCTCTCGGACTTCGACGATCCGGAGGCGCTGGAGGCGCTGCTGGAGGCGGAACGCGAGGGCGAGAACCGCGACAGCGTCGTGAACCTCGTCGAGAACCGCATCGAGTCGGTCACCGAGGACGAGGAGGGGGAGGACGCCCACGAGGCGGAGGCCGAGAGCCCCGAGGAGCGCCACCCCGAACTCGACCACCCGACCGCGGACAAGCGCCACGTCCGCGCCCTGGACGACGGCGACTACCGGGACATGTGGGTCTACTGCGAGACCCAGGCCGGCGACCTCATCGACGTCTCCCGGGAGATGCTCGGCAAGGCCCGGGACCTGATGGACGAGTACAACGACGCCTACGACGAGGACGAACGGGTCATCGCGGTCCTCATCGGCGACGACGTGGCCGACCTCGCCGAGGAGTGTATCGACTACGGCGCCGACGTCGTCGTGGTCCACGAGGACGAGCGCCTGGACCGGTTCCGGCACAAGCCCTACGCCGAGGTGTTCTGCGACATGGCCCGCTGGGGCGGCGACCCGGCGGCGGGCGAGGGACCCGACGACGCCGACTGGCGCGACTACGACGAACCCCGGTACGTCCTCTTCCCCGCGACGAACAACGGCCGGGACCTGTCGGCACAGGTCCAGGCGGAACTCGACTCCGGCCTGGCCAGCGACTGCTCCGGGCTCTACATCGAGTCGGCACAGATATCGAACCCGGTCAAGACCGGCGAACCGGGCACGACCCGGACCTTCGAGCGGGTCCTGCACATGAAGCGCCCGGACTTCAGCGGGTTCGAGTACTCGACCATCCTCTGTCTCGACAACCCGAACCGGGAGTTCCACCCGCAGGGCGCGTCGGTCATCCCCGGGAGCTTCGAGATGCCGGAGCCCGACCCGGAGCGCGAGGGCGAGGTGATCGACCACGACCTGGACCTGCCCGACGAGTGGTTCCGCGTCGAGGTGACCGACTTCGACCGCCTGGAGTCCGGCGTGGACCTGACCGGTCACGACGTCATCGTCTGCATGGGTCGGGGCATCGACGACGACCCGACCCGGGGGATGGAACTCGGCGTCGAGCTCGCCGACCAGTTCGAGGACGCCGACGTCGGCGTCACGCGGGGCATCGTCACGGGGTCGTTCAACTTCGACGGCCACGTCGAGCAGTACACCCGCGAGGAGCGCCAGATCGGCGAGACGGGACAGGTCGTCGAGCCCGACGTCTACGTCGCCGCCGGCGTCAGCGGCGCCGTCCAGCACAAGGTCGGGATGGACGAGTCGGACACGATAATCTCCATCAACACCGACCCCGACGCCCGCATCCGCGACTTCTCCGATTACTTCATCGAGGGCGACCTCTTCGACGTGCTCCCCCGCTTCATCGACGCGCTGGAGTCCGGGGAACTCGACGCCGAGGCGCTGGCCGACGGGGGTGTGCGCGATGAGTGACGCCGACGCGTCCGCGGCCGAGCACTTCGAGGCGGTCGTCGTCGGCGCCGGTCCCGGCGGCGCGGCGGCGGCCGCGACGCTGGCCCGGAACGGCGTCGAGACGCTGGTGCTGGAACGCGGCGTCGAGGCCGGGTCCAAGAACGTCTCCGGCGGCCTCATCTACGCCGAGGAGTCGGCACCGTACACCGTCGACGACCTGTTCCCCGACTTCCGCGAGGCGGCCGCCGAGCGCCCGGTCACGGACTACTACATCCACAACGTGTCCGGCGACCGGGTCAAGACGTTCGACATCACCGACCTCCACGAACACGACACGGAGTGGTCCGACGCCGTGCTCCGCCGGCGGATGGACTCGTGGCTCGCCGACCGGGTCCACGAGCGCACCCGCGAGACCGGCGGCGGCCTGCTGACCGACGTGCGCGTCAACGGGCTCCTGCGCGAGGACGGGGAGATAGTGGGCGTCACCTGCGACGAACTCGACCCCATCCGGGCCGACGTGGTCATCGCCGCCGACGG
>JBDGQA010000019.1:0-3362 GCA_042219325.1 Haloferacaceae archaeon | reverse complement strand
TCGGCGAGGTGATGGCCGAGAAGATAACGAAGATCATGGACAAGGCCGTCGGGACCGGCGCGCCGCTCGTCGGGCTGAACGACTCCGCCGGTGCCCGCATCCAGGAGGGCGTCGGGGCGCTCGCCGGCTTCGGCGACATCTTCGAGCGCAACACGGCGGCCTCCGGCGTCATCCCTCAGATTTCCGTCATCATGGGGCCCTGTGCCGGGGGGGCGGTCTACTCGCCCGCGCTCACCGACTTCACCGTGATGGTGAAAGACACCAGCCACATGTTCATCACCGGCCCGGACGTGGTCGAGACCGTCACCGGCGAGGACGTCGACTTCGAGGAACTCGGCGGGGCCGTCACCCACGCCGCCACCTCCGGCGTCGCACACTTCGCCGTCGAGGACGAGGAGGCCGCGCTCGACCGGGTCGCCCGCCTGCTCTCCTATCTCCCGCAGAACAACGTCGAGGATCCGCCGCGCGTCGACCCCTGGGACGACCCCGAGCGGGCCGACGAGTCGCTCAACGAGGTGGTGCCCGACGAGCCGCGCAAGCCGTACGACATGACGGAGGTCGTCGGGGGCGTCGTCGACGAGGACTCGTTCCTGGAGCTCCACGCCGAGTTCGCCAAGAACATCGTCGTCGGCTTCGCCCGCCTCGACGGCCACGCGGTCGGCGTCGTCGCCAACCAGCCCCGGTCCAACGCCGGCACCCTCGACATCGAGGCCAGCGAGAAGGCGGCGCGGTTCGTCCGCTGCTGTGACGCGTTCAACGTCCCCATCCTCACCTTCGTGGACGTGCCCGGGTTCATGCCCGGCACCGACCAGGAGCACAACGGCATCATCCGGCACGGCGCGAAACTGCTGTACGCCTACTCCGAGGCGACCGTCCCCCTGCTCACGGTCATCACCCGCAAGGCGTACGGCGGCGCATACGACGTGATGGCCTCCAAACACCTGGGAGCCGACGTCAACTACGCCTGGCCGACCGCCGAAATCGCCGTCATGGGGCCGCAGGGCGCGGTCAACGTGCTCTACAGCGACGAACTCGACCAGGCCGACGACCCGGAGGCCCGGCGCGAGGAACTCGTCGCCGAGTACCGCGAGGAGTTCGCCAACCCCTACACCGCCGCCGACCGGGGCTACGTCGACGACGTGATCGAACCCCCGGAGACGCGCGCACGCCTCGTCAGGGACCTGGAGATGCTCCGGAGCAAGCGCGAGGACCTGCCGGACAAGAAACACGGAAACCTCCCGCTATGACGGACGGCGAGACGGGGGCCGAACGGGGAGGGTCGGACGGTTCCACGGGCGCCGTCGACGCCGGGGAGGAGGGGGGCGATCCGAGCGCGAACAGCGATACGACCGACGACCGTGGGGTACGCGTGTCCGGGGCGTCCGTCCCCGACGACGCCACGCTCGTCCTCCCGCCCGACGCCGACCCCGACGAGGCGGCGGCCATCGTCGCGGCGGTAGGGGCGCACCTGCGCGACCGGGCGGCGGCCGCGACTGCGGCGGCCGAGGGCGACGGCGAGCCGTCGTGGACGGGCGAGCGCTTCCGGTTCGCCGGCCGGATCGACGCGCTCTCGGGCCGGTCGGTGCGGATTCCCCTCGACGCGCCGACCGACGCCTGGACCGCCGCCGGTCGCGCCGACCGCTGCTCGCGGTTCTGACCCTGTTCTCCGCGCCGGCCGTTCACCGGCGCTTGCCCGCTCTACCTGCCGCCCGTCCTGTGCTATGCCTCCGCCGCGGCGCCGGCTTTCTTGCGCGTGATGTAGCCGGCGATCCGGTTGCGGACGCCCTTCGACTCGACGTTGGTCAGCTTCTCCACGTTCTCCTTGTTCGTCTCGAAGTTCGTGTTGAAGGCGTCCGGATACCGCTCCAGCAGCATGTTCCCGAGCTGCTTGACGTACTTCGGCTTGATGGCCATGCGCGACGGGTTCCGGCCGAGTGCCACTAAACCCATCGTTCCCCGGCCGGGGCGGCGGTCCGTCGGCGCGGGCCGAGCGGCGAACTCAACCCTTTTTCCCCCGCCGGAGCGTGCGACCGCCCATGACCAGCGGCTTCGACTACGAGGAACTCGGCCTCGTCGCGGGACTGGAGATCCACCAGCAGCTCGACACCGCGACGAAGCTGTTCTGTGGCTGTCCGACGGTCCGCCGGGAGCCCGAGGAGGCGGTCCGGACGTTCACGCGCTACCTCCACCCGACCCGGAGCGAACTCGGGGAACTCGACCGGGCGGCAGTCGAGGAGAGCCGGGTCGACCGCGAGTTCGAGTACCTCGCCTTCGACACCACCTGCCTGGTCGAGGAGGACGACGAGCCGCCGGCCCGCCTCGACCGGGAGGCGCTCGACGTCGCGATGCGGATCGCCGCGCTGCTGGACATGCGGGTGGTCGACCAGGTCCACGTGATGCGCAAGATCGTCGTCGACGGGTCGAACACCACGGGGTTCCAGCGGTCGGCGCTCGTCGCCCAGGACGGCGCAATTCAAACGAGCGAGGGGCCGGTCGGCGTCGAGGACCTCCTGCTGGAGGAGGAGAGCGCCGCCCGGATCGCCGAGACCGACGCTGGCGTCCGGTGGGGCCTGGACCGCCTCGGCATCCCGCTGGTGGAGATCGGCACGAAGCCGGACATCCGCTCGCCGGCACAGGCCCGCGAGGCCGCCGAGCGGATCGGCATGCTGCTGCGCTCGACCGGCGACGTGAAACGCGGCCTCGGCACCATCCGCCAGGACGTCAACGTCTCCATCGCGGACGGCGCCCGCGTCGAGATCAAGGGCGTCCAGTCGCTGGAGACCATCGACGACATCGTCCGTCTGGAGGTGCGACGGCAGGTCGAACTGCTCGACGTCGCGGAGGCGCTCGGCGACCGCGACGCGGCGGTCGGCGACCCCGTCGACGCGACCGACGTCTTCGCCGACACCGACTCCGGGGTGATCGGGGGGGCGCTCGCCGACGGCGGCCGGGTCGTGGCGGTCCGGCTGGAGGGGTTCGACGGCCTGGTCGGCCGCGAACTCCAGCCCGACCGGCGGCTCGGCACCGAACTCGCCGACCACGCCAAGCGCCACGGCGCCGGCGGTATCTTCCACACCGACGAACTCCCGGCGTACGGCGTCACCGAGGCCGAAGTCGAGGCCCTCCGGGAGGCGGTCGGCGAGGCGGCGGACGACGCCGTGGCGCTCGTCGCCGACGATCACGGGACGGCCGAACTGGCCGCCGAGGCGGTCGCCGAGCGCGCCGCGACGGCCATCGAGGGGGTCCCCGAGGAGACCCGGGACGCGAACGAGGACGGCACGACCCGCTACCTCCGGCCGCTCCCCGGCGCCGCCCGGATGTATCCCGAGACCGACGTGCCACCGGTCGAACCCGACCCGAGC
>JBDGQA010000090.1:0-3398 GCA_042219325.1 Haloferacaceae archaeon | reverse complement strand
TCACGATGCCGTTCTCGTCGATGTTGAACGACACCTCGATCTGCGGCGTTCCGGCCGGCGCCGGCGGGATGCCGGTGAGCTGGAACTCGCCCAGGAGCTCGTTCTCCTCGGCGATCTCACGTTCGCCCTGGAAGACCCGGACGTTCACGGAGGTCTGGTTGTCCGCGGCCGTCGTGAAGATCTTCGACTCCTCGGTCGGGATGGTCGTGTTCTTCTCGATGAGCCGCTCGAAGAGGCCGCCCTTGACCTCGATGCCGAGGCTGAGCGGCGTGACGTCGAGCAGGACGATGTCGTCGACTTCACCACCCAGAACGCCGCCCTGGATCGCCGCGCCCAGCGCGACGGCCTCGTCGGGGTTGACGTTCTTTTTCGGCTCCTTGCCGGTCATCTCCTCGACCTTCTCCTGGACCTGGGGCATCCGGGTGGAGCCGCCGACGAGGATGACCTCGTCGATGTCGCCGGTGTCGTAGCCGGCGTCTTCGAGCGCCTGCTCGGTCGGACCGACCGTGCGCCCGATCAGATCCTCGGTGAGGGACTCGAACTTCGCGCGGGAGAGCTTCTCTTCGAGGTCGAGCGGGCCCGAGTCCGTCGTCGCGATGAAGGGGAGGCTGATCGTGGTCTCCTTTCTACTACTCAGCTCGATCTTCGCCTCCTCGGCGGCGTCCTCGAGGCGCTGGAGCGCCTGCCGGTCGTCGCGGAGGTCGATGCCGTGCTCCTCCTCGAACTGGTCGGCGAGGTAGTCGACGATGGCCTCGTCCCAGTCGTCGCCGCCGAGGTCGTTGTCGCCGTTGGTCGCGACGACCTCGTAGACGCCGCCGCCGAGATCCAGAATAGAGACGTCGAAGGTGCCGCCGCCGAGGTCGTAGACCAGGACCGTCTGGTCGGACTCGTCGTCGAGGCCGTACGCCATCGACGCGGCGGTCGGTTCGTTGACGATGCGCTCGACCTCGAAGCCGGCGATCTCGCCGGCGTCCTTCGTGGCCTGGCGCTGGCGGTCGTTGAAGTACGCCGGGACCGTGATGACGGCCTTCTCGACCTCGTCGCCGAGGTACTCCTCGGCGTCGCGCTTGATCTTCTGGAGGATCATCGCCGAGACCTGCTCGGGCGTGTACTCCTCGCCGTCGAGCTCGACGGTGTAGTCCTCCTCGCCCATGTGGCGCTTGATCGACTGTACCGTCTGCTCGGGGTTCTTGACGGCCTGGTTCTTCGCCGGTTTCCCGACCAGTCGCTCCCCGTCGTCGAACGCGACGACGGAGGGCGTCGTCCGCTCGCCCTCGGAGTTCACGATGATCTCCGGATCGCCCCCTTCCATCACCGCGAACGCGCTGTTCGTGGTCCCGAGGTCGATTCCGAGAATCTTGTTGCTCGCCATCTTGCCGCTAACTACTGGTCTAAATCGGTTAAAGGTTACTAGACAGCGGTCACCCTGGCTGTGACGGGGGACGCCACTGTAGTGCGATTATTCCGTGTGAGTCGTTGCCAGGTAGATGGATTTATATCGAAGCGCCGGTCAGCCGACGCGGGCCGGGGTCAGAGGATCACGTCTTCGACGTCGGCGGCGCCGGCGCGCCGGACGACCGCGCGGACGACGTCCTGTGCGCCGCCGAGGTTGTCGGAGTCGCCGTCGAGGACGAGGAGCTTCGCCGGCCGTCCCGCCTCGATCAGGCCGCAGTCCAGCCCCGCGATCTCGGCGCCGTTCCGGGTCGCCATCCGGAGGACCTCTCTCGCCGAGACGTCCGCGAGCTTGGCGGCGAACGCCATCTCCCGGAACATCGACGGGGAGTTCAGCATCACGTTGTCGGTGCCGAGCGCGACGGTCGTCCGCTCGGCGAGTTCCCGGATCGGCGGCACGCCGACGCCGGTCACGAGGTTCGACCGCGGACAGACGACGACCGGGATCCCGTTGTCCGCCAGCCGCTCGTAGTGGAGCGGTTCGGGGTGGACCATATGCACGAGGAAGTCGGGGTCGAGGTCCAGCGCGGGGTTGATGTCGTGGGGGTCCCGCTCGCCGGCGTGGATGCCGAAGAGCTTCCCCGCCTTCCTCGTGGCGGTGCGGAGGTGATCGAAGTCGTCGTCGCGGGCGCCCGAGGCGCCGAATCCGTCCGACTCCCGCATCGCGGCCTCGGTCTCCCGACCCAGGACGACCGGCTCGATCGGGAGGTCCGCCGCGGCGTCGCGGATGTACTCGACGCCCTCGACGCCGCCCTCCCGGAACTCGACGCAGGTCGCGGTCCCGGTGTCGCTCATCAGCCTGAGCGAGCGGCGCATCGCCGCGACCGTCTCCTCCCGGCTCGCCGCGCGGAGGAGCCGATGTTTGAGTCCGTCCGGCGGCGCGACGAGTTCGTCCAGCGAGAGCCCGGCGCCCGCCTCCTTGGCGATCGAGTCGCCGATGTGGGTGTGGGCGTTGACGAACGCCGGCAGGACGATGTTCTCCGAGCGTACCTCGGCCTCCTCGACCGCCGTGATTTCGCCGTCCTCGACGACCACCCGGCCCTCGATCGGTTCGAACTCCGGTCCGGCGAGAACGGTTCCCTCGATGAGCATCGGCTCATCGTCGCCGGCGCAGCGGCTTGAAGCTCCCGGCAGCGACTCGCCGCGGCTATCAGTCGGTGAACTCGTCCAGCGTCGACGTCACGCCGGGCCGGACGTCGGAGACGAGCGCTCCATCGAGGTCGAGACCGAGCGTCTCCACGGCCGCCCGTCCGGCGGGATCGGTCTCGGACTCGGGGACGTAGACGCCGAGCCGCCACTGCTGTTTCTGGGCCGTCCGCAGGGCCGACACCAGCGGCGACTGCTTTCCCAACTGCCGCATCTCGCCGCTCACCATCACCCGCGAGGTCGACTCCTCCATCGACGGCCGCGGTGGGACGTCGATCACGACCTCTCCAGGTTCGAGGCCCGCCCGGTCCGCGACGGCCCGTTCCAGGTCCCGCAGGGTCCCGAAGTCGGCGTGAACGACCTCCTCGGGGACGGCGTCGATCTCGGCCCAGACGGCCCGCTTGAACAGGTCGCGGGTCCCCAGCCGGCGGGCCACCTCGCCCGTTTCGGGGGTCGTCCGGAGGGCGACGAGCAGGTCGTGGTCGTCCATCCGCCGGAGTCGCCGTGGCGAGATGTCGGGTTGATCGAGCAGCCGCTCGGCGCCGCGACGGAGCATCGCCTTCGAGATCCGCGCCACGTGGTGCTGGTAGACGGTGGGATTCATCAGCGCGCGCGCGAGCAGCAGCGACTCGGCGGTCTGGACGTTCCCCTCCGCGAGGACGAGTTCGCCGTCGACGAAGGTGAGTTCGCGGATCAGCCGCTCGTGGTCGATCGTGCCGTATGGGACGCCGGTGTGGTGAGCGTCGCGGACAAGGTAGTCCATCCGGTCGACGTGGAGTTCTCCCGAGACCAGCTGGCCG
>JBDGQA010000118.1:0-3790 GCA_042219325.1 Haloferacaceae archaeon | reverse complement strand
GACCTCGACGGCCTGGAGGTCCTGCTGGAGCGGATGCTGGACTAGTCGGGAAGCGCGCCCTCGTTGTCGAGGTACCACTCCACGGTGCGCTCGATACCGTCCTCGAAGGCCACCTCCGGCGACCAGCCGAGCAGCCCCTCGATGGCGTCGATGGCGGGGACGAACCGGCTCACCTCGCCGGTCCGGTTCGCCTCCACCACCACGTCCGAGTCCGACCCGACCGCGGCCCTGACCGCCTCGGCCAGGTCGACGAGCGACCGCCCCCGGCCGGCGCCGACGTTCAGGGCCGTCCCGTGGACCGACCCGAACCCGTCGAGCGCCGCGACGATCGCGTCGACGCAGTCGTCGAGGTGGAGGAAGTCGAGCACCTTGTCGTCGCCGAACACGGTCAGGTCCTCGCCGCGCCGCGCCCGGGCGACGAAGGTCGGGACCACCCTGTCCGAGGCGTCGTACCGGCCGTAGACGTTCGAGAACCGGAGCGTGGCCGTCCGCACGTCGTAACACTCGCCGTAGGCCGCCGCCAGCGCCTCGCCGGCGACCTTGCTGGCCCCGTACGGGTTGACGGGGTCGCGGACGCCGGCGTCGGCCTCGCGGCTCCGAACGCCCCCCGTCTCGCCGTACACCTCCCGGCTGCTGGCAAAGAGGAGGTCGGCCCCGGACCGGCGGGCGTACTCGAGGGCGGTGTGGGTCGAGACGGCGTTCTCGCGGGCGCCGGCGGGGTTCTCGACCAGGTCGGGCACCCGGGAGCGCGCGGCGAGGTGGACGACCGCGTCGGCGTCCGGCGGTAGATCCTCGACGGCGTCAGGATCGCGCAGGTCGGCCTCGACGGTCGCGGCGTCGACGGCCGCCGACCAGGGGTTCGGGTTCCGATCGACGCCCGTCACGTCCACGCCGTCCCCGAGGAGCCGCTCGGCGAGCGCCGTCCCGATGACCCCGCTGCTGCCGGTGACGAGGACCTCGTCGGCCATGGGCCCCCCTCCGACCCCGATCAATTAAACCTTCGTCACCCCGCGTCGACGGCCTCGTTCGCCCGGAAGTGTTCGAGCGTCCGGCGGAGCCCCTCGCGGATCGGGACCTCCGGCTCCCAGTCCAGCAGCCGGCGCGCCCGCGAGATGTCCGGACAGCGGCGGCTGGGGTCGTCCTCCGGGAGCGGTTCGGTGGTCACGGTCACGTCCCGATCGACCACCTCGCCCACGAGGTCGGCGAGCCGCCGGATGGTGATCTCGTTCTCTCGGCCGAGGTTGACCACCTCCCCCCGGAGCCCGTCGGTCTCCATGAGCGCCCGGAGGCCGGCGACCATGTCGTCCACGTAGCAAAAGGAGCGGGTCTGGGAGCCGTCGCCGTACACCGTCAGCGGGTCGCCGCGGAGGACCTGCGAGAGGAACGTCGGGATGACCCGGCCGTCGTCGGGGCGCATGTGCGGGCCGTAGGTGTTGAAGATGCGCGCGGTGCGCACGTCGAGGCCGTACCGGCGCTCGTAGGCGACCGTGAGCGTCTCGCCGAACCGCTTGGACTCGTCGTAACAGCCCCGTTCGCCCCGGATGTTGACGTTGCCGTTGTACGACTCGGGCTGGGGATGGACCTCGGGGTCGCCGTACACCTCGCTGGTGCTCGCGTACACCATCCGGGCGTCGTGCTCGACCGCGTACTCCAGCAGGTGGCGGGTCCCCTCGGTGTTGGTCAGCGCGATGCGGACGGGAAACTCGGTGAAGTCGGCCGGCGAGGCCCTGGAGGCGAGGTGGTACACCTCGTCTGCCGGGGGCAGGTCGACCACCTCGCGGACGTCGGCCTCGCGGAACGTGAAGCGCCGGTGGTCGCGGACGCCGTCGAGGTTCGCCCGCCGCCCGCTCCCGAGGTTGTCCACGCAGACGACCTCGCGGCCGGCCGCCAGGAGCGCACTACAGAGGTGGCTCCCCAGAAACCCCGACCCACCGGCGACGACGGCGGTCTTCCGGGACATGGTTCCGCGATTCGGGGCGACGGTTAAGCGAGTGCCGGTTTCGAGCCGCCGGCACGGCCGAGGCGAGTTCCCGAACCGCCGGGCCGCCCCCGCCCGCCGGACCGGCGGTCCCCCCGTGCACGCCCCGACCGTCCGGTGGCGAACGAAAAGATAGATACCTCACCCCCCGGAAGGCCCCGGCGTGATCGCTCCGCACGGGAACGAGCTGGTCGATCGGTACCTCTCTCCCACCCGGGAGGAGCGGGTCCGGGCGGAGTTCGACTCGTATCCGACGGTGCGGCTGGACGACGAGGCGCTGTTCGACCTCGTCAACCTCGCCACCGGCCGGTACAGCCCGCTCACGGGCTTCCTGACCCGCAACGACTTCCACAAGGTGGTCGAGGACATGACCCTGGAGAGCGGGGTCGGCTGGACGCTCCCGATCACGCTCGACGTCGGGGCGGCGACGGCGGAGGCGATCGAACCCGGGGAACGGCTCGGGCTCGAAACCCCCGACGGCGATCCCGCCGGATACGTCGCCGTCGACGACGTCTACCGGTACAGCGCCGACGACACCGCCGCGGCGCTGTTCGGCACGACCGACCGCGACCACCCGGGCGTCCGGCAGGTCGCCGCCCGCGAGCCGTTCCTCGTGGGCGGCGACGTGGGGGTCTTCGAGGGGGTGGACGCGCCCGTCGGGAAGAACTGCCTCACGCCCGCGGAGACGCGGGTCCTCTTCGACCACCGGGGCTGGGAGACGGTCGTCGGGTTCCAGACCCGGAACGCCCCACACCGCGGCCACGAGTACATCCAGAAGTCGGCGCTGGAGCGGACCGACGGCATCTTCATCCACCCCAAACTGGGGAAGAAGAAGCCCGGCGACTACACCGACCGGGCCATCCTCGACGGGTACGACGCGCTGGTCGAACACTACTACCCGTCGGACGCCGTCGTGACGTCGCCGTTCCCCTCTCGGATGCTGTACGCCGGGCCCCGCGAGGCGGTCTTCGACGCCATCGTGCGCAAGAACCACGGCTGCACCCACTTCATCATCGGCCGGGACCACGCGGGCGTCGGGGACTACTACGACGACTTCGCCGCCCAACAGCTGTTCGCCGACCTGCCCGGGCTCGGCATCGAACCGATGTTCTTCCCGTACGCGTTCTACTGCGAGCGGTGCGACGGCATGGCCTCCGAGCGGGTCTGTCCCCACGCCGACGCCCGCATCGAGCCGAGCGGGACCCGCATTCGGAACACGCTCAAGCGGGGCGAGCGCCCGCCGGGCGAACTGATGCGCCCGGAGGTCGCGGAACGTATAACCCGGTCGGCACAAACGTTCGTCGAGTGATCGACTGATGTTCACGCTGTGGTTCATGGGCCGGCCGGCCTCGGGGAAATCGACGCTCGCCGCGCAGGTCGAGCGCGAACTCGTCGAGCGCGGCCGTCCGATAGAGAACCTCGACGGCGACGACGTGCGAAAGAACCTCCACCCCGAACTGGGGTTCACGAAGGAGGACCGCGCGATCAACAACCGCCGGACCGCGTTCATCGCGAAGCTCCTCAACCGCAACGGGATCAACGCCATCGTCGCGATGATCACCCCCTTCCGGGAGGCCCAGCAACAGGCCCGGGAGATCATCGAGGAGGAGGGGGAGTTCGTCCTCATCTACGTCAAGACGCCCCTGGAGGTGTGCGAGGACCGCGACCCGAAGGGGATGTACGAGCAGGCGCGAGCGGGCAAGATCGACAACTTCACCGGCATCAGCCACCCCTTCCAGGAGCCGATCGATCCCGAGGTCATCGTCGAGACCACGGACACGACGGTCGAGGAGTGCGTCGAGCACATCATGG
>JBDGQA010000104.1:0-3932 GCA_042219325.1 Haloferacaceae archaeon | reverse complement strand
TGGTCTCCGAGCGGAGGAACCCCTCCTGGTCGGCGTCGAGGATGGCGACGAGCGACACCTCGGGGATGTCCAGTCCCTCGCGGAGGAGGTTGATGCCCACCAGCACCTGGATCTCGCCCAGGCGGAGCGCCCGGACGAGTTCGTGGCGTTCGAGCGTGTCGGTCTCGTCGTGCATGTAGGCGACGTCGACCCCCGCCTCCTCCAGGTACTCGGTGAGGTCCTCGGCCATGCGCTTGGTGAGCGTGGTGACGAGGACGCGTTCGCCGTCGGGGACGGCGTCGATGCGGTCGAGCAGGTCCTCGACCTGGCCCTCGGCGGGCGCCACCTCGACCGCGGGGTCGACCAGATAGGTGGGTCGAACGATCTGCTCGACCACCTGTCCCGACTCCCGGCGCTCGTAGTCGCCCGGCGTCGCGGAGACGTACAGCGTCCGGTCCGTCTTTGTCTCGAACTCCTCGAAGGTGAGCGGGCGGTTGTCGTACGCGGTCGGCAGCCGAAAGCCGTTGTCGACGAGCGACTCCTTCCGGGAGCGGTCGCCCTCGAACTGCCCGCGGATCTGCGGAATCGTCTGGTGGGACTCGTCGACGACACAGAGGAAGTCGTCGGGGAAGTAATCGAGGAGGGTGTAGGGCGGCTCGCCGGACTCGCGGTCCGAGAGGTGAAGGCTGTAGTTCTCGATCCCCGAGCAGTAGCCCGTCTCCTTCAGCATCTCGAGGTCGAAGGTCGTGCGCTCCTCGATCCGCTGGGCGGCCACGAGGTCGCCCTGGCGCTCGAAGTACCGGATGCGGTCGTCCAGCAGGTCCTCGATCTCGCCGATGGCCCGCTCCAGGCGCTGCTCCGGGATCGAGTAGTGCTCGGCGGGGTGAAAGAGGACCGCCGGCTCCTCCGATTTCACTTCGCCCTCCAGCGGGTCGACCTTGGCGAGGCGGTCGATCTCGTCGCCCCAGAACTCGACCCGGACGGCGTACCGGCCGTACATCGGGAACACCTCCACGGTGTCGCCGCGGACGCGGAACGTGCCGTTGGTGAAGTCCACGTCGTTGCGGTCGTAGTTGAGGTCGACCAGCCGCTTCAGCAGGTCCTCCCGGCCGAGTGCGTCGCCGGTCTCGACCCGGAGGGCCATCCGCTCGTAGTTGGCGGGGTCGCCCAGCCCGTAGATGGCCGAGACGGAGGCGACGACGATGACGTCGTCGCGGGTCAGGAGCGAGCGGGTGGCCGAGTGGCGCAGGCGGTCGATCTCGTCGTTGATCGAGGCGTCCTTGTCGATGTAGGTGTCCGTCGACTCGACGTAGGCCTCGGGCTGGTAGTAGTCGTAGTAGGAGACGAAGTACTCGACCGCGTTGTCCGGGAACAGGTTCCGGAACTCCTCGTACAGCTGTGCCGCGAGCGTCTTGTTGTGGGCGATGACGAGGGTCGGCTGCTGGAGTTCCTCGACCACCCACGACACGGTGTTGGTCTTGCCCGACCCGGTGACGCCGAGCAGGGTCTGTTTCTCCAGGCCCCGCTCGAATCCGTCGACGAGTGCCTCGATGGCCGCCGGCTGGTCGCCGGCGGGGTCGAAGGGGGCGTCCACCCGGAACGGGCGAGCCGCCGCCGGGCGGTCCGGGGAGAGCGGGCCGTTGCCGTCGGTCATCGACCGGGGTTGGGCGCGAAGGCACTTGACCCGCTCGTTCGGCAGCGGCGAGCGGGAGCTATGGGGCCGGACGCCCGAACGCGCCGACGGTCCGGATGATCCCGCATGCCGACGGACTGGACGTCCCCGCGCGTCGATGGAGCGGACGTCCCCGCGCGTCGATGGAGCGGACGTCCCCGCGTGCCGAGAACGGATGCCCGAACGCGCCGGGGGAAAGCTCGAACGTGACCGAACGGTTTTGATGGGGGGCGTCCAAGGTCGGCGCATGACGCGAGAAGAACTCAGCGAGGCGAGCGACCTGTGCCGGCAGGCGGCCGAGGGAACGACGGGCGACACGCGCGAGCGGCTCTACGAGCAGTCCAACCAGCTCGCGCAGCTGGCCGACCGGGACCGCGACCCCGACCACGGGCGGCTGGCGCGCCACATGAACGCGCTGGACGAACTCGCCGAGGAGGCCGACGGCGAGACGGCCGACCTGGTGGAGGAGGCCCGGGACCTCGTCGGGGAGTACCGCCAGGGCGTCGAGGGCGTATAGCGGGGGAAGACGGACCGCGGAGCGCGGACTCGCGTGGCCCGGAGACGGCCACACTGGGTCCCGACCGCGATCAACAGACGTTCTTCGGCTTGATCCCCATCGACTCCAGCGTCTCGACGTAGTCCTCGTAGGCGGCGTCGATCACTCCGCCCGCGACCTCGACGACGTGGTCGGGGTCGTCACAGACCGCCTCGACGAGGTCGACCGCCTCCTCGTGCTCGGTCGCGATGCCGTCCCGGACCGTCCGGAAGGTGTCGGCGGTCGTCGGGTCGGCGTCGCCGACGAAGAAGCCGACCATCTGCTCGAACCGCTGCCCGGCCACCAGCGTCCGGCCGAGCAGGCCGGCGGCCCGGTCGGCCGTCCCCTCCAACCCGTCGAGGTGGGCGTACACGGGGCGCGAGTCGGCGTGGTCGTGGTCCTCGGGCGCCACCAGGTCGTGGGCATCGCGGGCGCGCTCGGCCGCGGCCGCGAACGTCTCCGCCGCCCGGTCGTCGGACTCGTCGGCCGCCCAGGCGTCGAAGGTCCGGGCGGCGAGGTGGATCTCGTCGGCCGCGGCCGCCCGCACCCCGGCGGCGTCCATGTCCCCGCCGGTGAGCGCGTACATCGTCTTCGAGGAGCCGAGCCGCGAGAGCTCGGTCTCCTTCCCGTCCCGGATCCGGTCGGCGATCTCCTCACCGTCCATGGGCGACCGTACGACGGGTCGGACCTTGTACCCACCGGAGCGCCGGTCGCGCCCACAGGGTTATCCCCGTCACGCACCCACATCCGGGGATGCCAGACACGAAGGGGGGGCGGGACGAACAGGCGCGCGCCGAGGAGCGGCGCCAGCGCGAGCGGGAACTGGCCGAAGCGCGCGAACGCGGGGACGAATCCGAGCCCGCGGCGGCCGACGAGGAGCGGGACGGCGACGGGGAACCCCCGACGTGTGACCGCCGTGGCTGTGACGAGCCGGCGGCGTTCGTCGTCCTCGAACGGTACCAGGAGGGGAGCGGTCACGGCGCGGTCGAGGCCGAGGCCCGCCTGTGTCGGACGCACGCCGCCGAGGAGAGCCCGACGAACCTCGAAGGGGTCTACCCCGACTACGTGTTCCGGGTCGAACCGCTTCCCAGGACCGTCGACTGACGGGGCCGGTCGCGACGGGGGGAGGATGGACGGGCGAAGGATGAGGTTGAGGTGCGCGGCGCCCGCACGCCGGGTATGGACCCCGCCGCCGCCCTCCGCGCCGGGCCGGCGCTCCTGCGCCGGCGTCCGGCGGCTGTCCTCCCGTACTACCTGCTGGCCGCGAGCGTGCCGACGGTCGCCCGTGTACCGCTCGTCCTCGGAGCCGGGACTGCCGCCGCGTGGCTCGCCGCGACGGGCCGGCTCGACCCCCTCGTCACGGCGCTCCGCGAGGCGGACCTCGACCTCGGGACCGGGCCGGAGGTCGGACCCGGGGCCGGGGCGGGCGGAGGGGGCGACCCCGGCGTCCCGTCCCTCCCGCCGGAACTCGCCGACGCGATCGCCGGCCTGGTGACGCCGACGACGGTCGCGCTGGTCGGGACGGGTCTCGTCGCGACGCTCGTCTGCCTGCTCCTCGCGCGCGCCGTGACGGCCGCCGGGGCGCTGACGGCGGTCGAGTGCGCGCTGGCCGGCGGCGACCCGCTCGCCGGCGGGGCGCGGGGGATGGCGCGGTACTGGCGGTCGTTCCTCGGGTTGGCCGTCGTCCGGGTCGTCGCGCGGGGCGGGGCGCTGGCCGGGGGCGCGTTAGCGGTCGCCGTGGCCGCC
>JBDGQA010000012.1:0-4224 GCA_042219325.1 Haloferacaceae archaeon | reverse complement strand
GCCCGTCGAGCCGTGCTCGACGGCGTTCCGAAACAGGTTCTCGAAGAGCCGCGCCAGCCGGTCCGGATCCGCCAGGACCGTCGCGTCGGTCTCGACCTGGAGGGTAGCGCCGCTCGTCTCGACGTTGTGCCAGCTATCGCGGGCGAGGGCCGACAGACCGACCGGCTCCGTCCGGTCGACGGCCCGGCCCTCACGGGCCATCGTGAGCAGGTCGTCGACCAGCGTCTCCATCCGGTCGACGGCCCGGCCCACTGCGTTCAGGTGATCGCTGTCACACTCCTCGCGGGCCAGTTCGGTCCGCCCCTTGGCCACCTCCAGCGGGTTCCGCAGGTCGTGCGAGAGGAAGTTCGTGAGCCGTTCGAGCCGCTCGTTTTCGCGCGCGAGCTCCCGCTCCCGCCGGCGGAGGGCGGTCTCCTGCTGGACGCGTTCAAGCGCCGCCGTCGCGTTGGCACAGAGCACCTGCGCGAGGCGCTCGTCCTCCCGGGTGAACGCGTCCGGATCCGTCGACGCGAAGATGGCCACGCTGCGGTCCCCGAGCGGGACGATGAGTTCGCTCCGCAGCGGCGTCTCGGGGTTGGCGAGTCCGTCGGTACCGCGGAGGTCCTCGTACCGCCGCGTCTCGCCCGTCCGGAACGCCTCCCACGCCAGGCTGTCCGGCCCGAGCGTCGGCGGGTCGCCGATCGTCGTCTCGACGACCTCGCTCCACGCCACGGGCACCAGCATCCCGCCGCCTTCCTCGGCCCCGCCGTCGTCCGCTTCGTCCGCCCCCTGCGCCTCGTACTGGTGGATGCCGACGTGCCCGAGGCCGAGGACGGAGTCCGCGGCCTCCGTGACGCGGTCGAAGACGGCGGCCTCGGAGTCGGCGATCATCAGTTCCCGCGTGGTCTCGTGGAGCGCGGCGAGGACACGCTCGCGTCGCTCCCGCTCCGAGACGTCGCGGAGGACGCCCGTGGAACCGGGGGGGTCGCCCTCCTCGGTCGGAAGGAGGCCCACGTGGTCCTCGCACAGGAGAGTCCGCCCGTCGGCGGTCCGGATCTCGACCTCGTAGCGGACGTCGTCAGGGCCGTCGGCCGCGCGGAGGGCCGTCAGGGCCCGCTCGGACCGGGCGACCATCTCGGGGGTCTTGATCAGCGCCGCGTCGATCCCGAGCACCGCGGCGCGGTCGTACCCGGTGAGGTCGAGGAAGGCCTCGTTCACGAACTCGAATCGACCCGCCGCGTCGAGCACGTAGACGGGGTCCTTGAGGCTCTCGACGACCGCCTCGTGGGCCGAACCCCCCGTGGCGATTCGGAAATCCGAGACCGCGTGCCGGACGCGGTTCTCCAGGCGTACCAGCGCCTCCGCCCCTCCCTTCTGCAGGTAGGTGGCCCCCGCGTCGACCGCCGCCTCGGCGACCGCGTCGTCCGCCGCCGCTTTGGCGAACAGGAGAACCGGGACTGCCCCGTCCCGGTCCGCCGCCCGTTCGACGAACTCGACGGCGTCCATCCGCGGCAGGTCGTCGGCGACGACGACGCAGTCGACATCCCCGTTTCCGAGCCGATCCAGTCCGCTCCGGCCGTCGGCGGCCGTGACGACCTCGACGTCGTCGGCTCGGCCCAGGTGGCTTCCGGCGAGGTCCGCGAACTCCGGATCGGCCTCGACCAGGAGCACGCGGATGGGGTCGTCCGTCATGTCGATGACTGTTGCTGTCATGGACCCGCCGGATATAATTCGTTCCGTTCGCGACCGGTGGCCGCCGGGGGCGTGTGCCACCGGTTCCGGGAACAGGCTGAAGTGGCTCGGTCACGTTCCGTCGCGCATGCTGGTCGACCTGGCCGGGGATCGGGTTTGCCCCGGTACGATCACTGCGTGAGGACGTCGCGGCGGTCCGCGAACGCGACCCCGCGGCGTCGGGCTGGCTCGACATCGTACTGTTCTCGCCCGGGATGCACGCCGTGTGGTTGTACCGCGTCGCCCACTGGCTGTGGACGGCCGACCGCCGTCTCGCGGCGCAGGCGCTGACCTACCTCGCACGGCTGGTGACGGGCGTCGAGATACACCCCGCGGCCGACCTGGGCCGGCGCGTGGTGATCGATCACGGGACCGGCGTCGTGATCGGCGCGACGGCGGAGGTCGGCGACGACGTCCTGATCTACCACCGCGTCACCCTCGGGAGTCGCCGCCCGACGACGGGGAAACGACATCCGACGGTCGGTGACGACGTGTTGCTGGGCGCCGGCGCGACGGTGCTCGGGCCCGTGGAGATCGGTGACGGCTGTCGCATCGGCGCCGGCGCCCTCGTGCTGGAATCACAGCCCCCCGGGGCGACCGTGGTCGGCGGCCCCGGGCCCCGCTCCGGGGCCGTGCCGGCCATCGATGGGACGGTGCCGGCAGACTAGGGGACTGTCGCCGTCGACCGACGGGACCGTCCACCCGCACACCGGGAACGGGCCGTCGCCGGAACCGTGCGGGGGCAGAACACACTTGGGCCTACGCACCGAACGTCGGGGAGCTATGTCCTCAGACCGCGTCGTCGACCTGCTGCGAAAGGCCTACGCCGACGAGATAGAGACGGTGATGAACTATCAGACGAACGCCATCGTCCTCGACGGCGTCCGCGCCGAGGAGATCAAGGAGAGCCTCGAGGCGGACGTCCAGGAGGAACTGGGCCACGCCGAGCAACTCGGCCAGCGTCTCAAGCAACTGGACGCGCGCCCGCCGTCGTCCATGGAGTTCACCGCCCGGCAGGAGTCGCTCCAGCCGCCGGAGGACTCGACGGACGTGCTCGCGGTCATCGACGGCGTTCTCGACGCCGAGACGGACGCCATCGAAACCTACCGTGACCTCATCGACGCCGCGGAGGCGGCCGACGACCCCGTCACCGAGGACCTCGCCGTGACGCTTCTCGCCGATGAGGAGGCCCACCGCACCGAGTTCCGGGGGTTCAAGAAGGAGTACCGGAACGACTGATCGGCCGCGCGGTGTGACGCTCCTTCGCGCCCCGTCGGCCGCAGGTGCCGTGTCGGCTACGAGTACCGCGTCGGCCGCAGGTGCCGTGCGACCGCGAGTGTCGTCCGGGCGGTCCCGACGCCGGGTTCGACGGCGCGACCTAGATCCGCGCCTCGTCGTCGGCCATCGCCTCGATCACCTGGATAACCGCCGAGTGGTCGTCCCGGCCGTGGCCCATCTCCTCCATCGCCTTGTACATGTCGTGGACGACCTGCGTCGAGGGCATGGGGACGCCGAACTCCTCGCCGGCGTGGGTCGCGATCCGGAGGTCCTTGTACTGGTACGAGGAGAAGAAGCCGGGCTCGAAGTTGCCCCGGATCACCCGCGGCGCGCGCTCGTTGAGCGACCAGCAGGACGCGGCGCCGCCGCTGATGGCGTCGAGGACGGATTCGAGGTCCGCGCCGGCGCGGTGGGCGAGCAGGAGCGCCTCAGCGACCGCCTGGTGGGTACACCCCACGACGATCTGGTTACAGGCCTTGGTGACCTGCCCCGCCCCGGAGCCGCCGGTACGGGTGATGGTCTCGCCCATCGCCTCGAACAGGTCGTGCACCTCCTCGTAGGTCCCGCGGTCGCCGCCGACCATGATCGAGAGGCTCGCCTCGACCGCCCCCTCCTCGCCGCCGCTGATCGGCGCGTCGAGCATCGACGCCCCGCGGTCGGCCACGTCCGCCGCCAGGTCCTCCGTCGCCCCCGGCGCGATGGTCGACATGTCGATGTAGATCTGTCCCGGTTCGAGCGCCTCCAGAATCCCGTCCTCGCCACGGACGACCGACTCGACCGCGTCCGTGTCCGGCAGGACCGTGATGATCACGTCGGACGCCTCGGTCACCTCGGCGGGACTGTGTGCGGGAGTCGCTCCCTCCTCGGCCAGCGCCTCGACCGGCTCCCGCGACCGGTTGTGCGCCACCACGTCGTAGCCGGCCGCCATGACGTTCTCCGCCATCGGCTTGCCCATGATACCGACTCCGATGAATCCGACCGTTCGGTCTGGCATACGGGCCTATACCGGGAGGTGGACGGGTAAAAACTACCGACAGCGCCGACGGGCGGCGCGGCCGAAGGGGGCCTCCGGAACGGCCCCCCGCCCCGGCTCACCCCTCCGACGCGTCCGGGTCGGCCGGCGACCGTTCGCCGAGCGCGCGGGCGGCGTCGCGGAGCGGCCCGTCGGCCACGTGGTCGAGCCAGCGCTCCGGAAGCGCGGCGGCGCCGAACCGGGCGCCCGCGACCGCACCCGAC
>JBDGQA010000120.1:0-4244 GCA_042219325.1 Haloferacaceae archaeon | reverse complement strand
CCGGCGCCGACGCCGACTACGCGAGCGCCGCCGACGGCGACGTGAGCGGCCTGACGGTCGGCGTCCCGACCGAACTCGTCGAGGGGGTCGACGAGGAGGTTCGCGAGGCCTTCGAGGCGGCGCTCGACGGCCTCGTGGCCGCCGGCGCCGAGCGCCGCGAGGTGTCGATGCCCTCCGTCGAGACGGCCGTCGCGGCCTACTACGTCATCGCCACCTCGGAGGCCTCCTCGAACCTCGCCCGGTTCGACGGCGTGCGCTACGGCGTCTCCGGCGGCTTCGAGGGGAACTGGAACGAGGCCTTTGCCCGCTCGCGCGAGGCGGGCTTCGGCGACGAGGTGAAGCGGCGCATCCTGCTCGGCACCTTCGCGCTCTCGGCGGGCTACCAGGACAAGTACTACAAGAAGGCCCAGGACGCCCGGGCGTGGATTCGCCAGGACTTCGACGCGGCCCTCGAGGAGGCCGACGTCCTCGCCTCGCCGACCATGCCGGTCCCGCCCTTCGAACTCGGCGAGAGCCTCGACGACCCGCTGCAGATGTACCTCGCGGACGCCAACACCGTCCCCGTCAACCTCGCGAACCTCCCCGCGATATCGGTGCCCGCGGGCGAGGCCGCGGGGCTCCCCGTCGGCCTCCAACTCGTCGGCCCGAAGTTCGGCGAGCGGACCCTCGTCCGCGCCGCGAGCGCCGTCGAGGAGCGCGCGTAGCCCCCTACCGGCGCCAGTACTCCGGCGTCAGCAACACGAGCACGGGGATGATCTCCAGCCGACCGACCCACATCAGGACGATCATGAACGCCTTCGTGGCTCCCGAGAAGTCGAGGTAACTCCCCATCGGACCGACGAGGCCGAACCCGGGCCCGACGTTCCCGAGCGTCGCGGCGACGGCGCTCATCGCCTCCAGGACCGACAGGCTCAGGCCCGTCCGGGCGGCGTCGGCGAAGACCAGCGCGGTCGCGAGGAAAAACAGCGCGAGGTAGAGGACGGTGAAGACGTGGATGCCGCGGATCGCTCGCTCGTCGAGCGCGCGGCCGCCGAGCCGAACCGGCCGGACCGCGTCCGGGTGGGCGGTGGTGTACAGTTCCCGCCGGATCGACTTGACGACGACGTACCACCGGACGACCTTGATCGACCCGCCCGTCGACCCGGCCGACCCGCCGACGAACATCGCGAACAGCAGGAGGTACTGCGCCGGGGCGCTCCAGGCGTTGAAGTCGACGTTCGCGTACCCGGTCGTGGTCACGATGGAGACGGCCTGGAAGGCGGCGTGACGGAGCGCCGGTTCGAGGTTGCCCACGACCGTCGACTGTAGCGCCGCGAGGTACGCCGCGTCGTAGGTCTCGCCGGGCGGGGCGGCCCCGACGAGTCCGCCGCCGACGAACAGCAGGGTCGCCCCGGCCGCGGTGATGGCGCCGAGAACCCCCGCGTAGGCGCGGAACTCGTCGTCCTCGACCAGCCGCCGTGGTTCGCCGCTGATGGCGCGCCAGAACAGCGCGAAGTTCGTCCCGGCCGCGACCATAAAGGGGATGATGACCCACTGTACCGCCGCGGAGAAGGCCTCGATGCTGCGGGCCTCCGGGGAGAACCCGCCGGTCGGCATCGTCGTCAGCGCGTGGGCCACGGCGTTGTAGACGGTCATGTTCGGGGCCATCCCGCCGAGGTGGAGCCCGTAGAGCAGCACCGCCTCGACGGCGGTGAACCCGAGGTAGGCCATCCAGAGTACCCGCGCCGTCTGGGCGATGCGGGGAGTGAGCTTCTCGATGCCCGGCCCGGGCGCCTCGGCGTCCATCAGCTGTGCGCCGCCGACCGAGAGCTTCGGCAGGATGGCGACCGCGAGGACGACGATGCCCATCCCGCCGAGCCACTGGGTGAGCTGTCGCCAGAGCATCACGCTGCGGGTGTGCGACTCGAAGGAGATGTCGCCGACCACCGTCGCCCCGGTCGTGGTGAAGCCGGACATCGACTCGAACAGCGCGTTCGCGGGGTCGGCGAGCGTCGACTCGGGGTGGAGCGGCGCCACCAGTCCCGGCACGCCGTGGGCCTCGACGAGGTACGGAATCGCGCCGACGACGGCGACGGCGAGCCACGTCACCCCGACCATCAGGAATCCCTCGCGGGCCCCGATGTCCGGTTCGGGGGTGAGCCGCTCGAGGCTCGTCCCGACGACGGCGGTGACGAGCGCGGCCACCACGAACGGGGCGGTCGACTCCCCGTAGTAGACGGCGACGACGAGCGGGGCCAGAAGCGGGACCGCGAGGTAGCGCAACACCGTCCCGACCAGGGCGAGACTCGCCCGATAGCGGACGGCGACGTTCACGCTCACCCACTCGGACGACGCCGACAAGAAGGTCCCGGACTCGGCTCGGCCGGGGGCTCAGAGCTTCGCGGCGAGTTCCTCGGCCGCCGCCGCGGGCGCGAAGGCCACGACGTGGTCGCCGGGTTCGAGGGTCGTGCCCCCCCGGGGCGTCACGAACGACCCGTCGCGGGTGATGGCGCCGAAGACGATGCGGTCGGGCAGGTTCGCGGTCGCCTCGCGGATCGTTCGGCCCACGAGCGCACCCTCGTCCCCGACCTCGAGTTCGATCACCTCAGCCTCGACGGATTCGATGAGCGCGACGTTCTCGGCCTCGCTCTCGCGGGTGAAGCGGGTTATCTCCTCGGCGACGACCGCCCGTGGGCTGATGGCCACGTCGACCCCGACGGTCTCGAACAGGTCGATGTACGTGTCGCTGTCCACGATGGATATCGTCCGGTCGACGCCGAGGCGCCCGGCGAGCAGACAGGCGAGCAGGTTCTTCTCGTCCGCGTCGAGGGAACTCACGAGCACGTCGGCCTCGCCGACGTGTTCCCGTTCGAGGAAGTCCACGTCCGTCGCGTCCGACTGGAGTACCACCACGTCCGACAGTTCCTCGGCGAGTCGCCGGGCCCGGTCGGGGTCCTGTTCGATCAGCCGAACGTCGATTCCCCGCTCGACGAACAGGCGCGCGACGTGATAGCCCACGTCCGACCCGCCGACCACCACGGCCTCGTCGACCTCCTGGCGCTTCTCGCTCCCCGCGACGGTCGAGGCGAACCCCCGCACGCTCTCTGGACTCCCGATGACGACGACCCGGTCGCTCCCCTCGATGCGCGTCCCGCCGGTGGGGACGATGACCTCGCCGTCGCGGAGGAGCGCGGCGAACGTCAGCGAGTCGAACCGGTCGGCCTCGGCGACGGTCTCGCCCGCGACCGTGCTGTCCTCGGCGACGTCGAACTCGGCCATCTGGATGTCGCCCCCCGCGAACACGTCGACGTCGATCGCGGCCGGCAGGCCGACGACCCGGACGACCGTCTGGGCGGTGAGCAGGTTGGTACAGACCATGAAGTCGACGCCGAACGCCCCCTCCGAGCGCCGCCAGGTCTTCAGGAACTCCGTCCGTTTCACCCGCGCGATGGTGAACGCGTCGCCGACGGCCTTGGCCGTCGAGCAGACGACCAGGTTCGTCTCGTCGTCGTCCGTCGAGGCGATGACCATGTCCGCCGCGTCGACCCCGGCCTCGTCCAGGGTGTCCACGGACGTCCCGTCGCCCTCGATGGCCAGCACGTCGAGCGAGTAAGTCAGCTCCTCGACCCGGTCCGGGTCGCGCTCGACGACGACGACCTCGTGGCCGTCGGCGAGGTCCTCGGCGATGCTCGACCCCACCTGTCCGGCGCCGACGATGACTACGCGCACGCGTCTCGGTCCCCCGTCACGCCGCGTCGTGCGTCCGGCACCCGTATCACCCTTTTGGACCCCTCTCCCTCCGTCCCGCTCGGTCCGCGGCTACCCCTCCCGCTCGACCCGCAGGTCGACCTCGCGACGCCGCCCCTCCAGGTCGGCGACGACGCGCTCGACGATCCGCTCGGCCTCTTCGAGGACCAGCGGCCTGACCCGGTCGATCACGCCGTCCAGGGAGACGAACCGCGGCAGGTCGACGGTGTCGCCCGTCAGGGAGCCGGCGTCGAACCCCGCCTCGAAGAACACGCGGCTCGCGGTCCCCGCGTCGGCCGGCGCGTCCGGGGGGAGCTCCGCCGGTTCGACCCGCCACCGCCCTTCGGCGTCGAACTCCCCGACGATCCGCCAGTCGATCCGCTCCGGGCGCTCGACGCCCGTCACCTCCGACCGGGCCGTGTACGACAGCTTCCACCAGGCGAAGTGGAGGCGGTACCGGGTTCCCGCCCCGCCGTCGCCGTCCCGGTCGACGCCCTCCAGGTACTCCGAGTAGCGGG
>JBDGQA010000043.1:0-4264 GCA_042219325.1 Haloferacaceae archaeon | reverse complement strand
GTCGCTGGAGACACGACGACAGGTTGGCATCACCACTGTGACCGCCACGCCTACGGATACATCCTACAAGGTCAGGGGGCCATCGAATACGGTTCTGGAGGGATCGATCGGTTCGAATTGAGTGCTCCCCTCTTTTTTCACATCTCGCCCGGCACAGTGCATCGAGAAATGACCGACACCGACATGGATGTCATCGTCAGCTTCGTCGGCTCCGGCCCACTCGTCGAAAACGTCGAGGGTCCCGACCCCAAGTGATGGCGAGACCTCGCAGGTCACCTCCCGTTAGAGAAGTTTCTAATCAGGGCTCGTCACAATACCCCTGGCAGATAACGTTCGATTTCGGTACTGTGTCCGATATAAGGAGGCTTCTCCGCGAAGCCCGCCAGGTTTGGAAGGAAACGGGACAGCCGGAGATCGACTTCCGAACTGCAACCGTCCGCTTCTCGAAACATGGTGGAGATGGAGGAAATCACCTGTCCTCAACTCCTACTACAGGGTGTACGGAGGCGTGGCGTTACCTCTCGTAGTGATGACTGACAAGTGGCAACACTGTTCTGCACCATCGTATACGGCAAACTGTTCCTAATCCTCTCGGTCGCGGCGTCAATACATCCCCCCTCCCCCTGACTGCGAGAGTATAACGGTCCCTTCGTCCGCGCTCTTAGGGACACGCCTAAGGACAAATCCAACATTCGATGGCGCTACCGCCGACGTTCGGCAACCCGTACCTCGGCTGTGTCGGCGGTAACGACTTCATAGAGAATTGCCCTGTTTTCGTCTTCCGTGGGACGCAGGACCCGTCCAAGACGCTGGGTGAACTCTCGCTCGCTTCCGCTGCCCGAGAGCAAGATCCCGATGTTCGCCGCCGGTACGTCAATCCCCTCGTCGAGCACGTTCGCTGTGACGATCCGAGTATATTCGCCCCGACGAAACCGTTCGATGATTCGTTCGCGCTCCGGGTTTGCTTGTGTATTTTCGGTCTCGTTCGTGACCGCCGGCAGGAGGAACCGCTCGGAGAGCCGGTAGACGAGGTCGGTGTGGGCGGCGAAGACGATGACCCGATCCCCGCGGTGGCGGTCGAGCAGGTCGGCCAGGACCGCCACCTTCCGGTCGGCGTTCATCATGATCTCGCGGGCGCGCTGTTTGGCCAGCAGCGCCTCCCGCGCCCGCGGGTCCGTCCCGGAGCGCTTGACGAGTTCCCGCCAGTCGCTGCCGCTCTCCATCTGCAGGTCCGAGGTTCGGAGGTAGTCGACGAAGGTGCCCTGTGCGTCCTCGTATCGCTCGCGCTCCGCGTCGGTCAGGTCGACCTCGATCCGCTTGACGTCGTAGTCCGCGAGGTACTCGCCCGCGAGGTCGTCCGGGTCGAGCGCGTAGACCCGCCCGCCGATCAGGTCCGCGACGGCCTCGTGGGCGCCGTCCGGGCGCTCGAAGGTCGCGGTCAGTCCCAGTCGCGACGGCGCGGCCAGGAGGCGTGCGGCGTCGCGGTAGCCCTCGCCGCCCAGGTGGTGGGCCTCGTCGAAGACGATGAGGCCGAATCGGTCCCCGAGGTCGTCGGCCCGGAGGTACGCCGAGTCGTAGGTCGCCACCGTCAGCGCCTCGACGCGCTGCTCGCCGCCGCCCAACTGTCCGACCGGGCGGTCGAACTCCGCCGACAGTTCCCGCCGCCACTGGGTCAGCAGATCGAGCGTCGGCACGACGACCAGCGCCGGGACGCCGAGTTCGGCGATCGCCGCGATCGCGACGACGGTCTTGCCGCTCCCGGTCGGCATCTCGACCACGCCACGGTTCCCGGCCTCGCGCCACGCCGCGAGCGCCGCCGATTGGTAGGGGCGGAGCCGGTAGTCCGTCGTCAGGTCCAGCGGCTCGGTCGCCAGCACCGCGTCGTCGGTGTCGACCCCCCGGTCGGCGAGCGCGTCGCGAACGGCACCGTACCGATGGGCCGGCGCCCGGAACGCCCCTGCCCCGGTCCGCGGGTCGGGTTCGACGCCCGGCAGGTCGGCGAGGTCCACGTCGGGAGCGTCGTCGGTGTCACCCGCCGTTCCGAGGCGAATCGTACCGTCCGCGTAGGTGAGCCGAACCGTCACTGTCCGCGGTACGGCGGCAGTCGGGATACGCGCTTCGGACGTCACGCCGATGTCGGGCAAGGAGGCCGACGACTGGGACGGGCGGGGGCGGCGGCCGGGAGGTTCAACCGCACGGAACGTGACTGTTTCCCCATGGCCGGCGAGAAGCGAAACGACGGCCCGGACCTCGGGCCCGCGGTGGAGCGGTTCCTCGACGGGGCGACGGCCGTCTACGGGGAGTACGAGCAGGGGTACATGGACGCCGACGCGGCGCTGACCGCCTTAGAGCGCCACGTCGAGGAACTGCGCCGGGCGGCGGAGGGGGGCGAGGAGTAGCCCGCCGGGGACGGGGTCGTCCGCGCGGTGGGAAGAACTAACCCGGTCGGGATCCACCCCGGCGTATGACCGATTTCGCCGACCGCGTCGGTCGGATCTCGATCAGCGGCATCCGCGAGGTGTTCGAGGCCGCGGGCGAGGACGCGATCAACCTCGGCCTCGGCCAGCCGGATTTCCCGGCGCCGGAACACGCCCGACGGGCGGCCGTCGAGGCCGTCGAGGCCGGACGGGCGGACGGGTACACGTCGAACAAGGGCATCGACGCGTTGCGGGAGGCCATCGCCGAGAAACACCGCCGCGACCAGGGGCTGTCGGTCGACCCGGACGCCGTCATCGCCACCGCCGGGGCGAGCGAGGCGCTCCACCTCGCGTTCGAGGCCCACGTCGACCCCGGCGACGAGGTGATCGTTCCCGACCCGGGATTCGTCTCGTACGACGCGCTGACGAAGGTGGCGAGCGGGGAACCGGTCCCCGTCGAACTCCGGGACGACCTCACGCTCGACCCGGCCGCCGTGGAGGACGCCATCACCGACGACACCGCCGCATTCGTCGTCAACAGCCCCGCCAACCCGACCGGCGCCGTGGCGAGCGAGCGGGACGTCCGCGAGTTCGCCCGCATCGCCGACGACCACGACCTCCCCTGCATCTCCGACGAGGTGTACGAGCACTTCGTCTTCGACGGCGAACATCGCTCACCGGCCGAGTTCGCCGAGAGCGACAACGTCCTCGTCGTCACCGGGTGCTCGAAGGCCTACGCGATGACCGGGTGGCGGCTGGGCTGGGTGGTCGCCGCCCCGGAGCGAATCGAGCGGATGCTCCGGGTTCACCAGTACGTCCAGGCCTGTGCCTCGGCCCCCGCGCAGTTCGCGGCGGAGGCCGCGCTCACCGGCCCGCAGGACCACGTCGACGAGATGACGGCGGCCTTCGAGCGCCGGCGCGACGTGGTCCTCGACGGCCTCGCCGACCTCGGCCTGGAGTGTCCGACCCCCGAGGGGGCGTTCTACGCGATGCCCCGCGTCCCCGAGGGGTTCGTGGACGCGTGCATCGAGCGCGGGGTCGTTCTCGTCCCCGGCGGGGCGTTCGGCGAGGGCGGTCGCGGTCACGCGCGCATCTCCTACGCCGCGGGGGAGGACGACCTGCGGGCGGCGCTGGACGTCATGGCCGACGCGCTCGCGGCCGTCGAGTGAGGCGCCGTTTCGGCCGTCACCCCCGGTCGAAACCTTTTCGTATAACCACAGGTAATTCGACGGCATGAGGCTGCCGACCGAACAGGACCTCCGGGAGCGTCGGAAGGCTCTGGACCTGACACAGAGCGAACTCGCGGAGGCGGCGGACGTCTCCCAGCCGCTCATCGCCCGCATCGAGGGCGGGGACGTCGACCCGCGGCTCTCGACGCTCCGCCGAATCGTCGAGGCGCTCGACGAGGCCGAGGGGCGCGTCGTCCGGGCCCGCGACCTGATGCACGAGAACGTGATCAGCGTCGCGCCCGACGACGCCGTCCGCGAGGCCAAGCAGTTGATGGAGGAGGAGGCGTACTCCCAGTTGCCGGTGCTCCAGACGGGCACGCCCGTCGGGGCGATCAGTTTCAGCGATATCCGCCACGCCGGCGAGGACGTGGGCGACCTGCCGGTCCACGACGCGATGAGCGAGCCCTTCCCGTCGGTCGGCCCCGACGCGACGGTGGAGAAAATCGACAGCCTGCTCGACTACCACAAGGCCGTCATCGTGATGGACGCCGGCACGGCGGTCGGCATCATCACGGAGGCCGACCTCGCGGCGCAGGTTTCCTAGAGCGTTCCGTTCGTCCTCGCAGTTCTAGGGCGTTCCGTTCGTCCTCGCAGTTCTAGGGCGTTCCGTTCGTCCTC
>JBDGQA010000056.1:0-4328 GCA_042219325.1 Haloferacaceae archaeon | reverse complement strand
CGTGGTCGTACGGGTCGTCGACGCCGACGGGGGTGCCGGACGGCGTCTCCTCCATACGCCGGCCTCGCCCCGAACCGAGGAGAACCTGTCGGCGACGCCCCGCCGCCGGCGGCCCGAACCCTCTTCGCGGCGGCCGACGAGTGGCGACCGTGCGACTGCTCCACCGGCCGGCGGACGGCGCGGACCGACCGGCGGACGGACCGGCCGACGACCGTGCCGCCCTCGGCGAGCGTTCCGCCGCCGACACCCGTGTGCTCGCCTCGCGCGTCGCCGTCGCGGACTCGCCCCTCGCCCGGGCGCGGGGGCTGATGTTCCGGCGGTCCGTCCCCGCGGACTACGCGCTCGTCTTCCCCTTTGACGGCGCCGACGTCCGCTGGCTCCACATGCTGTTCGTCCCGTTCGACATCGACGCGGTGTGGACCGTCGACGGCCGCGTCCGGCGGGTCGAACGGCTCGCGGCCTGGACCGGTCTGGCGCGGGCCGAGGCCGACCTGGTGGTCGAACTCCCGGCCGGCGCCGCGGCGGACGTGGCGCCGGGCGATCGGATCGAACTCCGCGGAGAGAAAGGGTAGAAGTGCCGAGAGCGCGTACGACGGGTCGTGACGACGTACGTGGTCGACGTCAAGCCGTCGGCCCGGCGGACGAACGGCGCCGTGGGCGCGACGGTGAACCGCGGCGGGACGCGGCGGACCTTCCCCTCGCGCGAGGACGCCGAGTCCTGGGCCCTGGGACTCTCCGAGCGCGGCGACCGGCGGGTCTGGATCCGTACCGCGAACCCGAACGACCGGACGGGGGCCGACGCCTACCTGATCGGCCGACGGGTCCGGCACGACGCCGAGCGCCGCGACGGGCCCGGCGACGGCGAGCAGGCGACCCTGACGGCCGACGACGGGGCTACGGGACGACGATGACGGGGACGGTCGACCGCTCGACGAACGACTTGGCGACGCTCCCCAGCACGCGCTCCTGATGGTCCGGGAGCCCCCGGTGGCCGACGACGAGTTCGTCGAACCCGTCGCGCTCGGCCATCGCGGGGATCACTTCGCGGGGGTCGCCGCGCAGCAGTTCCGTCGCCACCGGCACGTCGGCCTCGTCGCCGGCGTCGGTCGCCTCGGCGAGCAGGCGGCGGCCGCGCTCCTCGGCGTCCGCGGTGCTCTCGACCACGAACCGGCTCGCGCGCTCCTCGGGCCCGCCGCCCGGGTCGTCGCCGGTCGTCGCGTACACCGACGGATCGACGGCGTGGACCGCCGTCACCGCGCCGCCGGTCGCCTCGGCGAGCGAGAGCGCGTGCTCCAGGGCCGCCTCGCTCGGATCCGAGCCGTCGACCGCGACCAGCAGTCGCATGCGCGGGCGTTGGGGGGCATGGGTCAAGTGGCTTCGGCCCGAACCGACCGGAGGTGACGCCGAACGTCGGGGCGTGTTCCCGGTCGTCGGGCGGGGGACGATAGCGTACCGAAAAAGGCGGGTGGTCTACCCGTACGAAGGGCCCGGTCGGGGGCGCTCGCTCGCCCTCACTTGCCGGCCCGGGACACGACGCCCTCGGCGGTGTCGGCGTCCTCGGACGCCGAGGACCGGAGCACCAGCCGTCCGAGCAGGTAGCTGAGCAGGCCGGCGGCGACCACTCCGAGCCCCGGGATGGCCGTCGCCCCCACCCCGGCGGCGACGAAGCCCGGGCTACCGAAGATCAGTAACATGCCGACCAGCAGGGCACCCTCCCCCAGTCGCATGAGCGCGTGGACGAGCGTCGATCCCGAACCGTTTTCCGTCTCTTCCGGTTCCATACGATAGTATACGTCCTTAACATATATAAATACATATGATAAAATTCAGTTATATTTTGGATTGTCGAGGGACATCCGCGATAGCAACTGCGTCACGGTCGAGATCGGCGTACTCGCCCGGATTCGTCCCGGAGGGGGATGCTGGTCGTCGGAGACGGATCGCAGATGGGGCGCCGGGCGGGCCAGCGCGTCGCCCGCCCGCCCCCGCGATGGGGATGGCCGGCGTCGTCGACGGCACCGACCGCGGGATGTGGGCCGCGAGCGCGGCGCGCTTTGCACCGGACCGTGACCCGCTAGCCCGTCCCCGAACGGGCCGCGACAACTACGTGATTCGCGTCGTCGTCGCCGGATTGCCGGAGAACGTGTGCGAGTAGATGATCGACGTCCAGTTGCCGGCCCCACCGGCCACCACGATACGCGCGTCGTCCGGCGAGCGCAGCATCCGCTCGCCGTCGAGCCGGCAGTGCTCGTACAGGTACTCCTTGACCTCCCGTTTCGTGTACTTCTCGGCGACCCGGTTGGCGTGGTCGGGGGCGGGAACGAAGGTGATTTCCCCCGGATGGGTCGACCCGGTCGAGGCGGCCCCCGCCGCGTGCTGTGCCGTCGCCTCCAGAATCTCGTCCGGCGAGGGATCCGGCGCGCCGTACTCCCGGATGTTGCCCTCGCTGAGGTGGTGGGGCGCCTGTGCCGAGATGACCGTCACCGCGTTTTCCTCGGGGGCCAGCTCTGCGATATCGCTGTGCAGCGGGTCCCAGGGCGACTGCTCCTCGTTTTCCGCGAAACAGTAGGTGTAGCGCCCCTGCTGGGCGTGGGTCGCCATCGTCCCCTCGCCCGGCACCAGTTCCCCGACGGTCATGAACGCGAGGTTGACGGCCCGCCCGATGGTCGCGTTCGCCCGGTATCCCGGCCCGAACACGGCCGTCCCGCCGTTGATGTCGAGGTCGGTCCGGATCGGGCCGTTGACGATCTGGGCGACCGCGAACCCGCTGGTCGTGCTCATGACCGCCCGGAGGTTCGGCCAGTCGGCCAGGCCGTCGAACGCGGCCACCACGATCGGGAAGTACGCCGGACGACAGCCGGCCATCACCGCACACCGCGCCAGCGCCTCGACGGTGAGTTCGTTGAAACTCGTCGGCAGTTCGAGGAGGATCTCGTCGGGCGCCCGGTCGACCGCGGCGCGCATCCGATCGACGCGCTCCTCCGTCGGGGGAATCACCGGTAGGCCGTCCGACAGGTGGTTCTGTGAGAGGTACGCGAGCAGTTCCTCGGGGTCGTCCGACACCCCGCCGCTCATGCGTCGCCGGGCCCCACGAGACACTCCTCGCAGGTCAGGGCCGTCTGGACCGTCCACACCGTTCGCGTGGCGATCTCGCCCATGTCGTCGTCGTCGAGGTAGCGCGTGGGATGGTCGAGGACGATCCGCGGCAGATGCTCGTAGCCGTGACTGGCCGAGATCTTGTCGTTGAGGGCGAGGAACTCGTCGGTGATGACCTGCACCGTGGGGACGTTCGCCTCCTCGAGGTCCTTGGCATCGATTACGACCGAGGAGTTACACGACCCACAGTCGGCGATCGCGAGGATGACGCCGTCGGCATCGGAGTCGAGAATGGTTTCGAACATGTCCTGCGGGATCGGACTCGACGGCGAGGGTTTCTCGTAGTAGTCGACGGCCGCCACGTCGAACTCCGCCGCGAGAAGTTCCGCATAGTGCTCGTACAGGCGGTCGCCGTTGGGCTTGCCCCAGTCCACGTAGGCGAGTCGCGTGTCCGCGAGGGTGTCCAGTCGATCGGCGTACGTCGTCGCATCGCTGGCACTGGTGTCGTCCCTCCCCGGAAGCCGTATTTCGTCGGCCATGACTGACGCTGACGGCCGGTCACGTATTGAAGCTATGGGCTGGCGCGAGCGGCGCGCGTGGGGCATACCACCGGCCAAGGCGGCTTTCATCCCGCCGATACTGCCCCCAATATCACGCGGGATGCACGGGTCCGGACGGGCGACGCGAGCCCGTACGCCGGCAGGTGACACGGCGGGACGAATCACCGATCCGGAGCGACGCCCGATGCCGGCGTCAGCCGGCGTGATCGAACTCCTCGATCGACTGGCCCGTGCGCGCGACGCGCTCGCTGATCCGGAGCTTTGCCGGCCGATCGAGGTCGTCCCAGTCGACGGTCGCCGGCGGCTCCGATTCGAACGCCTGCAACTGGTCGTAGACGCGCTCGTTGACCAGCCGTTCGAACGAGCCACACTGCGGACACGTTTTCGAGACGTGTGAGACGTCGAAGTCGCGGGAGATGGTGTGTTCGAGACAGCGCAGACACCGATACGTACGGGTCGTGGGCACAGGACGGCTACGCGTTCGACAGGAATGAGCCCTGTGTTCGCAGGCCGCTCCGTGGCGGAGATGGGCGTCACGCCGAACACCCCTTCCTGCTATCTCCAGACGTAAACCAGAAGTCGAGCGCCGAGGGGGAGATTTGAACTCCCGTGTCCTGAACGGACAGTTGCTCTCGAAGCAACCGCCTTGGCCGGGCTAGGCTACCTCGGCTC
>JBDGQA010000117.1:0-4448 GCA_042219325.1 Haloferacaceae archaeon | reverse complement strand
CGGTGGGACTGGGATTTGAACCCAGGAGGCCTCTCGGCCACCTGCTCTCAAGGCAGGCGCAATGGGCCGCTCTGCCATCCCACCACGGGCGGGGGTTCGGACGGGGGTCGTTAGGGCGTTTCGGTCACGCCCGGCCGGCCGCAGCCGATTCGACCCGCCAGCGGGGACCCTCCGGGCGTCCCCACCGTCCGGGAACCGGTGGGGCCGCGGCTCACTCGACGGACTGGTCCCGCGGCGTGCCGGCGCGTCCCGTCGGGAGTCTCGCGACGCAGTTCCCACAGAACGTGTACTCGCGGCCGTTGTCGGCGCCACAGGTCGGACAGACGACCGTCGTCGGGGCGGCCACACCGGCCGATTGGGGAGCGGTCGCGTCGTCGGGGGGTGAATCGGGGGAACGGCGAGGAGTGATCGACGGCGACGACTCCGTTCCATCGCCGTCGTAGAACCGGGAGAAGAGCCTGACGAACAGATAGATGCCGACCAGGTAGGCGACCGACAGCCCGCCGAACAGGACGAGTCCGCGAACGACGCCCATATCGTGTTGTATGTTGCCAATCAACAAAGATGCTCGGGTTCTTCCGACCGTTCGCCGGAGTCGGCGTGCGTCCCGGTCCGCCTCCGCCGACGGGTCCGCCGACGGGTCCGAGTCGCGGGCGTCGCAGTCCGGCGAGTGGCGCGACAAGACGGCACTCACTGCGGCGCATGCGGGGAGAGCGGCCCACGTCGGGAGAGGAGTCGTCCGGTGGCGCACGGGGGCGCGTCGCGCGCCGCGGCCGGGAGGGGCTGGCGTTCGCGTCCGGGTCGTCGCGGCGGTTCGGTCACGGCCGCACGACCTCGGGGCCGTCGTCCGTCACGGCGAGTTGTAGCCCCAGGTCGTCGACGGCCGCCGCGAGGTGCTCCGGCCGTTCGCGGTCGGCCCGCCCCCGCGCGTCGAGCATCGCGAGGACCGTCGCCAGGTCGTCGCCCGTCTCGACGACCGGGTACATCCCCACGAAGTCCACCTCGTGTCCGGCGTCGCGGGCGCGGGCAGTCAGCGTCCTCAGCGCCGGCGGGTCGAGCGCCCCCGCGAAGTCGATGGGTTCGGCGAACGCGGCGTAGTGGACCCGGCCGTCGGGCGCCGGGCCGAGCACGACCGGCGCGGAGCGGAGTTTCATCGCCGCGCCGTCCACGTCGGTCCGGGTGAGCAGGGGGGCGGTCGGCCGGACCACCCCGACGGAGGTCGTTCCCTCCTCGCGCAGCAGGTGCGTGACCGTGTTGCCGACCCGCGCGTCGAGTGACGAGCCGACCTGTACCTCGAAGCGGACGTCCTCCAGGTCGCCGAGCGCGTCGGCGGCGACGGCGCGCACGGCCGCTTCGGCGCTCGTCTCGCCGGCCACATCGAGGGCGTCGTCGGACCGGTAGTTGACCAGCAGGTCGCCGCCCGCGGCGTCGGCGGCGACGAGGACGTCCTTCAGCATCGCGGCGTACAGGTCCGCCGCCTCCGGTTCGGAGACGGGCGCCGACGCCGCGAGGTCGGTCAGGACGAGGCCGGGCCGCGGCGGGTCGGCTAACACGGTGACAGTCGCCATGCGCCCGGAATCGGCCGGCGCCGTCTTGAACCCGCCGTCTCACGATGAGCGGTCGGGTATGGCCGGACGGTCCGACGGTCGAGGGCGACCCCCTGTCCGCTCAGCGGCTCCGCCGGCCCTTCGTCTGCCGATAGTCCCGCCCGAGCACCGACTCGGCGACGTGTTCGACGAACGCGGCAGTCTCGGCGTCGGTCTGCTCGCCCAGCGAGCGCATCGGCAGGAGTTCGAACCCCCGGCCGCGGACGGTCGTTGCGTGGGCGTCCGCCACGTCGACGTCGTCGGGCGACAGGGTGGCGTACGCCTCGATGAGCGCTGCGAACGCGCGCTCGCCGACCGGCACGAGGAGTTCGGGGTTGATGCTCCGCACCTCGGCGTCGAGGAACGGTTCGCAGTTGCCGACCTCCGCCGGCGTCGCCGACCGGTCGGGGTGTCGACAGCGCGTCAGGTGGGTGAGGTAGGCGTTCTGCAGGTCGGGCGCCGTCGCGTCGGGCGGCGACCGCGAGAGGCCGAGGTCGCCGAGAATCGTCTGCAGGCGCTCGCCGGCCGCGTCGCCGGTGAAGGGGACGCCGGTCCGCTCCGCGCCCGCCGACGGCGACTCCCCCACGAACAGGAAGTCCGCGCCGACGTCGCCGTAGCCGTGGACGACCCGCTCGCGGCAGTCCGCCAGCGCGGGACAGTTCCGGCAGTCGGCGTCCATGCCGAACGGGTTCGCGGGCTCCTCCTGGCGGGCGTCCACGGCCTCACTCCTCCTCGCCGGGCCCGGCCGTCGCGGGCTCTCGCTCCCGCTCCGAGATGACCCGCCGCCGGTTGACGATGCCGACGTTGTTGGCGACGTTCTCGGTGAGCACCCGGAAGGCGTCGGCGCTCGCTCCCTCCCCGGCCACGGCGGGCTGGCCGCCGTCGTCGTCGCCCCTGATCGCCGGGTCGAGCGGGATGCCCCCCAGGTACGGGAGGTTGTTCGCCTCGGCGAGCGCCCGGCCGCCGCCGGAGCCGAAGATGTCGTGTCGGGAGCCACAGTCCGGACACTGGAACCCCGCCATGTTCTCCACCACGCCGAGGACGTTGGTGTCGTGCTCGCCGAACATCCGCAGGCCCTTGCGGGCGTCGTCGACGGCGACCTCCTCGGGCGTCGTGACGATCACGGCGCCGGTCAGGGGGAGCGTCTGGAGGACCGTCAGCTGTGTGTCGCCGGTGCCCGGCGGCAGGTCGATCACCATGTAATCCAGCTGTCCCCACTCGACGTCCTCGACGAGCTGCGTGAGGATCTTGTGGACCATCGGTCCGCGCCAGATGACGGGGTCGTCCTCGCCGACCATGAACGCCATGCTCATCAGCCGGATGCCGTACTTCTCCGGGGGGACGATGGTCTCCTCGGCGGTCGCCTGCGGGTGATCGTCGGCGTCGATCATCCGCGGCACGTTCGGCCCGTACACGTCGGCGTCGAACAGCCCGACCCGCGCCCCGAGTTCCGAGAGCCCGACCGCCAGGTTGACCGCGACCGTCGACTTCCCGACGCCGCCCTTCCCGGAGGCGACGGCGATGATGTTCTTCACCCCGGGCAGGACCTCCTCGCCGGGGTCCAGGCGCGACGGGATGGTCGCGGTCAGGTCGGCCTCCAGGCCGGCGTCTTCCAGTACCTCGCGCACCCGGGCGGCGATGTCGCTCTCGTTCGGGGAGTAGGGTGCGCCGAGCGCGAGCGACACCCGCGCGACGCCGTCCTCCACCTCGACGGCGTTCACCAGTCCCAGGGAAACGATGTCGTCGCCGAGGTCAGGGTCCTCGACGGCGCGAAGCCGCTCGCGCACGTCACTCTCGTCCATGCCCCTCCTCGGCGCGTGGCGTGAATAAGGGTTTCCTCCCGGCCCGCCGGTCGCTCTCACGCCACACCGTATATCCGCCGCGGGACGGTGCCGTCCGGCGCTTGGCCCGGCGTCCGCAGGTACCCTTCGAGATCCGCGCTCCCGGGCTGGCGTAACTTTCGATGGTTACATCATCGGGGAATCCACCCGTCGAATTAAGGCCACGCGGCCGAAACGTCGGGTATGCCCCTGGCGGACGATTTCGGGCGGGAGGTGACGGGGGTTCGGATCTCCCTCACCGACCGGTGTAACTTCGATTGCGTCTACTGTCACAACGAGGGGCTGGGGGACACCCGCGGCCCGATGGACCCGCGGGACGACGAGATGACCGCCGACGAGGTCGTCCGGTTCCTGGAGGTGGTCGAGGAGTTCGACGTCGGGAGCGTGAAGTTCACCGGCGGGGAGCCGATGCTCCGGGACGACCTGGAGGAAATCGTCTCCCGGACCCCCGACTCGATGGACGTCTCCATGACGACCAACGGCACGTTCCTCCCCGGCCGGGCGGCCGACCTGCGCGAGGCGGGGCTGGAGCGGGTCAACGTCTCGCAGGACGCCCTCGATCCCGAGTCGTTCGCCGAGATCACGAAGTCCGGCGCGTACGACCAGGTGCTGGAGGGCGTGCGCGCGGCCGTCGACGCCGGGCTCGACCCCGTCAAGCTCAACATGGTCGTCTTCGAGCACACCGCGGGGTACGTCGAGGAGATGGTCGAGCACGTGGCCGAGAACGACGGCCTCCGGCTCCAGCTCATCGAGTACATGCCCGAACTCACCGGCCGCCCCGAGTGGCACGTCGACATCGAGCGGGTCCACGACTGGCTCGCGGACATCGCCGACCGGGTCGAGCGCCGGGAGATGCACGACCGGCGGCGCTACTGGATCGACGGCGGGATGGTCGAAATCGTCGACCCCGTGGAGAACCCGGACTTCTGTGCCAACTGCGGCCGGGTTCGCGTGACCCACGAGGGGTACCTGAAGGGCTGTCTCAACCGCAACGACGACCTGCGCTCGATGGGCGACATGA
>JBDGQA010000010.1:0-4652 GCA_042219325.1 Haloferacaceae archaeon | reverse complement strand
GGATGTCCGAGAGGTTGACCGAGCGCCCGTTGAGGTAGTAGTAGGAGTAGTAGTTCGCGTCGGTCTCCTTGACCCGGCGGCGGACCGTGATCTCGTCGACGTCGCCGACGTCCTCGGTGCCGGCGGCGTTGACGACCTGGGAGCGCTCAAGGGTCCGGCCGGCGTTGTCGAGCACGACCGTCACCGAGGCCTCGCTCGGCCCGGCGGCCGTCTCGCCGTCGCCGTGACCGGGGTTGTAGATGAGGTCGGTCAGCTTCTCGGCGCGGATGCCGCGCGTCCGGGCGAGGCCGAGCGCGAACAGCACGCCGTCGATGATGTTCGACTTGCCCGAGCCGTTGGGGCCGGTGACGACCGTGAAGTCCTCGTAGAACGGAATCTTCGTCGTCCGTCCGAAGCTCTTGAAGTCGTCCAGTACGAGCTCTTTGATGTGCATGAGGTCGCTCGTGCCCCGTCGTCGGCCTCAGGCGACGATGATGTCGTCCGAGTCCGAACTCGAATCCGACTCCGAATCCGACGAGGGTGCGTCGGCGGAGTCGGTGCCGGGCTCGTCCGGAGCGTCCGAGCCCTCGGCGGCGTCAGCGGCGGACGCCGCCGCCGCGGTTTCGTCCGTCGCGTCGTCGGATCGACCCTCGGCGCCGCCGGAGGTAACGGTTTCGTTCCGACCACGGGCGCCGGCGCCGGCATCGGCGTCGGCGTCTTCGAGCGCCCGGAGCCGCTCGCGGGTCTCGACGAGCTCCTCGGTGAGCCCGTCGACGGCGGCCTGCAGTTCCGCGACGCGAGACTCGAGCTCCTCCACCCGATTGCTCATGGGTCACACGGGTGGCGCCGGCCCCATAAAGCTACGTCAGACGTTAAATACGTGGACGCGGTGGCCCCGTCCCGTTAGCCTTTAGCGCGGGGGCGCCGAGGTGCGGACGATGACCGCGCAGGCGCTCGAACGGGAGGACCTCGCCGTCGTCATCGGGCTGGAGGTCCACGTCCAGCTCGAGACCGACACCAAGATCTTCTGTGGCTGCTCGACGGAGCCGACGGCGGACGAGGACCCGAACACGCGGACGTGTCCCGTCTGTCTCGGACTGCCGGGCGCGCTTCCGGTGTGCAACGAGGCGGCGGTCGAACACGCCGTCAGGATCGGCCAGGCGCTGTCCGCCGAGGTGGCCGACGAGACCCGCTTCCACCGGAAGAACTACTACTACCCCGACCTGCCCAAGAACTTCCAGATCACGCAGTACGACGCGCCGATCTGTCGGGACGGCGAACTGGAGATCGGCGTCGAGGACGAACGCCGGACGATCCGCATCCGCCGGGCGCATCTGGAGGAGGACCCCGGCAGCCTCGTCCACGCGGGCGGGAGCATCGAGACCGCCGAGTACACGCTCGTCGACTACAACCGGGCGGGGACGCCGCTGATGGAGATCGTGACCGAACCGGACTTCCGGTCGCCGGCCGAGACCCGCGCGTTCCTCGCCAAACTGGAGGAGGTGCTGGAGTACCTCGACGCCTTCGACAGCGGCCGTGACGGCTCGCTGCGGGTGGACGCCAACATCTCGATGGTGCCCGACGAGGCGGTCGGGGAAGACGGCTCGGTGCCGGAGGCGGCGCTGGAAGCGGCCAACCGGACCGAGGTGAAGAACATCTCCAGCCACAAGGGGGCGGAACGGGCGCTCGCCTACGAGGTGACCCGCCAGCGCAACGCCATCGGGCGCGGCCGGGAGGTCGAACAGGAGACCCGTCACTGGGACGAATCCCGGGGCATCACCGTCTCGATGCGCTCGAAGGAGGCCGAGAAGGACTACCGCTACTTCCGCGAGGCGGACATCCCCCCGCTGCGGGTCGGCGACTGGACCGAGAAGCTGTCGATTCCGGAACTGCCGGACGCCCGCCGGGAGCGGTTCCGGGAGGAGTACGGCCTCGACCGCGAGGCCGCCTCGAAACTCACCTCCAGCAAGGAGATCGCCGACTTCTACGAGGGGGTCGCCGAGCGCTTCGACCCCGACCTCGCCGCGACCTGGGTGGCCGACGACCTCCTCGGCGAACTCAACTACCGCGACATGGACGTCGAGGACGTGGCCGACCGGCTCGACGAGGTCGCGCGCCTGATCGAACTCGTCGATTCGGCCGAGATCACGGCCAAGAACGCCCGCGAGACCGTCCTCCGGACGATGCTCGACGAGGGCCTGTCGCCGGACGAGGTGGTCGAGCGCGAGGGCCTCGGCACCGTCGGCGGCGAGGCGGTGGCCGACGCCGTCGACACCGTCATCGAGGAGAACCCCGAGGCCGTCGAGGACTACCACGCTGGCGAGGAGGACGCCATCAACTACCTCGTCGGCCAGGTGATGGGGGCAACGGGCGGGAGCGCCGACCCGGGCGAGGTGAACCGCCTGCTCCGGGAGCGCCTGGAGGAGTGAGCCGGGGCGCCGCGCCGGCCGTCGCTCGATCCGACGGCGTTGCGAGCGACCGCTCCGGACGCACGGTGCGGTGCCGGTCGGACGCGCGACGACGGCGATGCCGACTGGACCGTGCACGAACGCCCGCGGACGGGCGCGACGCGTGCGCCGTCTGGCGATTTCCGACGAAAGGTTTACCTCCGGGCTCCGCCTCGATACGGACGATGCATGCCGTCGAGGGGGTGAGCTCGTGGAGCTGATCGTCACCGAGAAGGACAACGCCGCCCGCCGCATCGCGGACATCCTGAGCGGCGGGAGCGCGGAGGCCGAGCGGGTCGGCGACGTGAACGTCTACCGGTGGGGCGGCCGTCGCTGCATCGGCCTGTCCGGCCACGTGGTCGGGGTCGACTTCCCGCCGGAGTACGAGGGCTGGCGGGACGTCGAGCCCGTCGAACTCATCGACGCCGAGGTGACAAAGCGCCCCACTCAGGAGGGCATCGTGCGCGCGCTCCGGCGCCTGGCCCGCCGGGCCGACCGCGTCGTCATCGCCACCGACTACGACCGCGAGGGCGAACTCATCGGGAAGGAGGCGTACGAACTCGTCCGCGACGTGAACGAGGGCGCCCCCATCGACCGCGTCCGATTCTCGTCCATCACCGAGGGCGCGGTGCGGGAGGCGTTCGACGAGCCCGACGACCTGGACTTCGACCTCGCGGCCGCCGGCGAGGCCCGCCAGATCGTCGACCTGGTGTGGGGGGCCGCGCTCACCCGCTACCTCTCGCTCTCGGCCGGCCGCCTCGGCGACGACTTCGTCTCCGTCGGCCGGGTCCAGGGGCCGACGATCAAGCTCCTGGTCGACCGGGAGCGCGAAATCGAGGCGTTCGAGCCCGACGACTACTGGGAACTGTTCGCCGACCTCGGCGGGGACGGCGCGGCGGAGACCTTCGAGGCGCAGTACTTCTACCTGGACGAGGGGGGTCACGAGGCCGAGCGGGTGTGGGACGAGGCGGCGGCGACGGCCGCCCGGGACGACCTGGCCGGCGCCGAGGCCGCGCGCGTCGTCGACGTCGACCGGCGCACCCGGACCGACGACCCGCCGGCGCCGTTCAACACGACGGCGTTCATCCGCGCGGCCGGGTCGCTCGGCTTCTCGGCCCAGCGCGCGATGAGCCTCGCCGAGGACCTCTACACCGACGGCTACGTCACGTACCCGCGGACCGACAACACGGTGTACCCCGACGACCTCGACCCGCGGGACCTGGTCGAGGCGTTCGGCGGCCACCGGACGTTCGGCGAGGCCGCGGATCGGCTGCTCGCGCTCGACGGTCTGGAACCGACCGAGGGCGACGAGGAAACCACCGACCACCCGCCGATCCACCCGACCGGCGAACTGCCCGCCCCGAGCGACCTCTCGGACGACGAGTGGGAGATCTACGAACTCGTCGTGCGGCGCTTCTTCGCGACGGTCGCCGAACCCGCCGAGTGGGAGCACCTGCGTGTCGTCGCGGAGGTCGACGGAGCGGAGACCCGGTCGCTGAAGGCCAACGGCAAGCGCCTGCTCGACCCCGGCTACCACGCCGTCTACCCCTACTCGGACGCAACCGAGACGGTCGTGCCCGACGTGACGGAGGGGGCCGACCTCCGGGTGGCGAACGTCCGCCTGGAGGCAAAGGAGACCCAGCCGCCGCGGCGGTACGGCCAGTCCCGGCTCATCGAGACGATGGAGGAGATGGGCATCGGGACGAAGGCGACCCGGCACGGCGTGATCGAGAAGCTCTACGACCGCGGCTACGTGGAGGGCGACCCGCCGCGGCCGACCCGGCTCGCGCGGGCGGTCGTCGAGGCCGCCGAGGAGTTCGCCGAACCGATCGTCAGCGAGGGGATGACCGCCCAGCTCGAACACGACATGGAGGCCATCGCCCGCGGCGAGAAGGACCTCGAGGACGTCACCGGCGCCTCGCGGGCGATGCTCGGCACCATCTTCGACCGACTGATGGGCGCCCGCGAGGACGTCGGCGACCACCTCCGCGAGTCGCTGAAGGCCGACAAGACGCTCGGGCCGTGTCCCGAGTGCGACCACGACCTCCTGATCCGGCAGGCGGGGGACGGTTCGCACTTCGTGGGCTGTGACGGCTACCCCGACTGCGAGTTCACCCTCCCGCTCCCCGGGACGGGCCGCCCCCTGCTCCTGGAGGAAACCTGCGAGGAACACGACCTCCACCACGTCAAGATGCTCGCCGGGCGGAAGACGTTCGTCCACGGCTG
>JBDGQA010000007.1:0-4717 GCA_042219325.1 Haloferacaceae archaeon | reverse complement strand
GGGAGCCGACGAGCCCGGCGCTTCGGCCATCCCGACCCACGCGTCGATGGCGCGGCCGGCCCACGAATCGGCCGCCAGCACCTGCTCGCGGACGCGCTCGTACCAGTCGTCGCTGACCGCGAGCGTCCCCGGCGCGGAGGCGGCGGCCACCGCGACGAACTCCGCGCGGTCCTCGTCGGTCGGCTCGCCGGCCGCCAGATCGGCGACGGCGTCGGCGATCCGGTCGGGCTCGGGGTGGGCGAACACCTTCGTGCCGACGGCGGCAGGGCCAAAGAGTGGCTCGGCGTCCGCGGGCGGCTCGTCGTCGAGCAGGCGCCGGCCGCCGTGGACGCGCTCGACGCGCTCACACTCCGTTTCCACGTCGAGCGTGAGGTTCTCGCCGGGGTAGCGCCGGCAGGCCTCGGGGTACAGATCGTCGCCGTGAATCCGACACTGGAGGGTCGTCGGATCGAGGAAGGCACAGGTCGGGAGCCACGTCGGGTCGGCGTCGAAGGGCGCGACGGGCTTGGGCGGCTTGCGCAGGCCGACGAAAAAGAGCGGCCGGTCCTCGATGGCGGCCAGATCGACGCCCGCGACGGTCGTGCTGGCCTCGCCGTCGCCGTGGAACAGCCGCGGGGTGAGCACGTCGCCGTAGCCCGCGTCGACGAAGGCTCTGATCTCGTCGCGCTCCAGCGGCACGAGGTTGTAGGTATCGTCCAGCGGCTCGTGTGGGCCGCGCCGCTCGTGGTCGATGTCGGCGCCGGTCAGCGCGCGCCAGTCGACACAGCAGCCGGCACACCCCTCGCAGTTCACCTCCATCGTGTGTGGGTTGACACCACACGACAAAAAGGAACGCCCTTACGCCCCCGCGTCGAACCGTCGGGTATGGCGCGCCAGCCCTGTGACGGCTGTGATCGGACGGTACCGATAGCCGGCGGGATCGCGGGCATGTGGTCGGACAGTGAGACGAGCGGCGGGATCGAACTCGAACTGGCCGACGGGAGCGAGCACTTCCTCTGTTTCGACTGCATCGAGCAGTTGCCCGACGACCGCGAGGTGACCGCCGGGGACGTGGCGGAGCTGTGAGTTCGCGAAGTAGTGAGCAGGCTCCGGGCAGTCAGGCGTCGGGTCCCTGATCGGCCGCGAGCGTCGCCGACTGGTCGTCGCCCTCGTAGACGAGTCCGATATTGTAGGCCGGCGTGACGCCGACGACGACCGCGTCGCCCGCGACGACGGTGCTGTCCTCGCCCGAGACAGACCCCTGCCACTGTCCGGCAGCAGTCTGGTCGGCTCCCTCCGCGTCCGCGAACCCGCTCCCGCGGACGTAGAGGTTCGCGGCCGGGATCGCGTCCCCACTCTCGTGTGTGATCGTCAGTATTCCGGCGTCGGGGTCGTACTCGAACGTGAACTGCGCGGCCGGGACCGTAGACACGTCCCGCGATCCCCAGTCCGGCGAGAGGTCGGTCACGTCGCCGGTCGACACGGGTGCGGTCGCCGTCGCCACGCGCCCGTCGGTCTCGACGGTCGGGTCGACGCCGGGGAAGTCGTCACTCTCGCTGGCCCACGAGGCGACCCCGTCGGGGTCCGCCTTGTCCCCGAAGACAAAGGCGGCACGAACCGAGGTATCGTCGGCCCCGAAGCGCCAGCGGAACGCCTCGGCGGTCGCGCCCTCGACGGACGCGATATCGGGCGTGTTCGTCCGCGCGACGATCGTGTCGCCGCCGCCGGCGGCAGACAGCGCGGCCGTGAAGTCGTCGTTCGACGCCGCGAGCGTGTCCGCGTCACCAGTCTGGGCGTCGATGCTCGCCCGGATCGCCTCGGCCGCGGGCACGGTGATGTCCGACCGCCGCACCTGCACGAAAACCAGCGTCCGGCGACCGATTCCGACGGCCTGCCCGGCCGCGGCGTAAAGCTCGAATCCGGCACGCGTTCCCTTCGACGCGTAGCCGTTGTCGTCGAGCGCGGACCGAACCGTCGCCCCGTCGAACGGCCCCGTGTAGATCCGGAGGGCGTTGGCGACGTGGACGATCTGGTCCATCGACCGGAACGTTCCCACGCCGGGAATGGGGATGGTCCGCTCGAGGATGCCCCGGACCTCCGTCGAGAGGGCGTTGTCGTACTCCGTTATCCCGGCAGGGGTGAGAACCGCCACGGAGTACCCCGTATCGAGGCCGAGGGCTGACGCGGTCGGCGCCCACGCCATCGGATCGGCCGTGCTCTCGACCGGCGTCGCTGTCCGGGTCGCCGTCGGCGTCGGGGAGTCGGTCGGCGTCGGCGTCGCGGTGTCGGTGTCGGGCGGCGTCGGCGTCGATGTATCGGACTGACAGCCGGCGAGCCCGCCGACCGTCGCTGCGCCGAGCAGCCCGAGGACCGTTCGTCGTGAGAGATCCATTGACGGCGGGAATCACCGGCCGGATAAAAATCTCCCTGTCGACGGGCGGCCCAAGTGCGGACATCGAGGCGTCGAGAGGGGGCGGTCGGTGCCGCCACCGGCAGGTTTAGGCCGCCCGGTCCGCTCCTCTCGTCCGTGAACCCCGACCGGATCATCGAGGAGTTCCCCGCCCCGTCCTACCGGGGCAACCAGAAAGCGGCGCTGGAGCGGATCCGCGAGGCTTTCGCGGCCGGCAACGAGGTCGTGCTGGTGCGGGCGCCGACCGGATCGGGGAAGTCGCTGCTCGCGCGGGCCATCGCCGGCTGTGCCCGCACTGCAGGCGAGGCCGGCCCCGAGCAACCCATCGACGCCTACTACACGACGCCGCAGGTCTCCCAGCTGGACGACGTGGCCGCGGACCCGCTGCTGGAGGATCTGTGTGTCGTCCGCGGGAAGAACAACTACGACTGCATCCTGCCCGGCGAGACGGACACGCCGGTCGATCAGGCCCCCTGCGTCCGCGAGCGGGAGTTCGACTGTCAGGTGAAACACCGGTGTCCGTACTTCTCGGACCGGTCGATCGCCGCGAACCGGCGGATCGCCGCGATGACGCTGGCCTACTTCATGCAGACCGCCGGCTCGGACGTGTTCGGGGCTCGCGACGTGGTGGTGATCGACGAGGCCCACGGGCTGGGCGACTGGGCGGAGATGTACGCGACCATCGACCTCGGCCCCGACACGGTGCCGCTGTGGGAGGACCGCCGACCCCCGGAGATCGACGATCTGGAGGATGCCGCGGGCTACGCCGACGGGCTGGCGCGGGCCTGCCACCGTCGACTGAAGGAACTGCGGGGCAACGCCGAACTCGCACCCGAGGAGGTCGCGGAACGGGACCGGCTGACCGAACTGCGCTCGGACCTGCAGTGGTTCACCGAGGAGTACCGCGACCCCGAGAGCCCGACGACGTGGGTCGTCGACCAGCCCGACGGCGAGGGGAGTCGGGTGACGATCAAACCGATGAACCCCGAGCGGTACCTCCAGCACACCGTCTGGGACCGCGGGACTCGCTTTGCCCTGCTGTCGGCGACGATCCTCAACAAGGCGGCGTTCTGTGCCGGCGTCGGCCTCGATCCCGACCGGGTCGAACTCGTCGAGATCGGCCACACCTTCCCCGTCGAGCACCGGCCGCTGTACGACGTGACACGGGGGAAGATGACCTACGAGCAGCGCGAGGAGACCCTGCCCGCCATCGCCCGCACGCTCGTCCGGATCATGCAGCGCCACCCCGACGAGAAGGGGCTGGTCCACTGTCACTCGTATGCCATCCAGGAGCGGCTGGCGGATCTGCTCGCGGACTTTGGCGTCGCCGGCCGCGTGCGCGCCCACGACCGCGAGGACCGCGACGGCCAGCTGGCCGCGTGGAAACGCAGCGACGACCCCGACTGCTTCCTCTCGGTCAAGATGGAGGAGGCACTCGATCTGGAGGGCGATCTCTGCCGGTGGCAAGTCCTCTGCAAGGCCCCCTATCCGAACACTCGCGACTCGCGGGTCGCCAGCCGACTCGAAGACGGCCAGTGGGGCTGGTACTACCGCGCCGCGCTCCGGACGGTCATTCAGGCCTGCGGCCGCGTCGTGCGCGCGCCCGACGACCACGGCGCGACCTACCTCGCCGACTCGTCCCTGCTCGATCTGTTCGACCGCGCCCGCACGGACATGCCCGACTGGTTCGAGGCCCAGGTCGACCGCATGACGACGCCGGACCTGCCGGAGTTCGCGCCGGGACGGGCACTGGCCAACAGCGACCGGCGGGGACAGTCGACGCGGGACCAGCGCCGGCGGACCCGCTCGGAGGAGGGCAGTCACCCGCTATCGGACGTCTGGGACTAGAAGAAGTACGCGAGGCCGTAGACGACCGACGAGCCCACCATCAGGATGACGAGGATGATGGCCATGATCTGCTGGCGGTCCATACGCCTAGGTACGCACTCGGTGCCGTAGGTGTTTCGCCTTCTGGAAGTCGGGAGGCTCTGGCGAGCCTTCGTCGGAGTGGGGAGAGCGCGAATGATCTGACTGTCGTGCTTTGCTGCGGTTCCCGGACGTTAGCGTGCGGTGCTTGCAGCGGGCGGGTTACTGCAGCGATCAGCGCCTCTCGTTCCCCTCAGGTCGCGATGTCGACGCGAAGCCACCAGTGCTTATGTGGGAGCAATTCGACTGAACGATCAACTCCAGTCGACTCCGGGGGGAGAGCACCAACTAATGCAGGGGGTCCATCGGTCGGTATCGACATCGCCGTCAAGAGCGAGACGCACTTCCGAGAGAGGGGAAACTGGACCGCTTTCGGAGGCGAAATGTATCCGAGAGGATGGG
>JBDGQA010000110.1:0-4835 GCA_042219325.1 Haloferacaceae archaeon | reverse complement strand
CAACGACGACCTGCGTTCGATGGGCGACATGACCCGGGCGGAGATCCGCGAGGCCTTCCGGACGGTCGTCGACAACCGCGTTCCCTACTACGGCGAGTACATGGTCCGCGGCGACGACGGCGAGTGGGAGTTCAACGAGGAGTACATCGGCGTCTGACGCCGGCTTCCCGCGCCAGCCCCGTCGGCGTCCAGTCCTGTAGTTTCACTTTCACTGTGGACGGCACGGGCTGAAGGGGCGGGGCCACCAATCCGCAGTATGCCCCCGACTGGCGGGGCGGAGACGGAGCGGGTGAACGTCTTCCCGGTCGGCGACCGCTATCTCTTCCGGCATTACTTCGACGAGGCGGTGTTCGACCTGGTGCGGCGGTACTACGACAACCGGGAGTACCGGTTCGACGTACCGGCCCGCCGGTTCGACCCGTTGCGGGCCTCGCTCGCCGACCGGGGCTACGACCTGCGGGTCGTCGACGTCCTCGACCCGTACGCCGTCGTGGTGCGCAAGTACCGCGAGCATCCGGAGAACGTGTTCAACGCGGCGGTGATCCAGCGGCACACCGCCGACTACAACGTCTTCGTCCTTCGGGACAAGCGGTCGGTCGCGCTGGCGGTCAAGCAGGGTGCGACACGGCTCGTCGACACCGACCTCGACGTGGCGTTCGAGGGCGACGGGCGGTCGGCACGACCGAACGGGCCTGACGCGGGAGGCGGTGCTGGCGCCCGCTGACTGCCCGCCTCGCGACCCCCGCCGGGAGTCCCGCGAGCGACCGGGGGAGCGAGTGGGACGTCGGCGAGGGAACGTTCGAAGCGGGTGAGGATGGATTCGTTCGCTCCGAGTGGACTCGCCGGGAGTCCCGCGAGCGACCGGGGGAGCGAGTGGGACGTCGGCGAGGGAACGTTCGAAGCGGGTGAGGATGGATTCGTTCGCTCCGAGTGGACTCGCCGGGAGTCCCGCGAGCGACCGGGGGAGCGAGTGGGACGTCGGCGAGGGAATTCCCTCGCCGGGAGTTTGATGCCCGTCGAGGCGTCACGACGGGTATGACCGACGGTACCGGCGGGGACGCCGACGGGGGAGAAGCGGATGACGGCGGCGACGCGGACGCCGCCGCCCGCTGTCCCCACCTGGAGTACCGGGCAGCGGCGGACGGCCAGCAGTTCGAGACGGCCCGCGCCTACTGCACCGTGACGGAGGCGTTCGTCGAGCCGATGCGGGCGGACATCTGCAACCGGCGGTACGGGCTGGCGCCGGCGGAGCACTGCGAGATATACCGCGAGGCGGCGTCGGAATGACGGGCGGCTACGAGGCCTATCTCGACGGGAAGCCCGTCGTCGTGACGGCGGCGCTGACCGGCGGGGTCCACGGCAAGGAGGCGAACCCGAACCTCCCCGAAACGCCGGCAGAGATCGGGGCGGCCGCCGCGGCCTGCGAGATGGCGGGGGCGAGCGTCGTCCACCTCCACGCCCGGCGGGCGAACGGGGAGCGGGCCTTCTCCCGCGAGCGGTTCCAGGCCGTGACCGACGCGGTCCGCGAGCGGACCGACGACGTCGTGATCCAGCACTCGACCGGCGGGACCGCGGCGCCGGACGACCTGCGCTTCGAACCGCTGCGGACCGATCCGCCGCCGGAGATGGCGTCGCTCGACATGGGGCCGCTCAACCGGTACGAGCGGTTGACGAGCGAGAACACCCGGGGGCTGGTGCGCGACCTCCACGCCGAGATGCGGGACCGCGGAATCAAGCCCGAACTGGAGGTGTTCAACGACGGTCATCTCAACGAGGCGCTCGCCTTCCTCGATGGGGAACGGGTCGCGGACCCGCCCTACCTGAACCTGATCTTCGGCGGCGGCACCACCGCGGTCCCGCACCCCCGACGGCTCCTCTCCCACCTCGACGCGGTGCCGGCGGGGGCGGAGGCGAACGTCCTCGGCTTCGGGCCCCATCAGGTGCCGATGACGACCTGCGGGCTGCTCGTCGGCTGTCACGTCCGGGTCGGTCTGGAGGACAACCTCTACTACGAGGCGGGCCGGCCGGCCGAGAGCAACGCGCAACTCGTCGCCCGGGCGGCGCAGCTCGCCGAACTGCTCGGCCGGCCGGTCGCGACGCCGGGGGAGGCGCGGGAGCTGCTGGGACTGGACGGGCGGTGAGGGGCCGTCCGCGGCAGCCACGACCGCCCCTTGGCCCGTATTCGCGTCTTCGCCGGCCCGTCACTTCGTGACCCTTAAGTGCGGGCATCGAGTGGTTTCGGGCGCAATCCGCTGTAGGGGCGATCGGCCCCGAGTCCGTGAGGGCGACGATAACAAACGGGTGTTGCGGTAGCCTAGCCTGGTCCAAGGCGCTGGGTTGCTAACTCAGTGGCGTCAAGCCTCCGGGGTTCAAATCCCCGCCGCAACGCTTCACACCACACATATGAGCGCAGAACAACCGGACGACTCGGACGGCCCGGAGGACGACGAGGACCTCCGGTATTTCGTCCGCATCGGGCAGACCGACCTCGACGGGACGAAGAGCGTCGAGCGGGGCCTGACGGACATGAAAGGTATCGGCAAGCGAACGGCGCGGCTCGTGACCGAGCGGATCGACGTCGACCGGACGGCGACGCTGGGTCGCCTCGACGACGACGAGATCGACGAACTGGTCGAAACCGTCCAGGATCTCGACGACGAACTCCCCGACTGGATGAGCAACCGGCGGAACGACTTCTTCAGCGGCGAGACCACCCACGTGGTCGGCTCGGAGCTGGAGCAGACCCGCCGGCACGACATCAACCGGATGAAGATGATCGACTCCTACAAGGGTGCGCGCCACAAGCGCGGCCAGAAGGTGCGCGGACAGCGCACGAAGTCGACCGGCCGGACCGAGGGCACCATCGGCGTCAACGTCGAGGAGATCCGCGAGGAGGCGGCCGAGGAGGAGGCCGCCGAGGAGGACGAGCTATGACGACCGGCCAGAACACCAAGCGATACGAGACCCCGAACCACCCGTACCAGGGCGAGCGCATCGCGACGGAGTCGAACCTGCTGTCGCGGTACGGCCTCGTGAACAAGCGCGAACTGTGGGGCGCACAGTCACAGCTCCGACGGTTCCGCCGCGAGGCCCGCCGACTGCTCGGCGAGGCGCAGGGCGACCCCGACGCGGCCGCCGAGGCCGGCTCGGAGTTCCTCGCCCGCCTGCGGCGGCTCGGCCTGCTGAGCGAGGGCGACGACATCTCCGACGTGCTGAGCCTCGAAGTGACCGACCTGCTGGAGCGGCGCCTGCAGACCGTCGTCTACCGGCAGGGGATGTCGAGTACGCCCAAGCAGGCTCGACAGTTCGTCGTCCACGGGCACATCACCGTCGGTGACGCCCGCGTGACCCGACCGTCGAAGAAGGTCGAGGTCGACGAGGAGGGCACCATCGGCTTCGACGAACTCAGCCCGCTGGCCGACGAACTCCACCCCGAACGTGCGGAGGCCCAGGAATGAGTGCCGACGAGGGCCGGTGGGGAATCGCCCACATCCACGCGTCGTTCAACAACACGCTGATCACGGTCACCGACCAGACCGGCGCGGAGACGATCGCGAAGTCGAGCGGCGGGACGGTCGTGAAGCAGAACCGCGACGAGGCCTCGCCCTACGCCGCGATGCAGATGGCCGAGGTCGTCGCCGAGGAGGTCCAGGCCGCCGGCATCGAGGGCGTCCACGTCCGCGTACGCGGCCCGGGCGGGAACATGAGCAAGTCGCCCGGCCCCGGGGCACAGGCGACGATCCGGGCGCTGGCCCGCGCCGGCCTGGAGATCGGCCGAATCGAGGACGTGACGCCGATCCCGCACGACGGGACTCGCGCCCCGAAGAACAGACGGATATGAGCGAGGCCGAGGACTTCGACGTCGAGTTCGTCGAGCGCGGTGATCGCGAGGCACGGGTGCTGGTCCGCGGGCTGACGCCGGCGCTCGCGAACGGCATCCGGCGGGCCATCATCGCGGACGTCCCGACGTTCTCGATCGACACCGTCCGGATGGTCGAGAACTCGTCGGTGATGTTCGACGAGATCATCGGCCTGCGGCTGGGGCTGATCCCCCTGACGACCCCGCTCGAGGATTACGAGCAGGGCGAAACCGCCACGCTCGCGCTGGACGTCGAGGGGCCGGACACGGCCTACTCGGGCGACCTCGAGACGAGCGACGAGCGGGTCCGCCCTGCCGACGAGAACATTCCGATCATCGACCTGAAGGCGAACCCGAGCGGGGAGAACCAGCGGCTCGAACTCGAGGCGGAGGCGGTGCTCGACACCGGCAAGAGCCACGCCAAACACCAGGGCGGCGTGGCGGTCGGCTACCGGCACCTCCAGCGCATCGAGGCCGCGGGCGACGTCCCCGACCACGAGGTCGACGAACGCGACCCGCACATCGTGCGGGGCGTGATCGAGGAGGGCGCGGCCGAACACGCCGACGCCGACGCGTCGGACGGTGATCTCGTCCCGACCGGCGAGTTCGGCCACGACCTGACGGAGCGGTACCCCGACATCGAGGTAACGGTGACCGACGTCCCCGGTGCGTTCGTCTTCCACGTGGAGACGGACGGGTCGCTGTCGGTCGAGGAACTGGTCCTGCGCGCCGCCGAAACGATCGGCGAGCGCGCGGCGGAACTGGAAGAGAAGGTCGCGGTCTGAGCATGACGGACGCCCCCTCACCGTCGGCCCGCCCGCCCCGCCCCAGGCGCCCGGCACCCCGGGCCAGCGGCGGGACCGGTCGGCCGCCGGGGACCGCACCCGAAACGCCTTTGAGGGGGCAGAGGGTACGCGATATCGCGCGCAGGGATAGCCAAGTCAGGCCAACGGCGCAGCGTTCAGGGCGCTGTCCC
>JBDGQA010000066.1:0-5021 GCA_042219325.1 Haloferacaceae archaeon | reverse complement strand
GGATCGGGAAGAACGCGGTCGTCGGCGCGAAGTCGGCCGTCCAGGGCGACGTGCCAGACCACCACATCGCCGTCGGGTCGCCGGCCAAGAGCGTCAAGATCAAGCCCGGCTGGGAGTCGGTGGCCGAACCGCTGGACTCCGGCGGGGAGAACCGCCGCGAGGAGCGCCGCATCGAGTACGACCTGCCCGAGGACCTGGAGCAGTTCGACGAGTTCGAGCGGGACCTCCAGCCGCCGGACGCCTGACACGCGGGGTCCGGGCCGCTCAGTCGTCCCCCGACGCCGTCCCGGACGCGGCCGTCGCCGGGGTGACGGGGATCCGGGCGGCGGCCGCCGCGGCGACGAGACACACGAGGGCGGCGACGGCGAAGACGGTCGTCAGCCCGTCGGCCATCACGGCCGCGATGCCCGGCGGCGCGTCGCCGCCCCGGAGCAGGAGTTCCTGGAGGTCGTCCAGGTCCGAGACGCCGGGGACGGCGGCGAGGCGCTCGCGCATCGCGACGTTCAACACGACGCCGAGCACCGCGACGCCGACGGTCCCGCCGAGGTTCCGGAAGAACTGCTGTGAGGAGGTCGCGAGGCCCATCCGCTCGGTGCCGAGGTGGTTCTGGACGGCGACGAGGATCGGCGGGGTGAGCGTCCCCATCCCGACGCCGGTGAGGAACACGGTCAGCATCATCGCCCACAGCGGGGTGGCGACGGTCCAGAGCGCGGCGACGACGAAACTCGCCGTCATGAGCAGCGCCCCCGCCGTTGCGAGGCGGCGCTCGCCGAACCGGTTGACGAGGCGGCCGGAGACGAAACTCGTGCCCGACCAGCCGATGGAGATGGGAAAGACGATGAGCGCGGCGCTCGCGGTGCTCCCGCGGACGCTCTGGACGAACAGCGGATCGTAGGTGAGCGCAGCAAAGATGGCAAAACTCGTGAGAAAGCCCGCCGCGTTCGTGACGACGAAGGTCCGGTCGCGAAAGAGCGAGAGCGGGAGGATCGGCACGCGGGCGCGCCGTTCGGCGACGTAGAACAGGCCGAGGAGGGCGATGCCGAGCGGGACGAGCGCGGCGGCGAGCCGGGGGTGCGAGTCGTACACTTCGAGCGCGACCAGGGCCGCCCCCACGCCGGCCGCGAGGAGCGTCGCGCCGGCGACGTCGACGTACCGGTCGGCGTCCCCCGTGGTCTCGTCGAGCGACCGGGCGGTGACGAGGGCGGCCGCCGCGCCGACCGGGACGCTGAGGTAGAAGACCCAGCGCCACGACAGCGTGGCGACGATCAGGTAGCCGAGCAGAGGACCGATCACGCTGGAGACGCCCCAGACTGCACTGCCGTAGCCGATGGCCTTGCCGCGCTCGTCCGGCGGGTAGATCACGCCGAGCACCGTGTAGGGGATGGAGAACATCGCGCCGGCGCCGACTCCCTGGACGGCGCGGAAGGCGACGAGCTGGAGCATGCTCCGGGCGGCGCCGGCCAGAACGCTGCCGAGCACGAAGGCCGCGATGCCGACGTAGAACAGGCGCTTGCGGCCGTAGATGTCAGCGAGCCGTCCGAACACCGGCATCGTGACCGCAGCGAAGAGCATGTACGCGGCGAACACCCAGGGGTAGCGTTCGAGGCCGCCGAGCGACGCCACCACCGTCGGCATGGCGGTGCTGACGATGGTCCCGTCGATGCCCGCGAGGAAGATGCCGAGCATCATCCCCAGGGTCGCGAGCCGTCGGTCCGTCACCTCGTCCCTCCGGTGTGGCCGACGTCCGGCAGATGCCCCGACTCCGGGGGTGCCGATCCGCCGGTCGGGGGCGGGCCGACCGGCCCGTCCGACCCCGGCCCTCGCACGGGGGACGGCGCGTCACCGATCACGTGGCCGTACTCCCGTCCGCCGATCGATAACTGTCCCGGTGCGGGCCGGCGCTCGTCCTGTCGCGGCCGGCACGGCCGCGCTCCGATGTCGGGCGCCTGCACCGGCCGAGTGCCCGGACTGCTCGTCCCGTCTCCGCCCTCGCGTCACCGCCCGGAGGAGGATCAGGAGTCCCTCGACGGGGCCGAACGCGGCGAGTGCGAGTCGGAGGGCCACGGTCGCGGTACGGTCCGCACGGGCAACGGTCCGTGTCACTGCACCGCGTGGGCCGTGCCGTTGCACCACGCGGATCCGCCCGAGCGGCGGCACCGTTCGGGCGCGGGACCGCGCCGCTTTTGGGTCCGGCCGCCCGGTGGAGAGCCATGCCGACCAGACGGCGGGCGCTCGGCCTGGCCCTCTCGGCCGCCGTCGGCCTCGCCGGCTGTACCCGGCCGGGCGGGGGACCGACGGCGGCGGGGACGGGGACCGACACCGGGGCGGCGGCCGACGGCCTCCCCGTCCGACTGGAGACGGTGACGGACCGCCCGGATTCCCCGCTCGCGTTCGTCGAGGCGCCCGACGGAACGCGCTACGTCGCCGACCGCCCCGGACGGATACTCCGCCTCGACGGGGGCGCGGTCGAGACGGCGCTCGACCTCGCAGACGCTGTGATGACGGGGGGCGAGCGGGGGCTGCTGGGGCTGGCGCTCCACCCCGACTTCGGGTCGAACGGCCGGCTCTACGTCCGATACAGTTCGGCGTCGCGGGCGGGGACCCCCCCGACCTACAGCCACACGTTCGTGCTCGCCGAGTTCCGGGTCCGTGCGGACGGGACGATCGACCGGACGTCGGAGCGGACCCTGCTCGAGATTCCGGAGCCCCAGGGCAACCACAACTCGGGGTCGCTGGCGTTCGGCCCGGACGGATACCTCTACGTCGGCGTCGGCGACGGCGGCGGGGGTGGCGATCGGGGCACCGGCCACGTCGAGGACTGGTACGACGCCGTCCCCGGCGGGAACGGCCAGGACGTGACCCGGAACCTCCTCGGGAGTCTGCTCCGCATCGACGTGAACGACCGCTCCGGGGAGCGGCCGTACGGCGTCCCGGACGACAACCCGCTCGTCGGGGACGAGGGCCTCGACGAGCAGTACGTGTGGGGGCTGCGCAATCCGTGGGGCATCTCCTTTGACGGGACGGACTGCTACGTCGCCGACGTGGGCCAGCGCCGCCGCGAGGAGGTCAACCTGGTCCAGCGCGGCGGCAACTACGGCTGGAACGTGCGGGAGGGCACGCGCTGTTTCGGGGCGGACGACTGCCCGTCTCGGGCGCCCGACGGACGCCCCCTGCGCGACCCGGTCGTGGAGTACCCCCACTCCGGCGCGACGGTGTCGGGCGTCGCCGTCGTCGGCGGCCACGTCTACCGGGGCGACGCCATCCCTGCGCTGTCGGGCCGGTACGTCTTCGGCGACCTGAACGCGAACGGGGACCTGTTCGTCGCCACGCCCGCCGAGGAGGGCCCCTGGTCGACGGACGTCCTGCCGGTGGCCGAGGCGAGCAGGGACGATCTGGGGCGACTGTTCGCCGTCGGACGGGATCGGGCGGACGAACTCTACGTGCTGACCGGGAGCGGCGTCCACCGGCTGGCCCCCACCCGATGACCGGGGCGTCCGACCCGCGGGCGGTCGCCATCAACGTCGCCGCGAACACGCAACTGCCCGGCGTCCGCGGACCGATCGGTCCGGACGGACGGTTCGAGTACGTCCCGATCCCCGAGCGCGAACCGACCGACGGGCCGGTGCCGACCTACGCGGACCTCGACCTCGCGGTGGACCTCCCGCCCGATCTCTCCGACCGCCGGGTCCACCTCGACCCGGAGTTCGCCGGCGTCCACGGCCGGACCGCGTACACCTACGGCGACGAACACGGCGTGAAGGCCGGACCGCTCTCGGCGCTGGATCCCGGCGACTGCCTCCTCTTCTACGCGACGCTGTCGTTCCGGGCGGGATTCGGCGGGCCGGCGTCGGCGGAAGGGCCGGGAGCGTCGGCGGCCGAACGGACGAAAACGTCGGCGGCGGGGGAGGGAACGGAACCGGCCGCCGACAACCCCGCCCGCGCTCCCTTCGTCCTCCCCGACTGGGGGGCCTATCTGCTCGGCGAGTTCCGCGTGGCCGCGGCGGTGACGGGCGAGGCGTTCCGGGACCTCCCGGCCGCGGAGCGCGAGCGGTTCGCCTCGAACGCCCACCTGCAACGCGAGACGGTCGACGCGAAGGTCCTCGTCCGCGGCGACGACCGTTCGCGGCTCTACGACCGCGCGGTGCCGCTCTCGGCGACGACCGGGAGCGAAGCCAACTGGCTGGTCACCGACCTGTCGAGCGATTCGGGGAAGGGGCCGTGGTGGCGGCGCGTCCTTCGGTTCGATCCGGCCGCGACGGCCGAACTGCGGCGGGTGGTCGACGATCCCGCACGGGTGGTGACGGACGAGCGGTTCGGGGCGGCGTGAGGGCGTGGACATCTCTCCGACCAGGGACGCCGTGTCGGACGGTATCGTGCGCCGCCCCGCCCGGCTCTTCGTAACCTACATCTGCGCCTCGGACTCCTCCCCAGGTAGAGTTCCATGAGCGAGCATCACGGGGACGGCGAACGGGGCGGCGGGCCGAATACGGACGACTCGAACGCGTGGCTCTCCGCGGGTGTCGTCCTCCTCGGCATCGCGATGGTCCTGCAGGCCCTCCGGTTCGACCTCGGGGCGGTGGAGTTCTGGAACGACGCGCTCGTCGGCGCCCTCCTGATCGCAGTCGGCGGATACGACGGCTATCGCCGGACGGTCCGAGGGTGCGGTAGCGTCGCGGCCTCCACGCTGATCGCACTACTCGGCCTGTGGCTCGCCACCACGTCGTTCGTGTTCGGCGTCGACGCGGGCCTCGCCGAAACCGTGGACACGCTCCCGCTCTGGAGCAGCCTCTTCGGCGGCGTCTTCGCGCTCGTCCTCGGGACCGACAGCGCCGTCCAGGTCCACGACCGCAGCCGGCGGTCGGACGCCCGGACACGCCCCTCCCGGACGCCGTCCCGGGAGCCATCCGTCGGGCGGTCGCACCGGTAACGAGGCGATTTCGCTCCTCACCTCCGTTCGCCGCGGAACTGCGCCGTCCGGGAATTGAACCCGGGCTACGAGCTTGGGAAGCTCGTGTCCTACC
>JBDGQA010000094.1:0-5040 GCA_042219325.1 Haloferacaceae archaeon | reverse complement strand
GCGAAGAAGTCGAGCGAGAGGTGCTGGAGGTGGTCGTAGGTGTCGTCGCGCAGGTCGCGCTGGATCTTCTGGGCGGTCGACTGGAGGAGGTACCGCGAGCCAAAGCGGGTCAGCGACCGAACCAGGTACGCCAGGCCGGCGACCGCGACGAGGCGGCGGAGCAGCGCCAACCGGGCGGCCTCGCCGGTCACCGTCGCGGCCGGGAGGAGGCCGATGGCCGCCAGCAGTCCGGGTTCGCCGGGCGCGAGGACGACCCGGTCGATGGCCGCCGCGACGACCACCGGCGGCACCAGGCGGGCCAGGCGGGTGGTGATGGAGGCCAGCACGCCGACGGTCAGGTGCGGCCAGTACGGTCGGGCGTAGCCGAGGAGCCGGGCCATGGGGTGGCCGTCGACGTTCTCGCGCACCTCCTCGAACCCCCCGTGCTCGTCGGCCATGGGTCGTCTCGGGGCCCCGGCGCACTAAAGCGTCGCGTCGTGGGACGAGGTGTCCCGCCACGGCGCCCGGGTCGGCCGCCGTCCGTCGCTCCGCGCCGCCGGCCTCGTCCGCTATCCGTCAGCCCGGCTTCGTCGAAACCTCAGCCGGTGATGGGTTTCAGCAGCCGTGCTGAATACAGCGCGCAAGTCGGTCAACACCCGAATGCGGCGCTCGCTCCGTCAGTTAGTGAGCCGACGACGGCTCTAATGAGCATGGAAACGGGGTCTGCGAAAGTCTGTCACCATAGGCCGGTCCCGCCAGGGTGACAGTTCACCTGCCTGCCGTCGAACTCGCCGTCACAAGCCGCCCGCCGCAGCAGCTTGACTACGGAAAAGTCGGGACGTGTTCGAGAGCGGGTTCTCGACCTCGGCCGACAGAACCGGATTCAGCCTGGCCATCGTGGTCGGAATTGTCCGATCCCACGACTGGGACACTGGATCAGTGCGACGACCGAGGTTCGGACGTGTCGTCGCCGCTCTCCTCGGATTCGGACGACGTCATCCGGCCGGTGAGGAGCGTGGCGACCTCGTCGAAGTTGCCGTACATCCGGATGGCAATCACGACCGTCGGGATGAGCGCCAGCACCAGGAACAACATGTCGTACGTCCACGCGAGGTCGACGGCCTCGAGCGACGGCATGACCAGCGGCGTGAGCCCGCTGTGGGCCGTGATGACGGCCACGAACAGCACGACGTGCTTGGCCATCGAGGCGATGTCCGACACCACCTCACGGGGTCCAGCGAACGCCTGTACCACGAGGGGCTCGAGCCTGAGCGCGACGAAGAGCAGGACGGCCACGATACCGAGGGTCACCGCGGCGCCCAGCACGGCGCCATAGGTCACTGCGGTCTCCGGGATGAGTGCGTCGACACCCGGGAGGTTCGTCACGAGCGCCCACATGAGGAACAGCGCGCCGACCAGCAGCAGCAGCTTCACGACCGGTTTGAGTGTTCGCTCGTCGACCGCGTCGGTGTTGATCAGCCGATTTGCCTTGGTCTGCATGGCAATAGTCCTAGAGAGAAGACGATCACATAAACCGTGAACTCCCTCCACCAGGATTCAGCCGAGTTTAGTCGGTTTACCGCCCGACGGGGCGCTGTATCAATTATATTATCAATCAAAGATACGTCCCAGCAACTGTTCGAGCAAACGGATGCGGACAGGGTCAGTAGTGTTTTCAGTCTGTCCGCGTACGCAGTTTGCCATACGACGACCTGCGTGACCTCGAGTATATGTGGCCGATCGAGGAATTCACCCACAGCATGACAAAGGCCGTACCTAGTGAGCGCATCACCCCCGTCACGCGGGTGCCGATCTGAGGGTGGTGTCTTTCATATCAGATTGGGACAATAACTGATAGATCGTGCTGGACTCAACGCGCGTATCTGTCATCAGGGGTTCTTGCATGCACCTCACGGCATTGTTCAGCTGAGCTGAGTTCATGTATACTCGATATGCTGCCGTGTGTCGGTTAAAACGGGTTAATTCGGACAAATCGAAGACGAATATCAGTTTGGTATATGCTGCTAACGGTCTATCGTCCGGGTGCATGCCTCGAAGTAAAACTGCCGCCCTGATCGTAGCCACACTCCTGTGTGTCACTGGTGTCGCCGCGGCGACAGGTGGGGTCGGTGCCGCGGTCGACGCGAGTGCACAGGCGGACGAAACTACGAGCACCCCCAGCAATGTTGACGCGACGGCGTTGGTGGACAACGGCACCCTCGAAGTGACCGTCACCGCCGACGGCAGCCCCGCCGAGAACGTCTCGGTCATCTACGACGACCAGACGCAGCTGACCGACGAGAACGGAACCGTCTCGTTCAACGTCAGCGAAGACGACGAGGTCGAACTTGAACTCGAGAAGGGCGGCTTCGAAGGTGAACTCGCATACGCCCTCGAAGACGGGTCCCTGACGCTGGTCGAAGAGGAATACGAGTACGAGGGGTCTGAGGAGCACGCAGAGGAATCTGAAGACGACGAAGCGGAAGAGGACGAAGAGGAATCTGAGGAGGCTGAAGACGCCGACGAAGATGACGAAAACGACGAGGAAGACGCCGACGAAGAGGAATCTGAAGACGACAAAGCGGAAGAGGACGACGAGGACGAGGACGAAGACGACGACTAAGCAGGTCTCATGAAGTCAGAGTAGCATTTTTCAAACCGAACCATCGTACCGCATACACCCTCCCTATTCAGCATACCGCTTCTGTCAACCTCTGAGGGATTCAACGAAGCCGTCAGCCGTCACCAGCGGCCCGCGCGGGCCGCCCGTTGACCAGTTCGTGGACGCCGACGACGAGGGCCGGAACGACGACCATGAACAGGTGCTCCTCGACCGGGATGCCGAGCAGTTCGACGCCGGTGCGAAGCGGGATGGCGAAGACGCCGACCGACAGGGTGTACCAGTCCCACACGTACGCGACGGGGTAGAGGACGACGACAGTTCGGGCGGCCCGCCGGAGGGAGCCGGTCCGGACCAGGAGTGCGAGCGCCGCGGCGCCGAAGACGACCTCCGTGGCGAGGTAGGTGTACGGGCCGAGGACCCCGATGTCGGGGAGGGCGACGCCGGTGAGCGGCCGGAAGTGGGCCGCGACCATCAGGCCCGCGAGCAGGAGGTACGCCCCGCGGACGAGCAGCATGGTGGCGAGTTCCGGTCCGGCCCGGCGGGCGTAGAGGGCGACGATGGCGAAGGGCGGAATCGCGAGCACCGAGGCGGGGGGCACGAGGCCGTCGACGGCGAAGGCGACGACGGCGAGGAGGCCGACGGCGATCAGCCCGTAGGCCATCCGGTGGGCCCGCGCGGGGCCGAGCACCACCGCGACCGTGCGCTTGTCGATTGAGCGGTCGTACTCGTAGTCGGTGGCGTCGTCGATGATCTTGACGCCACAGAGCACCGCCAGGAAGACGAACGCGAACGCCAGCGCGGTCGGGGAGAACCGTCCGGCCTGCGTGTAGTGTCCGGCGACGATGACGAGTGCGACCCCGGTCGGGTAGCCCGCCGTCGCGCCCACGGGATTGGTGTCGAGGGTGGGCGCGTGGAGGTAGCCGATGGCCCAGGTCGGGAGGACGATCAGCGCGGCGACGGGGCCGGCGAGCAGGAGCACGGCGGCGAGCGCGGCGAGGAACCCGGCCGCCGCGCCGACGAGGCCGAGCCGACACCCGCGCCGCGTGAGCGGGTGGTCGTCGTCCTCGTCGCGGACGTGGAAGTCGACGTAGCCGTCCTTGACGTGGGCGGTGTAGACCGCGAAGAACGTCGCGAGCGAGACCGCCGCGAGCGGCGGGACGGAGAGCGCCGGGGCGAGCGACGCCCCGAACCACGCCGCCGCCACCGGCGGGAGCATGAACACCGGATGTACCTGTGAGGCGTACGCCCGAACTGCAGCCGTCGGTCCCCCCCCGTGACGCGCCGTCCCCATGACCGGTGACAGGGCCGTCGTGCCGTTAAATCCCCCCGCCGACCGAGCGCGCCGGCGAAGCGACGGTCAGCCGTCGTGACGGTGGGCCTGGACCGCCGCGACGAGGTCGGCGACCGAGTCGAATTCCGGGGCCGGGAGGACCCGGTTCAGTCCCTGCCCGAGGACGACGTAGTACTCGTCGTAGGAGGCTCGCTCGACCGCACCGCGATAGACGACGACGTCCAGGCCGTCGGGGGGCAGACGACGACGCCCACACCACTCGACGTCGACGTCGGTGACGGGGGTGGCGTACGCATCGGACAGCACGGCCTCGGCCGTCCGCGCGGTCGGGAGGTCGGCCGTTCCAGCCTGCCTCGATTCGCGCATACCTCCGTTCGGATCGAGGCCGGCATAAGCTTGTGGCGCCAGTTATCAGCCCGCGTAACGTCGTAACCGGCTTCTCCCCCGCCCGCCACGGGACGGGCGTGCCGGGACTCGACGACCGCGCGGCGGGCGCCCTGCTGGGACTGGCCTGTGGCGACGCGCTCGGCCGCCCCGTCGAGGGGTGGTCCGGGGCGGAAATCGCCAGACAATACGGCCGCGTTACCGACATGCGAGCGGGCGGGAGCGAGGGACGGCCGGCGGGGGCGACCACGGCGGTGACGGCCCGAGCGCTACGCGTCGCCCGGACGCTCGTGGGAGAGGAAACCGCCGCACCCGCGGGGACGACCGATCCGACCGGGAGCGCCCCCGGAACGCCGGGCACGGACGACGGCGCGGTCCCCGTCGTCGGCGTCCCGCCCGGCGTGGCCTACCACGACGCGCCGGAGCAACTCCCGTCGGCCGTCCCCGCCCTGCTGGCCGACGGGGACGAGCACGCGGTCGCGGCGGCCGTCGCGCTGGCCCGGGTCGTCGCGGAACTGGTCGGCGGGAAGGGGTCCGGCCCGGCGCTCGACGCCGCACTCGCCGGCGCCGCCGACCGGAACGCCCCGCCGGCGGTGCGGACGGCGCTCGCGACCGCGACCGACGGGGCGACGGCGTCGCCGGGTGAGCAGGGCGGTTCGGTCGGGGCGCTCGAAACCGCGCTCCACGACGGCCTGACGGCCCCGAGCGCCGAGGCGGCGGTCGTGGCGGCGGTCAACCGCGGCGGACCGACGACCGCCGCGGG
>JBDGQA010000028.1:0-5331 GCA_042219325.1 Haloferacaceae archaeon | reverse complement strand
CCGCCGGTCGAACGGTACGGCCCCTCGTCCCGCCGGTCGAACGGTACGGAACGGTACGGGCGGCGCCGTCACCGCCCGGTGTCGTACTTGTACGTCGCCTCCTCGGGGTCGATGCCGAAGTCCTCGGCCGTCTCGGTGCCGTCCGTCTCGGACGGCTCCTGGGTCGCCGTCTCCTGCGGCGCCGCGGTCTTGAACGCCTCCCGGAGCCGGGGCGGCATCCGGAACCGGTCGATGTCGATCCGCATACCGACCGCGTCCGGCATCAGCGACTCGCGCTTCTGCTCTAACCGCTCGCCGATCCGCTCGGGGAGCCGGTCGCTCTCGACCGCCTCGAACCCGAACTGTGCGAGGTATCCCGGCTCGTCGGTCAGCGAGTAGACGACGTCGAACCCCTCGTCGCCGGCGGTCTCGACCAGGCGTTCGATCACGTGGGCGCCGACGCCCTGACCGCGCCACTGTTCGAGGACGCCGATGCCCGTCAGTTCGCAGACTTCCCCCTCGTCGGTCTTGTGAATCCGGAGCCGACCGAAGCCGGCGCGCTCGTCGGTCCGCTCGTCGACCGCGATGACGTAGTCCCGGGAGCGGAAGGCGGCGTCGTCGAGCCCCATCTCCTCGATACGGTCGAGCAACCAGACCTCGTCCCTGTTTTTGGCGTCCCGGACGTACATGCGGGGAGATAGACCCCCGACGGACAAAAAGGGTCGCCGCGGGGGGCGGACAGACGGGGGTGCGCGTGTCGGGACGGATGCCGGAGGAAGGCATACCACGCCCCCCGGCGTAGGTGACCCTTATGATGGACCGCGCAACGAGCGAGGTCGTCCACGAACCCGACCCGGAGTTCGTCGCGTCGGCCAACGTCACGCAGTTCATGGAGGCGTACGGCATCGCGGACCGCGAGGAGTTCCTGGAGCGGACCTGCGGCGACCTCGACTGGTTCTGGGACGAACTCGTCGACTACCTCGGCATCGAGTTCGACGAGCCGTACGACGCCGTCCGCGACGATGGCGAGGGGCCGCAGTTCACCGACTGGTACCCCGGCGGGCGCCTCAACGTCGCACACAACGTCCTCGACCGCCACGCGACCGGCGAGAACGCGAACCGGGTGGCCTGTCTCTGGGAGGGCGAACCCGGCGACGTGCGGCGGGTGACCTTCCGCGACCTCGGCCGGACGGCGAACCGGGTGGCGAACGCCCTCGCGGCGCGCGGCGTCGGCGTCGGGGACACCGTGGCGCTCTACATGCCGATGCTCCCCGAGACCGTCGCCGTTCTCTACGGCTGTTTCCAGCGCGGCGCGATCGCGGTCCCGGTCTTCTCCGGGTTCGGGGTCGACGCGGTGGCCACGCGCCTCGACGCGGCCGAGCCCTCCGTGCTGTTCACCGCCGACGGCTTCTACCGGCGGGGGGACGAGGTCCGCCTCAAGCCGACGGCCGACGAGGCAGTCGGCGAGGCCGGCAGCGTGGAGCACGTCGTCGTGTACGACCGATTGGGGGCCGTCCCCGGCAGCGGTAGTCGAGGAAGCGCGACCGGCGGGGGAGCGACCGGCGGCAACGGGGGAGGCGCGACCGGCAGCGACGGAGGACACGGAGCGGGAGGCGGGACGCGGCACGTCGACCCCGTCCCCTGGACTGACGGCCGCGACGAGCGGTGGGCGGAGGCGGTCGGGGGGGCCGCCGCCGACCACGAGACGGCGTCGCTCCCGTCGGAGGCCGCGTCGATGCTCCTCTACTCCTCGGGAACGACGGGGCGGCCGAAGGGCATCGTCCAGACCCACGCCGGGGCGCTGCTACAGCCGGCCAAGGAGATCCACTTCGCGTTCGACCGGAAGCCGGGCGACCGGTTCTTCTGGGTCAGCGACATCGGCTGGATGATGGGGCCGTGGACGCTGATCGGCAACCACGCCTTCGGCGGGACGGTCTTCCTCTACGAGGGCGCGCCGGACCACCCCGACCCGGGCCGGCTCCCGGCGATGATCGACCGCCACAGGCTGACCCAGTTCGGGGTCTCGCCCACGGCGATTCGCGCGCTCCGGGAGCACGGCGACGACTGGGTCGAGGGACACGACCTCTCCTCGCTCCGCCTGCTCGGATCGACCGGCGAACCGTGGGACCCCGAGTCGTGGCGGTGGTTCTACGAGCGGTTCGGCGGCGGCGAGACGCCGATCATCAACATCTCCGGCGGGACCGAAATCTGCGGCTGCTTCCTCCTGCCGATGCCGACCCAGCCCCTCAAGCCCTGTACGCTCGGGGGGCCCAGCCCCGGCATGGACGTCGACATCGTGAACGAGGAGGGGGAGTCAATCGTCGAGACGGGCGAACGGGGCTTCCTCGTGGCGCGGGACTCCTGCCCGTCCATGACGAAGTCGCTGTGGGAGGGTGACGAGCGCTACCTGGAGGAGTACTGGTCGACCTGGGAGGGCCTCTGGGACCACGGCGACTGGGCGCGCCGGGACGCGGACGGCTTCTGGTTCCTCTACGGCCGGGCCGACGACGCGATCAACGTGGCCGGGCGGAAGGTCGGGCCGGCCGAAATCGAGGGAATCCTGACGGGCCACGAGTCGGTCAACCGGGCGGCCGCCGTGGGCGTCCCCGACGACACCACCGGCACCGCCGTCGTCGCCTACATCGTCGTCGAACCGGGCGTCGCGGAGACCGACACCCTTCGCGAGGAACTCCGCGACCTGGTCGCGCGCGAACAGGGCAAGCCGTTTCGGCCCCGCGAGGTGCGCTTCGTGGACGAGTTCCCCCGGACCCAGAGCGGGAAGGTCATCCGCCGGGCCATCGCGGCGGTCCACGCCGGCGAGGACCCCGGCGACCTGAGCAGCATCGACAACCCCGGGGCGCTCGACGGGATCCGGGCGGTGCGATAGCGGCGTCGTCGGGTTCGTCGCCCCGCCGCTCCAGCACATACGTCGTCGGGTTCGTTACAGCACATACGTCGTCGCGCGCGTCGTTCCGTCGCTACAGCGACACGTCGTCGAGTACCGCGGTTCGGGGCTCCGGGCCCTCGCCAACCCCGGCCCCCGCCCGTGGCTCGTCGTCGGGGAGGACGACGACGCCGCCGGCCAGGAGCGGTGCGAGGACGCCGGCGACGACCGCACGGGGGTCCGCGAGCGACGCGCGCACCGCAATCGCGTCCCCGGGGGCGACGTCGAGGCGGTCGACCGCCGTCCGGGCGGCTGCCAGCAGTTCGGCGTGGGTGTAAGTCCGGTCGGCGCCGAGGACGGGATCGGGCGGGTCGACCCCGGCCGGCGGGACCGCCGGGTTCTCCGACCACACGTCCGACTCCCAGTGGGCGGTCCCCGGATCGGCGGGTTCGCCGCCGTACACGACGACGTTCGTCCCCGGCGACGGTTCGTACCGATCCTCGTCGGCAGCGCTCACGACGAGAGCCCGCGCGTCGGTCGCGCGGGGGTCGAAGCGCGCGACGCCGCCGACGGTCGCGGCACCGAGGAACGCGAGAATCGGCTCCGGCACCGGATCGGGCGCGATTGCGACGAGTCGCGGGGAGCGCCCGCCGGTCCCGGCACCGACCTCGCCCGTCCCGTCGACCGCGTCCCCGCCGCGCACGCCGAGGTGTCGCAGGAGGTTGCCGGCCTTCGCGGCGGTCGTCACGCAGTCCCGGTAGCTCACGGTCCGCTCTCTCGCCCCGGTGTACGAGCGGATCGCCGGCCTCGCCGCCCGTCGCTCGCGGGCGACGAGGTCGCCGAGCACTCGCGCGTCGCGGGCGGGAAGCGGTCGGTCGGCGGTCACGGCCGCGGTACGCGTCGGGGACGGATACGTCTACGGTGCCCCGGCGATGACGAGGCGGCTACCCTCATCTCCGACCGCCAGCCGGCGGGTCGCGTCGGGATCGACCCGGACCGCGTCGCCGGGGTCCATCTCGACCGCCTCGCCCTCGACGACGAGGGTCGCGTCCCCCTCGACCAGCAGGTAGACCTCCTCCTGGCCGTCGTCGGCGTGGTCATGTTCCATCCCGGTCCAGCCGGGGCCGGCATCGACGACCGAGAGGCCCAGGTTCTCACAGTCGAGCGGGTCGCGCAGCATGTGGAGCGCGCCGCCCAGCTCCTCCGTGTCGGTGTAGTCGACCGTGGTGTGTGTCATCGGACCGTCGTTAGGACGGGGGGATGAAAAACGCCCATCACGCGCTCGACGTTGTGCCGACGCCGGTACGCGCTTCGGGGTCGTTCCGGTACCGGTCACGCGCGCCTCGGGACCGTGTCGACGTCGGTCACGCGACGCGCTCGCGGACCGCCGCGGACGGGGACACACGCCGTCACAGGCTGTTGCGGATGCGCTCGAAGAACCCCTCGTCGATGTCGATCTCCTCGCCGCCGGCCTCGGCGAACGCCTCCAGCGCCTCGCGCTGCTCCGCGTTGAGGTTCTCGGGGACGACGACCTGGACGTGGACGTAGAGGTCCCCGTGGCCGGCACGGCGGCGCCGCCGCCCCTGCTGGAGGTGCGGCATTCCCTTGCCCTCCAGCCGGAAGGTCTCGCCGCTCTGCGTGCCGGCGGGCAGGTCGAACTCCACGTCGCCCTCTATCGTCGGCACCTGGAGGGTGTCGCCGAAGACGGCCTGCGGGAAGGAGACGGGCTGGCGGTAGTGGAGGTCGTCCCCGTCGCGTTCGAACTCGTCGTGGTCGCGGACGCTCACCTCGATGAGCAGGTTGCCGGGCGGCCCGCCGCGCTCCCCGGGAGCGCCCTCGCCTTCCATCCTGAGGGTCTGGCCGTCCTTGATGCCCGGCGGCACCTCCACCTCGATGGTCGACCGTTCGCGGGTGGTACCCTCGCCCCTGCAGGCGCTACAGGTCGTCTCGTACAGGCGGCCTTCGCCGTCACAGCGGGGACAGGTCCGGGTCTGGCGGACCTGTCCGAGCGGCGACTGGCGGACCTCGCTGACCTGGCCCTGGCCGCCACAGTCGGGACAGGTCCGCTCGTCCGTGCCGGGCGGGTGCCCGGCCCCGTCGCACTCGTCGCACCGCTCGGGCCGTTCGACGGTCACCCGCTTCTCGGCCCCCTCGTAGGCCTCCTCGAGGTCGATGGTGAGCCGGGTGACGACGTCGTCGCCCTGACGCGGGCGGTCGCTCCGGCCGCCGCCGAAGAACTCCTCGAAGAGGTCGCCGATGCCGCCCATGCCGCCACCGCCCATGCCGCCAAAGGGGTTGCCCTGGGCGCCGCCACGGCCGGGGCCGGCACCGCCGCCCTCGACGCCCCCGTGCTTCTCGGCCTGGACGAACTGTTCGTGGCCGAGGCGGTCGTAGAGCTGGCGCTTCTCCTCGTCGGTGAGGACCTCCTTCGCCTTCTTCACCTTCTTGAACTTCTCCTCGGCGTCGGG
>JBDGQA010000082.1:0-5533 GCA_042219325.1 Haloferacaceae archaeon | reverse complement strand
CACTGGACGACGGAGGGCGAGGCCGCCCGGCGGGTCATCCTCGCGGCGTTCGAGCGGGTGGCCGGACGGGTCGCGGAGGAGGGTGATGGGGCGGACGATGGGGACGAATCGGCCGACGCCGACGCCTGACCGACCGTATCCGGGGCGCCGCGGCGACTACTCGGCCCGCTCCCCGACCACCCACCGGTCGGAGTAGGCCGTCCCGCAGGTACAGCAGGCGTAGGCGTGGATCACGTCGCCCTCGGCGTAGATGCCTCCCACCCCTTCGTTCTCTTCCTCGGCGAACGCGAGCACGAACCGGAGGGCGTGGTCGCCCTCGTCCGCGTCCTCGCCGTTCGCGTCCGGGCACTCGCCCCCGTGGAACCCTCGGGCGATCCGCCCATCGGCGTCCATCGCCTCCTGGGCGAAGGTCATCGCGTCCATCCCGGTCCCGGCGGCGAAGGCGCTCCGGCCGCTGTCGCCGGGCATCACCAGAACGACGCCGCCGTCGACCCGCGTCCCGCGGTCGGCGAGTGCGCCGCCGTCGTCCAGTTCGTCGTCGGCGAGGAAGAGCGCGACCTCGTCCGGCCGGTCGCCGGCGAGGAACTCCTCGAGCGCGCGGTCGTCCATACCGACCCGAGCCGCTTGGGACGGAAAGCGCTTACCTGTCGTCCCGCTCGACCCGCTCCGCGATGGCCGACAGCGCGTCGTCGGGCCCGGGCGTCGCCTCGTACACCGTGCGGTCGCCGGGCACCCGCAGGCCGTACAGGTCGCCGGGTTCGACCTCGTCGAGGTCGGTGCTCGTCCCGGGGCCCCGGTCGGTCGCCCGGAGCCAGTCGACGAGGCGGTTCGACCCCTCGCGCTCCCGCGCCAGCCGGCGGTTGTCGTACGCGCCGGTCAGCAGGCGCCCCTCGGCGTCGGCCTCGACGCGGGCGTGGCGCTCGTCGCCGTCGACGACGAGTCGGACCAGCGTTCCCGCCTCGAGGTCCACGGCGTCGGGGACCCGCACGCAGGGGCGTCGCGTGCCGCCGTAGCGTTCGATCCGGGCGCGATGGGTCGCCACCGAGGGGTGGTCGGAGGGGACGCGCTCCACGTTACTCGTCGGCTTCGCCCGCGTCGTCCCCGTCGTCCCCGTCGTCCCCGTCCTCGCCCTCGCCGAGCGCGGCGGCCACGTCGCCCTCGCCCTCGACGACGGCCGCGTTGATCTGGGCGGTCCGCTCGCCGACCTCCCGGCCCCGAACGGTGATGCGGCGGCGCTCGCCGTCCCGCTCCGGGTTGTAGCCGATGCCGCCGGTCAGGAGGAGTTCCCGGAGGTCCGCCCCGGGGACGTCCTCCCGCATCGGCCGGCCGGTGTCGTCCGAGCCGCCGGTGAGTTCGAGCGTGAACCCGTCGAGTCCGACCGCCGCGCCGTCGACCTCGTCGCCGAGTTCGCGGCCGACGAACCGGTTCGCGTCCTGTCCCTCGACCTCGCGCTGGTAGGTCGCCCCCGTCTCGGGGTCCGAGATTACGACCTGGAAGTCAGCCATGCCCACGAATCCGCCGGCGGCGGTCAAAAGCGCGTCGAAAGCCCACGTGCCGGCGCTCACCGCTCGCTGCCGGTCCGACCGCCCCCCCCGACGTCCGCCGATCACCTCCTCGGCGCCACCCCGGGGACGTCCGCGATGATGCCGTCCACGCCCGCCGCTCGCAAACGGGTCGCCAGCGACCGGGTGTCGACCGTCCAGGCGTTCACCGCGCGGCCGGCGTCGTGGGCGCGGGCCACCGAGTCCACCGGTGGCTCCTCCGACTCATTCCCCGCCGATTCGGGCCGCCCGTCGCCCGCCGCGTCCGGCGTCGACACGACGAGCGACCAGTGAGGGTGGACCGCGGCGGCGTCGTACCGCTCGGCGACGGTCAGCGCGGCGCCGGGATCCGACCGCGTCAGGGGCGCGACCGGCGCCGCCGACCGGGCGCGGACCGCGGCCAGCGCCCCCTCACAGAACGACGAGTAGCACACGTCGTGGGGAACGTCCGCAAGGACATCGAGCACCCGGTCGACGAACGGCGCCCACCGCTCGCGGGCGCGGTCTCGCGCGTCGCCATCGAGCGCCTCGTCGGGCCGGATGGCAGCCGTTCCGGGATTTTTCAGTTCGACGTGTAGCCCCACTTCTGCCGGGACGGCCGCGACGACCGCCGCGAGGGGCGGGACCGTCTCGCCGCTCCCGAGCACCTCGGCGCCGGTCACGACGTCGGTCAGTGTCTCCCACACCACTCCGCTCGCGTCCGTGAGGCCCCCGCCGTCGCGCGCCCCGAGGCGGTCGTCGTGGAAGACGACCGGCGTCCCGTCGGCGGTGGGCAGTACGTCGAGTTCCACCCAGTCGGCGTCCGGAACCGCCGCCCGGAACGCCGCGAGGGTGTTCTCCGGGTGCCGGCCGGCGAAGCCGCGGTGGGCGATTACGTCGACATCCGACTCCGCCCCGGGGCGCGGGACCGGTACCGTCATCCCGCGCTCAGAACCCCTCCTCCCACCGGAAGACGCCGTCGCGCTGGACGGCCTCGCCGTCGACGAGCAGCCGCGATCCCTCGCCCATCTCCGTGATGAGGTCGACGTGGACGGCGCTGTCGTTTCCCTCCCCGCCCGGGACGCAGGCGTCGTACGCCCGGCCGAGCGCGAGGTGGACGGTCCCGGCCATCTTCTCGTCGAAGAGGACGCTGTCGGTGACGCGGTCGATGCCGCGGTTCATCCCCACGCCGAGTTCCCCCGGTCGTCGGGCGCCGTCGTCGGTCGCCAGCACCTCCGCGATGGCCTCCTCCCCGACCTCGGCCCCGTGCTCGACCACCTCGCCGTCCTCGAAGACCAGCCGGGCGTTCCGGACGCGCCGGCCCTCTATCGTCATCGGCACGTCGAAGCGGACCTCGCCCTCGACCGCGTACGGGGCCGTGAACACCTCCCCGCTCGGCAGGTTGTGCGAGTCGTAGGCCACGGAGGCGGCGCTGTTGACCGCGATCCGTCCCTCGATCCGCATCGAGAGGTCCGTCCCCCCGCCGACCAGACGGACCGTGTGGCCGTCGTCGAGGACCTCCTTCAACTGCGCCATCTCCTCCGCGAGCGCCTCCCAGTCCCGGAGGACGGCACCGTAGACGAAGTCCCGGTAGGGTTCGTAGGCCATCCCCGCCTGCTGGGCCAGGGAGCGGGTGGGGTGGACCGTCGAGACCCAGTCGGTCGCCAGCCGGGCCCCCCGGGCGGGGGCGGTCGCCGTCGCGCGGGCCTGCCGGGTCGCCGCGGGCACGTCGCCGGTCGCGAACGTGTTCCGTCCGCCGCCGAGGCGGAGGGTCGCGTCGGCCCTCTCGTAGAGCGTTTTGGGGAGCGTCGCGTCCTCGAACCCGGGGGCGTCGGTGTCGGTGGCCCGGAGGTACGCCCGGTCGACCTCGTCGGAGTCGTACAGGAAGAGCGGCGCGGCCCCGCGTTCGCCGAGGACCTCGCCCACGGCGACCGCCAGGTCGTGGGCGCCCTCGGCCACGCTCACGACCACGCGGTCGCCCGGGTCGATCCGCGCGCTCCAGTCGACGAGCGTCTCCGCGTGGGCCCGCACCCGGCCGGTCGTGCCGCCGTCGCCGCGGTCGTCCATGCCGCCGCCGTCGCCGCCCGCAGTTGTAAACCCACGGCCGGCCGGCGCTCGGGTCACCCCACAACCGCTCCCGCTCGCCCCGCCGACCGCAAGGGCTACCTCCCCCGCGCCGCCACCGGCGGGCATGCGACTGGGCGTCATCGGGCTCGGGCGGATGGGGCAGATCGTCGTCGACCGCACCCTGGACGCCGGCCACGAGGTCGTCGCGTTCGACCTCGACGCCGAGGCGACCGCCGCGGCCGCCGAGCGGGGCGCGGAGCCGGCCGACTCCGTCGCCGACTTCGCCGAGCGCCTCGACGGGGCCGACGGCGACGACGGCGAGGGGCAGGGCGCGCGCGTCGATTACACGTCCGGCAAGCACGTCTGGCTGATGGTCCCGGCCGGGGAGGCGGTGGACGCGACGCTCGCCGATCTCGCCCCCCATCTCGGTCCGGCCGACGTGGTCGTCGACGGGGGCAACTCCCACTTCGAGGCCTCGGTCCGGCGCGCCGAGGAGACGGACGCCGCCTACCTCGACTGCGGCACCAGCGGCGGCCCCGCCGCGGCCGACCACGGCTTCTCGCTGATGGTCGGCGGTCCCGCCCGCGCCTACGAGGCGATGACGCCCGTCTTCGACGCAGTCGCGACCGGGCCCGACGGCCACGACCGGATGGGACCCGCCGGGGCCGGCCACTACGTGAAGATGGTCCACAACGGCGTCGAGTACGCCATGATGCAGGCCTACGGCGAGGGGTTCGAACTGCTCCATCGCGGCCGGTACGACCTCGACCTCGAGGCCGTCGCGCGGACCTGGACCAACGGGGCGGTCGTCCGCTCGTGGCTGCTCGAACTCTGCGAGGAGGCGTTCCGGGAGGAGGGCAACGACCTCGGTGACGTCGCCGACTACGTCGCCGGCGGGTCGACGGGCACGTGGACGGTACAGGAGGCGCTCGACTGCGAGGTCCCCGTACCGCTCATCTACACGGCGCTCGCCGAGCGGTTCGCCTCCAGGCGGAGCCGGTTCGCCCGACGGCTGGCCAACCGCCTGCGGTACGGTTTCGGGCGCCACGAGGTGCGGCGGCGGGACGACGGCGGCAGCGGTCGTCGGGACCCGGAGCGCGACTGGGAGGCCTGACCGCACGCCGACGTGGCAATCACAACGCTGTTAACCCCCGCTTTCATACCGCCCCGCATGGTCGTGATCAACTGGGTCGGGCTCGGGCTCGGCGTCGCCCTGACGCTGGTGGCCGTCGTCGTCCACTACTCGTCGGGCTCCGAGTGGACCCCGACCGGGGACGTCTCCGCCGAGGTCCTCGAACGCCGCGCCGAGAGCCTGCCGGAGACGGAGTTCCCGGAGCCGATGAACCGTTCCATCGGGGGCGGCGGCGTGGCCGCCGGCGCCGTCGCCGCCGGCGAGGAGGGCGCCGAACTCGAGGGTGGCGAGGAGGAAGCGGAGTCCGGCCCCGGCGACATCCCCGACGACGAGGTCGAGTACTACGAGGTCGAGTTCGTCAAGCAGGGCGAGACCGTCGAACTCGCCAACAACGAGACCATCCTCAACCAGGGCGAGGAACAGGGCTGGGACATGCCCTACGCCTGCCGGCAGGGCCAGTGTGTCTCCTGTGCCGGCCGGATCACCAGCGGCGGGACCTCTGAGGACTACGTCGTCCACGACGACCAGGAGATGCTCGACGACAACGAACTCGAAGAGGGCTACACCCTCACCTGCGTCGCCTACCCGCGGTCCGATTTCGCCATCGAGACCGGCGAGGCGCCGTAATCCGCGCGGTCGACTGCCACCGCTTCCTCCTGCCTGTCGACCGTCCCCGACTGCGACCCGTTCGGGAGTTCACAACGGTTAAGCGGCCCCCTCCAGTATCGACCCATGAGGGCGTGTAGCTCAGCGGACAGAGTGCTTGGTTCCGGACCAAGATGTCGCGGGTTCAAATCCCGTCGCGCCCGTCACG
>JBDGQA010000072.1:0-5894 GCA_042219325.1 Haloferacaceae archaeon | reverse complement strand
CGGGCCGGACCTCATCAACAACATGAAAGAGCAGGCCCGGAAGTTCGGCGCCGAGATCCGCAACGGCGTCGTCGAGGCGGTCGACGACGCGGAGCGCCCCTTCCGGGTGACGCTGACCAGCGGCGACGTTCTGACTGCGGACGCGTTCGTCGCCGCCTCGGGGGCGAGCGCGCGCACCCTCGGCGTCCCGGGCGAGGACGAACTGATGGGCTACGGGCTGTCGACGTGTGCCACCTGCGACGGCGCCTTCTTCCGCGGCGAGGACATGCTCGTCGTCGGCGGCGGCGACGCCGCCTGCGAGGAGGCCGCCTTCCTCACCAAGTTCGCCGACACCGTCTACATCGCCCACCGCCGCGAGGAGTTCCGTGCCGAGGATTACTGGGTCGACCGGATCGAGGAGAAGGTCGAGGACGGCGAGATCGAACTCCTGCTCGACACGGAACTGACCGAGATCCACGGCAGCCGCGAGGAGGGCGTCGACCATGTGACGCTCGTGCGCCACCCCGAGGGCCATCCGACGGAGAAACTCGACGACCCCGAGACCGAGGAGTTCGACTTCGACGTCGGCGCGGTCTTCTACGCCATCGGGCACACGCCGAACACCCAGTACCTGGAGGGGACCGACGTGGTCCTCGACGACACGGGCTACATCCGGACCGAGGGCGGCACGGGTGGCGGGCAGACCGCCACCGGCGTTCCGGGGCTGTTCGGCGCCGGCGACGTCGTCGACTACCACTACCAGCAGGCGATCACCGCCGGTGGGATGGGCTGCAAGGCGGCCATCGACGCCGACGGCTACCTCGAAGACCTCGACCGCGCGCGGGCCGACGAGGAGGCCGAAGCGGCGGCCGCGGACGACGACTGATCGCGGCCGGCCGACAGCGGCCGCCGGCGCGGCACCCATGCGCGTCTCCGCCCCGGCGTCCGACCCCCGCCTTCCCGTCCCGGACGACCGGCCCCGCCGCCTACTTACGACTGGAGCGTTTCGTCGGCGTATGGTCGAAGACGAGACGTACACGATCGAGGGGCCCGAGGGGAACGTGTCGACGGTTGACCTGCCGGACGGACTCGCGGACGTCTTCGCCGAGGAGGGCGAGGAGCCGACCGACGTGCTCGCGGAGTTCGTCGTCCAGACGTTCGCCCAGCAGACCCACGCCGCCGTCCACCACTCCCAGGGCGAACCGCCCGAGGAACTCACGCGGCTGAACGAGCGCATGGAGGAGCTGTTCGAGGAGCGGTTCGGCCTCTCGCTCGAGGAGGCCATGGGGCACAGTCACTGAGATCCCGGGCGAACTCCGCGTCCCGGGCCCGGCGCGTCGTCCCCGACGGTCAGATGACGGCGAGCGGCGCCATCACGGCGAATCCGGTCAGGAGGCCGGTCACGAGTTCCCGCCGGCCGCCGCCGGGAAGCCCCCTGCCGATCTCCCGCGCCTCGGGGATGAACTCCGAGAGAACGAGGAAGATCATCGCCCCGGCCGCGAAGCCAAAGCCAAAGGGCAGGAACTCGCGGGCGATCCGGACGAAGTAGAAGGCGATGACCGCTCCGATCGGCTGGGGGAGGCTGGAGAAGATCGCCCACCAGACCATCCGCCAGGTCGGCACGCCCATCGACCGGAGCGGGATGGAGATGGCGACCCCCTCCGGGACGTTGTGGATGGAGATGGCGACCGTCATGAATATCGCGAGGACCGGCACCGCGAAGCCCAGGATCGGCACCCCCCCCTCGAAGCCCAGTTCGGCGAAGGAGACCCCGACGGCGACGCCCTCGGGGAAACTGTGGACCGTCAGGATGCCGAGGATCAACACGAGTTTCTTGACGTCCGCGGCCTCGTACCGCTCGGGCGAGACCTCGTAGTCGTCGATGATCCGGTGGGCGACGACCACGAGGGCGGCCCCGGCGAGCAGCCCCGGGACGATGCCGCCCGGGGTCGGGACCCCGTCGACCCGGATCACCTCGAACAGCGATCCCTCGGCCAGGCCCTCGAAGATGAGGCCGAACACCGAGGCCGACACCATGATTCCCGAGGCCAGTCCCCAGAGGAAGACGTTCCATCTGTCGGACAGGTTTTCGAAGAAGAAGAAGGGCACCGCGCCGACACCCGTCGCGACGGCCGTCAGCAGTCCGGCGACGAAGACGAAGGCGACGGCACTCGCCTCGACCATGTCCGCCCTTCGGGACGGACGCATAAGTATCACTGTCTTTATCTTTTTGGGTGGCCTAGATCCCCGCCGGCCGTCGCCGCCGCACGGGACGCCCCCTCCATCGAGGAGCATGCGCCGACAGCGATTAGTCGGTCGGCCGGGTACGCCGGCCCGTGCACCCCCGAGCCGCGGAGTTCCGCGACCGCGTCGCCGAACGCCACGGGCTGACGGTCGACGTCCGGGAGTTCCCCGAGGGGACGCGGACGGCGGCCGACGCGGCGGCCGCCATCGGCTGTCCGGTGGAGCGAATCGCCAGCAGCCTGGTGTTCGAGACCGGCGACGAAGCGGTCGTCGTGGTCGCGAGCGGCGCCGCCCACGTGAGCGAGGCGAAACTGGCGACGGCGCTCGACGTTCCCGAGTCGGCGGTGGGGACGGCCGACCCCGACCGGGTCCGGGCGGTCACGGGCTGGAGCATCGGCGGCGTCCCGCCGCTCTGTCACGCGGACGATCCGCCGGTCCTCGTGGACGAGGGGCTGCTCGATCACCCGGCCGTCTACGCGGCCGCCGGCACCCCCGAGGCCGTCTTCCGGATCGCCCCCGAACGCCTGCGTCGCCTGGCCGGCGCCGAGGCCGTCGACGTGACCGCGGACGGCGAGTGAGAGGGGAGCGACTCCCGACCTCGACTCAGGCGCGCGGCAGGCGCACCCGGACGACGGTTCCGCTCGGCGTGTTCCCCTCGACGGCGAACCGTCCGCCGGACGCGTCGCTCACCCACTTGACGAGCCACAGGCCGACTCCGCGGCCGTGGACCAGCGGTGATTCGGCCTCGCGGTCGAGCGCCGCGAGTTCGCCGGCCGGGACGCCCTTCCCCGTGTCCGCGACCTCGACCTCGACCTCGTCGCCGTCCACGGCGACCCGCACGGAGATTTCGAGGTCGTCGTGGTCGTTGTGGACGAGGGCGTTCTCGATGATCTCGACCATCACCGTCCCCACGAGCGGGTGGGCCCTGACGGGGGCGCTCTCGGCGAGGTCGGCCTCGATGTGGACGCCGTCCTCCGGCTCGTTCGTTCTGAGATATTCCTCGACGTAGCCCGCGAGGTCGACGGTGATCCGCTCGTCGGCGGACCGCTCCAGCGACTCGATCTGCAGGAGTTTCTCCGTGTGATCGAGGAGGCGCTCGAGCGCGTCCGTCGACCGGTCCAGCCACCTGTCAGCGTCGGACTCCGCGTCCGCCTCTCCATCCGCATCCGCCTCTCCGTCAATCGCCTCACGGACCTGGGCCAGGCCGCCGAGCGCCACGGTGAGTTCGTTCCGGACGTTGTGTCGCATGACCCGGTTGAGCACCTGGAGTCGCTGGTTGAGCCGCGCGACCTCGCGGTACTCGCCCTCCAGGGCCTCCTGTCTGGCGAGCACCTCGTCGAAGACGAACCCGCTCGGGGTGCCCACGACGGCCCCCGCCGCCAGCGCGGTGACGACGGCGAAGGGGTAATCGAACCCCATCGTCCGCGGGAGTTGCGTGAGCAGGATGATCCCGACCGTGCCGAGCGCCATGGCCATGAACAGGACGCTGACGAGGACGGCGCTCGCACTCTTCTCGGCGCCCCGATCGATCCGCGTCGTCCACTGTGCGGCGGCGAGGATGACCGCGACGCCGCCCCCCGGAATCAGGAATTCGACGAGCAGGACGTCGACCGGTTCGGGATCGACGACCAGTTGGACGACGGCGAGAGCGGCGATTCCGACCCCCAGACCGGCCAGGACGAGCGGCGACCGTCCGGGTACCGTCGGCCGGTACTGGAGGAGGTGACGGATCGCCGTATCGACGAACTGGCTGGTGATCGTCATCGGGGGCTCGGCTCTTCCTTCGAGGCGCCCGCCAGTCGGCCGTTCCGGTGACCGTGGTCCGTCGCTCATTTCGATCACACCCCGCTCGCGGCACCGCGTCGTCACCGTGGTCGTCCGTGGACGTATCCCGTCAATCGTGGCCCATAGTTCCACCGGCCGTCACCGGTCACGCCGGTCGATTCGCGGAGGTCGGGGGCCGCCTGTCGTCGGTTGATCGGCCGGAGCCGCCGCCGGGATCAGTCGGTCCGTGCGTCCCAGCCGCGGTCGGTCGCGTTCAGCCGTTCGGCGCCGTCGGCGGTGACGACGACGAGGTCCTCGATCCGGACGCCAAAGCGCCCCTCCAGGTAGACCCCCGGTTCGACGCTGAAGACCATCCCCGGTTCGAGTTCGACGTCGTTTCCGCTCGCGATGTACGGCTCCTCGTGGATCTCGAGGCCGACCCCGTGGCCGGTGCGGTGGACGAACGCGTCGCCGTAGCCCGCCGCCTCGATGGCGTCCCGTGCCGCCCGGTCGACCTCGCCCGCCGTGGTTCCGGGTTCGACGGCCGCGATGCCGGCGGCCTGGGCCTCGCGGACGACGTCGTGGACCGCGGTGAACTCCGCCGGCGGGTCGCCGGCGAAGACGAGCGTCCGGGTCTGGTCGCTCGGGTAGCCGTCTATCAGGGTGCCGAAATCGAGCACCACCGGGTCGCCCGGACCGATCTCCCGGTCGCCGTGGGCGTGATGCGGTCGGGCCCCGTTCGCCCCGACGGCGACCACCGGGTCGAACGGCGTCCCCTCGCCCCCCTCGGCGGCGAGCAGGCGTTCGATCTCCCGGGCGAGTTCCGTCTCCGTCAGCCCGACGACGTCCGACCCCCGGCTGCGGACCTCCTCGACGACGGCGTCCGCGGCCCCGGCGGCCCGTTCGAGCGCGGCGAGTTCCGAATCGTCCTTGCGCCGCCGGAGCGGGCCGAGGACCCCGCTCGCCAGGCCGAACGTCGCGCCCGGCGCCGCCGCCTGAACGTCGAGAACGAACTTCGCCCACATCCGGTCGTCCAGCAGGACCTCGTTTCCGTCGAGGCCGGCCTCGGCGACGGCGTCCTCGACGAGGTCGGTCGGGTCCGCGTCGTCCCGCCAGGCGCGGACGTCCGTCACCCACGTCGCGTCCCGCACGTCCGCGGCGACGAGTTCGGGGACGACGAAGGTCGGGTCGCCCGCGGCGGGGACGACGAGCAGGCAGTGCCGCTCCGACGGCGCCCCGTCGTATCCCGACAGGTACCGGGCGTTCGGCCCGGGCGCACAGACCAGCCCCGCGGCCCCCCGGTCTCGCAGGCGCTCCTGGGCGGCGCGGGTCCGCCGCTCCGTCGGCGTCATGCGCCGGAGTTCCGGCGCGGAGACGAAATACCTGCCGCCGTCGCCCGGGGCGGGGCCCCGTCCGCCCCGGTCACTGGAGCCGTTCGGTCGTCTCCACCAGCGGGTGGTGGGCGTAGTCGACGATCTCGATGTCGTCGATGGATTCGAGCCCCTCCCGATCCGCGGTCCGGGCCATTCCGAGGTCGACCTCGCGGTCGATGACGATGACGTACGCGTCCATCTCGTCGATGCCGACCCGGTCGGCGGCCATCACCCGGTGGTGGCCGTCCGCGAGGATCAACATCCCGCCGTTGTCGATGACCACCAGCGGCTCGGCGAGGCCGCGCTCCAGTTCGTAGCGCCGCCCTTCGAGTTCGTCGGCGTAGACGCGGCCCTGCGTCGGGGTGAGGGCGTCGAGGTCGACCCTGCGGCGCGCCTGGCTCACCTCGATCCCGTGGATCCGCTCCAGGGTGCGCATCAGCTTGCCGACCTTCTCGGGGGTGGCGCGTTCGATCTGCGAGCGGATGACGTCGGTGTTGGAGATGATGCCGACGAGGTTGCCCGCGTCGTCGACCA
>JBDGQA010000033.1:0-5941 GCA_042219325.1 Haloferacaceae archaeon | reverse complement strand
TCGTCGGAGACGTTCTTGTAGTAGGCGACGTTGTAGATGGGCTCGCAGCCGCCGGTCGTGTTGCCCACCATCGACGTCGTGCCCGTGGGCGCGATGGTCGTCGTGTTGTGGTTCCGGATCGGGAAGCCGTCCGCCCACTCGTCGGCGTCGAGTCCCGTGTGGTGCTCGAACCACTCGCGGTATTCGGTCGGATCGGCGAACTTCGAGCGCTCCCACTCGTCGAACGCGCCCCGCTCGTCGGCGAGTTCGTGGGAGACCCACTTCGACTCGTGGTTGATGTGGCGCATGAGCTGGCGGGCGACCTCGTTGCCCGCGTCCGAGCCGTACTTGATGCCGAGCTGGATGTACAGCTGCGCGAGCCCCATGACCCCCAGCCCGATCTTGCGCATCTCCCGGACCTTCCGCTCGATTTCGGGAACCGGGAAGTCGGACATCGTCACGACGTTCTCCAGGAAGCGCGTCCCCCACTCGATGCGGTAGTCGAACGCCTCCCAGTCGATGGCCTCCGCCAGGAACGCCGCGACAGCGGCTTCCCGGTCCGCGTACTCGTCGGCGTGGGCCTCGGACCAGGCCCGCCAGTCGGGCGAGTCCGCCGCGGCCAGCGTCGAGAGGTTGATGTGCCCGAGGTTGCAGGCCTCGTACTCCTCGAGCGGTTGCTCGCCGCAGGGGTTTGTTGCAAGGATTCTGTGATCGGAATGTTCTTCCACGTCGAACGAGTGCTGCTCGTTGACCCGTTCGAGGTAGATGACTCCGGGTTCGCCGTTCTCGTGGGCCCCCTCGATGATGTGTTCCCATATCTCCTCGGCGGGGACGGACAGTTCCTCGCCGACCTCGACGTGTTCCCCGAGGTCGAACATCTCGTACAGTTCCCGGGTTTCGGGGGTGGCGACGTGGGGTTCGCCCGTTCGGGGGTTGGTGAAGGTGTACTCCTCGCCAGCGTAGAGAGCCTCCATGAAGTCGTCGGTCACCCCGACCGAGATGTTGAAATTCGAGAGGTGGCCCTCGACGGCGTTCCGGAGGTGTTCGGGGACCCGTCCCTCGTCGTCGATCAGGCCGCGGGCCTCCTCCAGGGCGTCCTTGAAGGTGGTGTGGGTGTAGTCGTCGGGGTCGTTGAGGCGGAGCGAGTGGGCCAGCGAGACGTCCTTGTTCTTGGCGTGGATGAACTGGATCACGTCCGGATGCGAGATCCGCATCACGCCCATCTGGGCGCCCCGGCGGGCGCCGCCCTGGGCGATCGTCTCGCACATCTGGTCGTACGTCCGCATGAACGTGATAGGCCCGGACGCGATGCCGCCCGTGGAGCCCACGGGGTCACCGTAGGGGCGGAGTTGCCAGAAGGCATAGCCCATCCCGCCTCCGCTCTGGAAGACCTGCGCGGCCTCCTTGGCGGTCTGGTGGATGTCGTCGATGTCGTCGTCCGGCGAGTCGACGAAGCAGGCGCTGAGCTGCTGGAGTTCGTCGCCGGCGTTCATCAGCGTCGGGCTGTTCGGCATGAACGCGAGTCGTTCCATCAGTTCCTGGAACTCCTCGCGGGCCTCCTCGACCCGCTCGCGGACCGCCGGCGGGAGGTCGGGCACGACGGTGTTGTAGGCGAACTTGTTGACGTTGTACGGGGTGAGCGCCGTCTCGGCGTCCGACTCGGCGGTGACCCCGGCGCCGAAGACCTCCGCGGCGAGTTCGTCCCGGCGGGGGTGGTCGGGCTTGAGTTGCTCGGGCGTGACCGTCACCTCGACGCCACGGCGCTCGGTTTCGAAGGCTGCCTCCGCGAGGGCGATGTTCTTGGCCACCCGCTCGAACAGGTCCTCCTGCTCCTCGACGAGGTTCCCGTCGGCGTCCTTCTGGAGGTAGCGCGCCGGCAGGATGTTGTTGTAGGCGTTCGCAGTCAGGCGCTCCTCCAGCGTGTCGCCCTCGGTCCGCTTCACCGGCAGTTCGATCTTCCCGACCTCCAGTTCGTGGTGTTCGCTCATTCGTGGCTGTACCCCCGTCCGGTCCCGTGCCCGGGCGCTTCCCCCGGAACGATCGATCGGCGTGTAGTCATACTAGCTCCCTCAGACGGTCCGCCCCTCCCCCGAACGGAAGCGGCGCTGCGCGATCCGTTTCCTCGGCGACACTGTACATTTCCGTTTCGTTATGTGTTCCCCGGTGCGAGCTGATCCGTGCTCGCGTCACATCCCTAGGGTACGTCTGTCCTACATATAAGTACGCAGACCGCAGTGAAAGTAGTCAATCGAGGGAAAAATTCGACGGACGATGGCGGGAAATGCACTCGAATTAAGGGGGGATTAACCCGCTGCCGGCCGGGCGACCGGGGTTCGGAGCGGGGTGACCGGAGGCCGATACGTCGCCGTCCCCCCTGCGGTTCCTCTCCAGATAGTGAGTTGTGTGTGTGCCGCCGGTCCGACGCGCCACAGTTTTGCCTCGCGGTCCCGGACACCGGACGATGCCCTCGTTGCTGGTCATCGTCTCCGCGCTCTCGGCGTTCGTCGTCGCCACCCTCGCCGTGCTCGCCGCCCGTCGACGGGACGCGCCGGGGGCGGCCTCGTTCGCGGTGCTCATGCTCGGGGCGTTCGTCTGGGCCGGCGTCTACGCCGTCGCGCTCGCAACGTTCGACCCGGCGCTCCGGCGACTGCTGGAGGTTCCCATCGAGGTCGGCAAGGCGCTCGTCGCCCCCGCGTGGCTGACGTTCGCGCTCGGGTACACGGGCTACGGCGCATACGTCACCCGGCGGTCCGTCACGGCGCTGATGGTCGTCCCCGTCGTGACCGTCGTGCTGACCGCCACCAACGGCGCTCACGGCCTCATGTGGACCGGCTACCGGATCGTCGAGGTTCTCGGGGCCGCGACGGCTGCCTACGACCCCGGACCGTGGTTCTACTTCCACGCGCTGTACGGCTACGCGCTGATCGCCGTCGGCCTCGTGCTGGTTCTCGGGCGCGTGCTCTCCCGGGACGCCCTCCACCGCGAGCAGGCGCTCGCGCTCGCCATCGGATCGACGCTCCCGACAGTCGCGAACCTCGCCCGGGTCTTCCGACTCGGGCCGCTCCCGACGGCCGATTTTACCCCACCGGCGCTGGCGATCACCGGCGTCGCCTTCGGCTACGCCTTCCTCCGACTCGACCTGTTCGGGTTCTCCCCCGCGACCCGACGGCTCGGCCGGCGGGCCGCGCTCGACGACGTCGGGGTCGCCGTCGCCGTGGTCTCGGCCGACGGGCGGGTCGTGGACCTGAATGCGGCCGCCGAGCGGGTCCTCGACTGTCCGACGCCGGCTGCGCTCCGCCGGCCGCTCGACGACATCCTCGACGACCGTCGCGCCGAGGCGCCCGCCGCCGACGGATCCCGGCCGGACGGCGCGGCCGACACCGACGGCCCGGGTTCGGACGCATCGGCGGTCGGCCTCGCGTCGGGCGACCTGGTCGTCCTCGGCACCCCGGACGGCCACCGGACCTACGAGGTGACGGTCTCGTCGGTGGCGGGCAGCGGGGACCGGCCGGTCGGCCGGACGGTCACGCTCCACGACGTCACCGAACGCGAGCGGCGCCGCCAGCGCCTGGAGGTGCTCAACCGGGTGTTGCGGCACAACCTCCGGAACGGCCTGGCGGTGGTGCTCGGTAACGCCGAGACGCTGGCCGCCGACCTGGACGGCGACGAGGCCGAACGCGCCCGGGCGATCGTCGACCGGGCGAACGACCTCGCCGACCTCGGCGAGACGGCCCGGACGGTCGAGCGGATGATGGCGGCCAGCACCGATCCCCCGGCGCGGTTCGACGCCGTCGACGTCGTCCGTCGCGCGGTGCGGACCGCCCGGTCGGAGGTCGACGGAGCGGCGACTATTGCGCTCGACGCCCCCGACGACCTGCCGGTGGTGGCGCGCGAGGCCGTGTTCCGGCCGGTCGTCGCCGAACTGATCGCGAACGCGGTCGAGCACCACGACGGGACGCCGCGGGCCGAGGTCACCGTCGCGGCCGCGAGCGATACGCTGGTCGTGACCGTCGCTGACGACGGGCCCGGCATCGACGAGGCCGAACTGGCGGCGGTCGCGGCCGGCGGGGAGACATCACTCAGTCACGGGAGCGGCCTCGGCCTCTGGCTCGTGACCTGGGGGGCGGACGCGCTCGGGGCCGACCTCGACTTCGCCGACCGCGAGCCCCGGGGAACGGTCGTCACGCTCCGGCTCCCCGGGGCGTGTGTCTGAGCGGCGCCCGCCGAGCCCTCCGTCCGCGTCCTCGGGCCCCCAGGCTTATCCGCCCGCCTCGCCCATCGTCGGGCATGTCCCTCCTCGCTCCCGCTGGCGCCGTGGTCCCGGTGCTCCAGATCGGTCCCTTCGCCGGCCCGCTCGGACGCATCCTCGCGGTGCTGCTCGTCGTCGGCGTCGTCGTCCTCGTCGGTCGCGTCGTGCTCCGGGTCGCCTGGCGGCTCATCACCATCGCGGCCCTCGTGGTCGCCCTGCTGCTCGCCGTGATGCTGTTCGTCCCCGGCATGCTCTAACCGGCGGTCCGCCGCTCGCGGCGTCGTCGGACTCGTGCCGTCCGCGCCTCAGTCGTCCGTCGCGTCCACGGCGGTCGGGGTCCGAAGGGCCTCCAGCGTGGCGACAGCGTCGCCCGACGAGATCGCCTCGCGGGCGGCCTCGACGCCCGCCTGGAGGTCGGCGGCCTCGCCAGCGACGTAAATCGCCGCCCCGGCGTTCGCGAGCACGATGTCCCGCCGGGCGTCGGTCACCTCGCCGGTCACGATCCCCTCGAGCGCGTCCGCGTTCTCCGGCGGCGTGCCCCCCGCGACGGCCTCGACGGGCGAGCGCTCCAGACCGAGTTCCTCCGGCGTGAGCGTGTACTCCTCGATGGCGTCGCCGTCGACCTCGGCGACCGTCGTCTCGCCGTGGAGGCCGATCTCGTCGAGGCCGTCGCCGTGGACCACCAGCGCACGCTCGACGGGCATCCGGGCGAGCGCCCGCGCGAGCACCGGAACGAGGTCGGGGTCGTACACCCCGACGACCTGGGCGTCCGCGCCCGCGGGGTTGGTCAGCGGTCCGAGCACGTTGAACACGGTCCGCATTCCGAGTTCCCGTCGCGGACCGATGACCGCCTTCATCGCCGGATGGAAGACGGGCGCGAGCATGAACCCGATCCCGTTGTCCTCGATGGCCCGCTCGACGGCCGGCGGTTCGGCGTCGATCTCCACCCCTAGCTCGTCCAGCACGTCCGCGCTCCCCGACGACGAGGACACCGAGTAGTTGCCGTGCTTGGCCACGGCGACTCCGGCGCCCCCGGCGACGACGGCGCTGGTCGTCGAGACGTTGATCGTGTCGTGGTCGTCCCCGCCGGTGCCGCAGGTGTCGACGAGCGGTCGCCGGTCGGGGTCGATGGTCCGCGCGGCGTCGCGCATCCCGCTCGCGAACCCCGCGATCTCCGCCTCCGTCTCGCCCTTGGCGCGCAGCGCCGCCAGCAGGGCGCCGATCTGGGCCTCCGTCGCGTCCTCGAAGACGAGCCGGGCCGCCTCGCGGGCCTCGTCCATCGTCAGGTCCTCGCCCTCCGTGACGCGCTCGATGTAGTCCTGTATCATGCGTCCTCCCACTCGTACCGCACGTAACTGTATATCGGTATACAGCTTCCGACACCGGCGAGTTCGCGTCGGCGGGTGTCCCGACCGGGGTGACGGTCCCCGTTCCGAAAGGTTCAATTATCGGCCCGCGGTAGGCGAAAGCGAGGGAAACGCACCACGGGTTGGTGGTCTAGTTGGTTATGACACCTCCTTGACATGGAGGAGGCCGGCGGTTCGAATCCGCCCCAACCCATACGCGGTCCGTACGGTTCGTAACTGTCCGCTTTTCTCGGCTTTCAGCGCCTGTAGCGCCGGGATTGGATTTTCGACGGGGCGTTCGAGCACCCCTCGAATCCGTTCAATCCATGCGGACAGCGCACGGTCCTCGCCTCCGTCCGGGACTCGC
>JBDGQA010000103.1:0-5948 GCA_042219325.1 Haloferacaceae archaeon | reverse complement strand
GGTGCTCGCCGTACAGTTTCCGGTTCCACTGGGTGCGGGCCCGGCCGTCCCCGTGCTCGCCCGACACGCTCCCGCCGTACTCGACGACCAGGTCGGTGGCGGCGTCGGCGATGGACTCCATCTGCTCGACCCCCTCCGCGGTCTTGGCGTTGATCAGCGGGCGGATGTGGAGCACCCCCGGGCCGGCGTGGGCGTAGAAGCACGCGAACGTCCCGTGATCGTCGAGGACGTCCTGGAAATCGGCGACGTACTCCGGGAGGTGTTCGGCCGGGACGGCGGTGTCCTCGATGAACGCGATGTGCTTCTCGTCGGTGGTGCGGCCGAGCAGGATGGGGAGCCCGGACTTGCGCATCTTCCAGAATCGCGCCCGCGTCTCGGCGTCGTGGGCCTCCAGCACCTGGACCGCGTGACACTCCGTCCCGGTCGTCTCCCCGGCCCCTTCGCTCGGCGCCGCCTCCGTCTCCGCGCCGGGGACCCGGTCGGCGACGAGGTCCGCCACCCGCTGGCGGCCCTCCGCGTCGTCCGCGGCGTAGAACTCCACCAGCAGTACGGAGTCGGTGCCCTCCGGGAGGGTTCCGACGACGTCCGCGAACTCGGCGGTGTCCCGCGCCAGGTCGAGGAGCACGTCGTCCATCACCTCCAGCGCGGCGGGGTCGTGGGCGAGGATGGGCTCGACGTCCGCCATCGCGTCGAGCAGCGAGTCGTAGGTCAGCAGTGCGACCGCCTTCGTGTTCGGCACGGGTTCGAGCGACACCGTCGCGCGCGTGACGACCGCCAGCGTCCCCTCGCTGCCGGCCAGCAGGCGCGCGAGGTTGACCGTCTCGCGGTCGTGCTCCGGGTCCTGGGCCTGCCGGGCCTCCTCGATCAGCACGTCCAGGTTGTACCCCGAGACGTTGCGCTTCAGGTCGGGGTACCGCCGCGCTATCTCCGCGCGTTCCTCGTCGACGATGCGGACCACCTGGGCGTAGAGCCGGGGGAGAACCGCGTCGGCCTCGGGGTCGGCTCGCTCGCGAATCTCCTCCGGGGGCGTCTCGCCGAGAGTGGTGACGGTGCCGTCTGCGAGAACGACCTCTAGCTCCTCGACGTACGCGTCGGTCTTGCCGTACTGCAGCGAGTGGGAGCCGGTCGAGTTGTTGCCGATGGCGCCGCCGAGGGCGCTCTTGTCACCCCACGCCGGGTCGGGCGCGAACTTCAGGCCGTGCTCCGCTATGGTCGCGTTCAGGTCCCCGAGCCGGATTCCCGGTTCGGCGGTCGCGACCCGGGCCTCGGGGTCGACCCCGACGAGTCCGTCCATGTGACGCGAGAAGTCGAGGACGACGGCCTCGTTGACGGCCTGTCCGGCGAGGCTGGTGCCGCCGCCGCGGGGGAGGACGGGAATCCCGCGGTCGGCGCAGTACGCGACGACGGCGCTCACGTCGGCCGTGGAGGTCGGAAAGACGACGCCGATGGGCGTGACCTCGTAGGCCGAGGCGTCGGTGGCGTACAGTTGCCGGGTGTACGTGTCGAAGCGTACGTCCCCCGCGACCCGGTCCCGGAGGTCGGTCACCAGCCCCGGCCGCTCGACGTCCTCGCCGTGGTAGTCGTAGTCCGCCCGCGCGTCGGCCGCCGGATCCGTTTCCGGGTTCGACCCCTCCGCCGGACCGTCGCCCTCGGTCGCCATGTCGTCCCCCTCTCCGTCGCCGGGAGAATAAACCCCGCGATGGTCGAGCGGTGCGTCGCGGACGACGCACCGGCGGCGGAACGTACAAGCGGGCGGCGCGATACGGGCCGCCATGACCGACACGGACTCGTCCGGAGCGTCGACGCTCGGCCGCTTTCGCGCCGGACTGGAGCGCCATGGCGTCTCGGTGACCGACGCGGAACCGGGGTCGCTCGCCGCCGCCGTCGAGGGGGCAGTCGAGCCCCCGGCCGTGGGCGCGCCGCTCCCGTTCGACGGGCTCTCGCTTCCCGACTCGATTCCGACCGACCCGACGCCGGCCGCCCTGGACGCGGCCCGCACCGGGGTCACCGCCGCCCGCCTCGGCGTCGCCGACTACGGCAGCGTCGCGCTCGCCTCGACCCCCGACGGGACCGAACCGGTCGCGCTGTTCCCCGAACGCCACGTCGTCGTCCTGCGCGCTGCGGACGTGGTGCCGGGGATGCGGGCGGCGCTCGCGGAACTGGGGGAGCGCGCCCGAGAGGACACCCGCAGCCACGTGCTCGCGACGGGTCCCAGCGCCACCGCCGACATGGGCGGGCTGGTCTACGGCGCCCACGGCCCCGAGGAAGTCCACCTGGTCCTCGTCGGGAATGCGGGGGGAAGCGCGACGTGAGTCGTGCCGACAAGGCGGCCGAAATCCGGCGCCTGATCGCGACCGAGGGCGACGCCGTCCGCGAGAACACCACGGGGTTCAACCGCGGGCGCTACGAGTCGACCGCCGACCTCGACGACTACGAGGCGCTCAAGGCGGAGGCCCGCGCGATCAAGGAGGACGCCATCGAGCGGCTCCCGGACCTGCTCGACGACCTGCGAGAGAGCGTCGAGGCGAACGGCGGGCACGTCTACGTCGCCGACGACGCGGCCGACGCCGATCGGTACGTGAGTCGGGTCGTCGCGGACGCCGGCGCCGAGCAGGTGGTCAAGAGCAAGTCGATGACGACCGAGGAGGTCGATCTGAACGCGGCCCTGGCGTCCGCGGGCGCGAACGTCGTCGAGACCGACCTCGGCGAGTGGGTCCTCCAGCTCGCCGAGGAGGCGCCCTCCCACATCATCGCGCCGGCGATCCACCGGTCGCGCGAGTCCATCGCCGCGCTGTTCGCCGAGCGGTTCGACCCCGAGGACCCGCCCGAAACCGCCGAAGAGCTCACCGCGTTCGCCCGCGAGCGGCTGCTGGCGGAGATCGAGCGGGCCGACGTCGGCGTCACGGGCGCGAACTTCCTCGCGGCGGACTCGGGGACGATGGCCCTGATCACGAGCGAGGGCAACGCCCGGAAGTCGGTGACCGTCCCCGACGTCCACGTCGCGGTCGCAGGAGTCGAAAAGGTGGTGCCGAGCGTCGCCGACCTCGCCCCCTTCGTCGAACTGATCGCGCGGTCGGGCACCGGGCAGGAGATCACCTCCTACGTCTCCCTGCTGACGCCGCCGGTCGACTCGCCGACGCTCGACTTCGACGCCCCCGACGCGCCGCTCGGCGACCCCGACGACCGCGAGTTCCACCTCGTGCTCGTGGACAACGGCCGGACGGCGATGCGCGAGGACCCCCACCTCCGCGAGACGCTGTACTGCGTGCGGTGTTCGGCCTGCGCCAACTCGTGTGCCAACTTCCAGCACGTGGGCGGCCACGCGTTCGGCGGCGAGACCTACTCCGGCGGCATCGCCACCGGCTGGGAGGCCGGCGTCGAGGGGCTGGACGTCGCGGCGGGGTTCAACGACCTCTGTACCGGCTGCTCGCGGTGCGTCGAGGCCTGCCCCGTCGGTATCGACATCCCCTGGATCAACAGCGTCGTCCGCGACCGGGTGAACCGCGGGGAGGCCGGGTCGCTCGACTTCCTCGTCGAGGGGCTGACGCCCGACGAGGAGTCCGGCGGCATGGACCTCGAGAAGCGCCTCTTTGGCAACGTCGACGCGCTCGCCCGGGTTGCCGGGGCGACGGCGCCCGTCTCGAACTGGCTCGCCGACCGCTCACCGGTCCGCCGACTCGCCGAACGGCTGGTCGGCCTCGACCGGCGGCGGACGCTTCCGGCCTTCGAGCGCACGACGCTCGTCGAGTGGGCCGCCGACCGCGACTCGCCGGTCGAGAATCCGGTCCGCGAGGCCGTCCTCTACCCCGACCTCTACACGAATCGGATGCTGGTCGACCGCGGGAAGGCCGCGGTCCGGACGCTGGAGGCCCTCGGCGTCGACGTGTGCGTCCCGGCGGTCCCCGAGAGCGGCCGCGCTCCGCTCTCGCAGGGGATGATCGCGACCGCCGAGCGGGCGGCCGACCGGGTGCTCGACCGGCTCGAACCGCGGATCGCGGCCGGCCGGGACGTCGTGGTGGTCGAACCCTCCGACCTGGCGATGTTCCGGCGCGACTACGCCAACCTCCATCCGGACCGCCCCGACGTCGACCGCCTCGCGGACGGGAGCTACGGGCTGGTCGAGTACGTCCACGGCCTGCTGGCGAACGGCGGCGCGGCCGACGCCCTCCGTGCGGCCCCGTCCGGCCATCCCGGCATCGACTACCATCCCCACTGTCAGGGCCGGACGCTCGGTCTGTCGGGCCACGCCGTCGAGGTGCTGGAGCGGTGCGGGTACGACGTCCGGATCACGAACGCGGAGTGTTGCGGGATGGCCGGGAGTTTCGGCTACAAGCGCGAGTACTACGACCTCAGCGTCGCCGTCGGCGAGTCGCTCGTCGACGAACTCGATCCGGCACGGGAGGCCGTCGTGTCGGGCGCCTCCTGCCGGGCGCAACTGACCGACCTGCTCGACGGGACGGTCCGCCAGCCGGTCGAACTGATCGCGCCGGGGGACGACCGCCGTGACTGACCGGACCGGACGCCGGAGTCCCTGCGGTGGCGGCCGCGAACTATTAAGACCCGGGGCGTCGTCCGGACGGACATGGACGGGACGCCTCAGGAGATCACCACGCTGGTCGGTCGGGAGGTCTACTCGAACAACGGGGTCTTCGTCGGCGAGGTCGAGGACGTCCGCCTCGACCTCGACCGCGAGGCCGTCACCGGGCTGGCGCTCGCGGAACTGAACGACGAACTCTTCGGCGACCGGATCGAGGCCGGCAAGGGCGCGATGGTGCCCTACCGCTGGGTGCGTGCGGTCGGCGACGTCGTCCTGATCAACGACGTGGTCGAGCGGCTCAAGGAGGACGACGAGGACGAGGAGGCGGTGGCCTAGCCGCCGTCGGCGCTCTCGCCCTCGACGCCCATCGCCTCGAAGAGCTTCCGCCTGACCGCCTCCTCGGTGAGCGACAGGAGGGTGTCGCGGTTCTCGTCGCTGGTCTCGATGCCCGTGAAGATGCCAAGCGGGATCTCGACGTCGCCCTGGGTCGAGTGGCCCGACGCCTCGCCGATCGACGCGAAGGCGTCCTGGAGGACGTTGCCGATGTTCATCCGGATGTCCTTCGAGCGCGCCGAGAGGTAGATGCGGTCGTCCGCGATGCCGAACACCGCCGTCGTCGTGATCCCCTCCAGGTTGAGGAGGTGCTGGGCGGCCTGGGCGAGCGCCTCTCGGTCGCGGATGAAGCCGGCGTTCGAGACGAGGTGCGAGCCCTGCACCTGCCGGTTCTGGATCGCCTCGGCGAGCACGTCGAGCGTCTCCGGCGACATCGACGGCGACTCCACCTGTTCGAGCGTGTCGTGGTTGGCGAAGGGGTAGAGGTACGCCGCGGCGGTGAGGTCGGCGGGCGTCGTCTCGCGCTTGAAGTCGAGCGTCTCGGCGCGGATGCCGTACAGCAGCGCCGTCGCCACCTCCTCGCTCGGCGTGAGGTCGAACTCCTGGATGTACTTCGTGAGGATCGTCGAGGTCGAGGAGACGTTCGGCCGCACGTCGGTGAAGGTGGCGTCGATCTCGGCTTCGGGCTCGTAGTGGTCGACGAACACGTCGGCCTCGACCGGTTCGCCTTCCCCGGTCTCGACCGTGCCGGACTTCATGTGATCGAGCAGGGCGACGATGTCGTACTCGTCGAGCGGCGGGGCCTCGTCGCGTGGCAGCAGTTCGAGGCCGAGCAGGTTGACGAACGCCCGGTTCTCCTGGTGGCCGATGTCCCCGTCGTAGATGATGTCGGCCTCCACCCCGTACTCCCCGGCGATGGCCTGGAGCGCGACCGCGCTGGCGATGGAGTCGGGATCCGGGCTGTCGTGGGTCAGGATGGCCAGTCGACCCTCGGTTCCCTCCAGGAGGTCCCGTAGCTGACGGACCTTGTACTCCAGTTCGCCCGTCTCCAGCGCCCGGAGCGCCGAGTCGGCGATGA
>JBDGQA010000039.1:0-6019 GCA_042219325.1 Haloferacaceae archaeon | reverse complement strand
CGGTGAGGACCTCCTTCGCCTTCTTCACCTTCTTGAACTTCTCCTCGGCGTCGGGATCGTCGCTCACGTCGGGGTGGTACTCCGTCGCCTTCTCGCGGTAGGCTGCCTTGATATCCTCCTCGTCGGCGTCCCGCGACACCCCGAGTACCTCGTAGAAGTCCTCGCTCATCGGTCGTTGCGAACGGATAGGTGGTCCCGCTATTTCAAACGCGTGACTCGCGGCCGGACGGCGGTCGGTACCCCTTCCCCGAAGACCTATTCCGGGCGGGAGCGAGCGTTCGTGTCATGACACGACTGCGCTCCGCCGGGCCGCCGGACCGCCCGACGCCGACAGCGCCGGCTGTGACGGGAGGCAGGGACCGGTGACGCCGGGCGACGCGCGAACGGTCGACCGCCGGACGGTCCTCGCCGCGGCCGGCGCGGGTGCGGCGGCGCTCGCCGGCTGCTCGGCGCTCGAACCCGACGAGGACGCGACCACGACCCCGGTCGAGGGTGATCGTGCGCGTGAACTGGCGGTCGAGTTCGCCCCGACGCTGTACTTCGACGAGCACGAGCGGTGGTTCCCGACCGACCCCCGGCCCTACGTCACCGAGGGAAGCGACGGCCCCGTCGTCTCCGGTTTCGACGCGCTCGACGGGTACGCGGACGCGTTCGCGGGCGGAACTCCCCCGGCACCGACCGTCTTCTACCACGTCGTCCAGTACGGGGACTCCCCGCTCGCGGTCGTTCAGTACTGGATGTACACCGCGTTCGACCAGTTCACGACGAACTTCCACTGGCACGACTGGGAGGTGCTCCACGTCTTCGTCGACACGGCGGCCGGCGAGCCCCAGCTGTACGTCGCCAGCTCCCACTCGCGGAAGGTCCCGAACAACGAGTTTCTCGACCCCGACGCGGCGCCGCGGGTGCTCTCGGAACTCGGCTCCCACTCGAGCGCGCTGTCGGTCAACGACGACCCCCTCCGGTTCCAGCGGTTCCCGACCGGCGGCGACGTCGCCGACATCACGAACGGCGCCATCGAGGGGCTCGGAGACCTCGCGGACCTCCCGGCCGCCTACGGCCTCCCCCGGGACGAGGGGGGACGGCTCCCCTACCTCGTCCCGGAACTGGACGGGGCGCCGGTCTACGACCACGAACGACTCCCGTCCGTCGAGCGGTCAGACCTCCTCGCCGCGGCGCTCACCGTCAGGTCGTTCGAATCCCTCGTCGCGCCGCCCTCGTCCCTTCCGGAGCGACGGACCGGGCTTGTCCTGGGGCACGCGGACAGTGACGGGCGGGACGCCGACGTGACGTACGACCTGGTTTCGACGGGGGAGGTCGAGCACATCGCCGCCTTCACCGGCCCGCAACTGAGCTTCGAGTTCGCCGTCCCGGAGTTCGCCGAGGACGCCGTCGCGAGCCACATCACGACCGCAGGGACCCCCTGGGACCAGCGCCGCTACGACGAACCGGCGGCGGACATCACCGATCCGAACCACCGCGCCGCGATGGCCGAGCGCTACGACGCCATCGGCGCCCCGTCGCCCGTCGGTGGCGTCGTCGCGGCCATCACCGAGGCCGTTCCGTCCGGGGACGCGCCCGAGGGGAAGGGATTGACGACCGACTCCCTCCCGGTCGAGGCGGTCGCACTGCTGGAGAGCGAGGCGACGGCCGTCCCAACGTTCCGCGGCGTCGCGATGGCCCGGGACGTTCCCGAGGGCGACCACCGGCTGACGGTGAACGGGGCCGGGGTCGCCCCACACAGCGAGACGGTGTCCGTCGCCGAGGGGGAGGGGCCGACGGCGGCGGGCGTCGGCGGCGAGGTTCCCCTGGTCGCTCGGGGGCAAGCGACGAAACTCGAGGTAGACACCCGGAACGTCGCGGCCGATCTCACCGACCTCGCCGTCGAGGACGACTTCGCGGGTCGGCTGTACGATGCGCCGCTGTCCGGTCCGGACGCCGTCTACATCCACCGCGGCGGCGCCTACACGACGGAGGTCCGCGACGCCGACGACGCGGTCGGCGCGTTCCGGGTCACCCCGGCGGACGAGGCGGCGATCAGAATCGAGGAGCCACGGACGGGGAAGGCCCCCCTCGCCGACTTCGTCGCCGACATCGCGGCCGAGACGCGGACGGACGTCGCCGCGGCGACCGACGGGGCGACCGCGACCCTGACCGTCACGGGCGACGAACGGACTGCGACTCCGACTGACACGCCCGATGGGCGGACTGCGACCGACGGTCAGGACGGCGGCGGAACCGAGGTCGATGGCACGACGAACGCCGTTCGCGGCCTCGCGCAGGCGCTCGGCGCCGTCGCCGACGCCGCGGAACGCGCCGCCGACCGCGCCGCGGCGGGCGACCGGCAGGGCGCGGACCGGAGCCTCGCCGCCGTCTCGACTGCGCTCGGCCAGGTGGCCGAGCGGCTGGCGGCGGCCCGCGGGGACCTCCCCGGCGGTGTCGCCCGGGCGACCGACCGACGGCTGGACCAGGCACGACGCCGCACCGAGCAGGCGCGGGCGAGCGAGAAGCTCTGAGTCCCGGCCGGCGGTGACGGGGCGCCCGGCGGACGGCCCCTGCCCTTTTGACTGACCGGTCAGTTAGTTACGACACCGAATGGATGACGCGGTCGCCGACGAGATCGTGGGCGCGACCTCCCGCGCCCCCTGTGAGCACGGCTACGCGCAGTCGACCATGCAGGACATCGCGGACCGGACCGACCGGATCACGGCGGCCCTCCATTACGACGGCAAGTGCGACCTCCTGCTCGCCCTCCTCGATCACCCGTACGCGGGGTTCGCCGACCGGGTTCGCCATCCGGCGGGCGACACGCCGGCCGAACGCCCCCGGTCGTCCGTCGACCTGGCGCTGACGCCGCCCGAACGCGGGGGTCGCGCCGCCGACCGGCCGGAGTCGGCATGACCGTTCGCGAGCGTCTCGGCGCGCTGTTCAAGGGCCACGAGGAGCTGGACCTGACCGGCGGCGGCATCGGCCGGCCGCTGTTCTACCTGTCGCTTCCCATCGTCGTCACGAACCTGCTGCAGGTCACGTACAACCTGGCCGATACGTTCTGGCTCGGCCAGCACGGCAAGGTGTCGCTTGCCGCCATCACCTTTGGCTTCCCACTCGTGTTCCTGCTCATCTCGCTGGCGATGGGTGTCTCCGTCGCCGGTAGCGTACTCGTCGCCCAGTACACGGGAGCCGGGAATCCCGACCGCGTCCGGTACGCCGCCTCCCAGACGGTCACGTTCGCGCTCCTGTTTTCCGCCGTCCTGGGCGTCGTCGGCTTCTCCGTCGTCGACGAGTTCCTGGCGTTGCTGGGCGCCTCCGGCCCCGTGTTGCCGCCGGCGACCGCCTACATGGAGGTCATCTCGCTGGGTCTCCCGCTCATGTTCGGCTTCTTCGTCTTCGTGGCGCTGATGCGCGGGTCCGGCGACACCGTCACGCCGATGCTCGTGATGCTCGGCACCGTCGTCCTGAACGTCGCGCTCGACCCCTTCCTCATCTTCGGGTGGGGCCCGTTCCCGCCGATGGGGGTCCGGGGTGCGGCCGTCGCCACGGTGTTCTCGCGCGGACTGGCGATGCTCGTCGGCATGGGAATCATGCTCGCGGGCACCGGGGGCGTCGCCATCACGCCCCGGAAGATGGTGCCCGACCCGGCGTTCGCCCGGAAACTGCTCCGCATCGGGGTTCCGGCCTCCATCGAGGGAACGGGCCGTGCGCTGTCTGTCAACGCGCTTCTCGTCATCGTCGCCGCGTTCTCGGTGACCGTCGAGGCCGCGTTCGGCGTCGGCATCCGCGTGTTCTCGCTGATATTCATGCCCGCCATCGCGGTCGACCGCGGCGTCGAGACGATGACCGGACAGAACGTCGGGGCGGGCAAACCGGACCGCGCGGCCGCGACCAACCACTTCGCCGCGAAGGTCACGTTCGTCCTCCTCACCGGCCTGGGCGCCGTCATCTTCGTGGCCGCCCCGTGGATCGTCGGGCTGTTCAGCCCGGACGCGGCCGTCGTTCGGGAGGGAGCGCGGTTCCTCCGGTGGGTCGCCCCGACCTTCGGGTTCATGGGCGTCGTTCGCGCCTACACCGGCGGGTTCCGGGGCGCCGGCAAGGTGCTCACCGCCGCCGCCCTCTCGATCACGATGCTCGGCCTCGTCCGCCTGCCAGTCGCGTGGGTCGGCGCCCGGGTCATGGGCTCGGACGGCATCTGGATGGCCTTCGCCGTCTCGAACGTCGTCGCGGCGGTCCTCGCGGTCCTGTGGTTCAGGCGCGGCGCCTGGCGGGACGCCGAGGTAACCGACGCCCGCCGCGGCCCTGCGACTCCCGCCGACGACCCGGCGGCCCCGACCGACGACTAGAGCCGGGGTACGTACACGGCCCCACGGGCTCCGGCGAAGCTACGTCAGCCAAAAACGATGCTCGCGCGAGCGAACGAATCCGGGGACTCAGTCCTCGGATTCGTCCACGTCGTCGAAGTCGGCGTCCACGTAGTCGTCGTCGCCGCCCGCACCGGCGCCCGCGGCGCCGGCGTCCGGTCCGGCACCCGCGCCGGGGCCGCCAGCCGCGCCCGCACCGCCGGGGCCGGCCTGGGCCTGGGCCTGCTCCTGGTACATCTGCTTGCCGATTTCCTGGAGCTCCTCGGACAGCGACTCGGTCGCCTCCTGGAGTTCCTCGGCCGTCACGTCCTCGTCGTCGAGGACCTCTTCGACGGCCTCGATTTCGCCCTCGATCGTTTCGCGGAGGTCCTCGTCGACGGCCTCCTCGTTCTCCTCGAGGAGCGTCTCGGCGCGCTGGACGGCCGCCTCGGCGTCGTTGCGGGCCTCGATGCGCTCGCGGCGCTTGCGGTCCTCCTCGGCGTGCTCCTCGGCCTCCTCCTGCATCCGCTCGATCTCCTCGTCGGAGAGGCCGGCGCCGCCCTCGATGGTGATCGACTCCTCGTTGCCCGAGCCCTTGTCCTCGGCGGAGACGTTGACGATGCCGTCCTCGTCGATCGAGAACGTGACTTCGATCTGGGGCGTCCCGGCGGGCGCGGGCGGAATGCCGCTGAGCATGAACTCGCCGAGCAGTTCGTTCTCCTCGGCGATCTCACGCTCGCCCTGGAAGACCCGGATGTTGACGGAGGTCTGGTTGGCGGCGGCGGTGGTGAACACCTTCGACTCCTCGGTCGGGATGGTGGTGTTCTTCTCGATCAGGCGCTCGAACAGGCCGCCCTTGACCTCGACGCCGAGGCTGAGCGGCGTCACGTCGAGCAGGACGATGTCGTCCACGTCGCCCGAGAGCACGCCGCCCTGGATGGCGGCGCCGAGGGCGACGGCCTCGTCGGGGTTGACGTTCTTCTTCGGCTCCTGGCCGACCAGGTCCTCGACTTGCTCCTGCACCTGGGGCATCCGGGTCGACCCGCCGACGAGGATCACCTCGTCGATGTCGTCCTTGGAGTAGCCCGCATCCTCGAGGGCCTGCTCGGTCGGGCCCACGGTCCGCTCGAGCAGGTCCCCGGTCAGCGACTCGAACTTCGCCCGGGTCAGCGAGTCCTCCAGGTGGACCGGTCCGGTGTCCGTGGCGGTGATGAACGGGAGGTTGATCTCCGCCTCCTTCCGGCTGGAGAGTTCGATCTTGGCCTCCTCGGCGGCCTCCTTCAGGCGCTGGAGGGCCTGCCGGTCCTCGCGGAGGTCGACGCCGTGGTCGTTCTCGAACTCGTCGGCGAGGTGGTCGACGATGGCCCAGTCCCAGTCGTCGCCGCCGAGGTCGTTGTCCCCGTTGGTGGCGACGACCTCGTAGACCCCGCCGCCGAGGTCGAGGATCGAGACGTCGAACGTGCCGCCGCCGAGGTCGAACACGAGCACGGTCTGGTCGGACTCGTCGTCGAGGCCGTAGGCCATGCTCGCGGCCGTCGGCTCGTTGACGATCCGTTCGACCTCGAATCCGGCGATTTCGCCCGCGTCCTTGGTCGCCTGCCGCTGGCGGTCGTTGAAGTAGGCGGGCACCGTGATGACGGCCTTCTCGACCTCGTCGCCGAGGTAGTCCTCGGCGTCGCGCTTGA
>JBDGQA010000027.1:0-6122 GCA_042219325.1 Haloferacaceae archaeon | reverse complement strand
TTCCTCCCCGAGGAGTCGCCGCTCTACGAGGACATGACCGCCCGCTCGTACCTCCGCTTTTTCGCCGACCTCTACGACGTGCCCCGCGAGACGGCCGACGGGCGGATCGGCGACGCGCTCGACCGCCTCGAACTCGAACACCGCGAACGACGGCTCGGGGACGTGTCCAAGGGCATGAAGCGGAAGGTCGCCATCGCGCGGTCGCTGGTGAACGATCCCGACGTGTTGGTCTACGACGAACCCGCGAGCGGCCTCGACCCGCTGACCACCGACGCCGTGCTCGCGTTCACCCGCGAACTGAGCGACCGGGGCAAGACCGTCCTGTTCAGCGCCCACAACCTCTATCACGTCGAGTCGGTCTGTGACCGGATCGTCATCATGGACCGAGGGGAGATCGTCGCGCGCGGAACCGTCCCCGAGATACGCGCCGAACACGGCGAGACGACCTACTGGGCGTTCACCGACGTCGCCGTCGATGGCGCCCGTCCGTCCGGCGACCGGTACGTCGTCGAGGTGCCCGACATGGACGCGGTAGAGCGGGTCCGCGAAGCGGCGGGGGCGGCCGGCGGCGAGGTGGTCGACATCCGGACCGAGGAGCCGAGCCTCGAGGACGTGTTCCTCGACGTCGTCGGCGGCGGCCGCGAGCGCCTGCACGACCGCGTGAGCCCCTCCCGCGACCGCACTGCAAGGGAGCGCGACGGGACGGCACCGGCGGGGGTCGACACGGAGGCGGGACTGGGGTCGGATGCCACCACCGACCGCGGCGCGAACGCGGAGCCCGGGCCGGAGGAGGGCCGGTGAGTCGGCGGATCGACCCCCGCGGAATCGTGCGGATCGCGCGGTGGGAGGTCGCCCGGAGCGCCGCGACGCTCGACCGCCGGACGGCGGCGGTCGGACTGGTCGCGCTCCTCCTGGCCGGCGGCGTGACGGCCGTCGGCGCAGCCAGCGGCGGTCCGGCGCTCGACCGCGGCATCTACCGCGTCGGCGTCGCGGCCGACAACCCGTATCACGACCCCGTCGCTAACGCGACGGCGCTCGCCGCCCGCCCTCCCGACCGGACGGCGTTCCGCGAGGAGGACCTCGAAATACTCCTCGTCGGGCGACAGCTCCGGGTCCACGACACGCCGAAGGGTCGGGCGGCGCTCGCTCGCTTCCGCGACGCCGTCCGGGCGTACAACACCCGGCTGATGGCCCGCGAGTCCAACCAGTCGGCCGCGTTTCCGGTCGTCGTCACGCTCCGGTACGTGGCCCGCGGGAGCGGCGGGGGCGCCACGGGGGCGAGCGACGGGACCGGCGGCGGGGGTGGCGGAGCCGGCGCCGACGGCGGCACCGGGACCGGCGACGGAGGAGGCGGCGCCGACACGTCAGGCGACTCGGACGACGGCCTCGCGGTCCCGCAGGTCGGCGGCGGGTCGGCCGGCCCGTTCGGCGGCCGGACCAGCGGTTCGCCCGCCGACATCAGCCCCCCGTTCCCGTTCGGATCGCTGATCCTCGCCTTCGCCTTCCTCGTGCCGATGAACTTCGTCGTCCAGGCCTACGGGAGCGCGATGCTGGGCGAGCGGATCAACCGGCGGGGGGAACTGCTGCTCGTCGCGCCCGTGTCCCCGACGGACATCGTCGCCGGCAAGACGCTGCCGTACCTCGGCGCGATGGTCGCGCTGGTGGTCGCCGTCGCGATCGCGGTCGGGGGCGGACCGGTCTCCGTCGCCGCCGTCCTCCCCGTCGCGCTGACGTTCCTCGGGGCCACCTTCGTCGGCGCGATGTTCGCCAGGTCGTTCAAGGAACTCACCTTCGTCACGGTGAGCGTCTCGGTGTTCCTCACCGCCTACACGTTCGTCCCGGCCATCTTCACCGACGTGACGCCCGTCGCGCTCATCTCGCCGCTGACGGTCGTCGTCCGCGACCTCCAGGACGTCGGCGTGAGCGCGGGCGAGTTCCTCTTTGCCACCGGCCCGATGACCCTCGTCGGCCTCGGTCTGTTCGCCCTCGGAATCGGTATCTACCGCGAGGAGGACCTCTTCACCCAGCGGCCGGTGTCGCTGAAACTGCTCGACGCGCTGGCGGCCCGCCTGGACCGGCCGCGGTCGGTGGCGGTCGTCTCCGCGTTCTCCATCCCCTTCGTCGCCCTCGCGGAACTGCTCGCGCTCGCGCTCCTCTTTGCAGTCCCGCAGTCGCTCGCCGTGCCCGTCCTCCTCGTCGTCATCGCGGCGGTCGAGGAGGTCGCAAAGAGCATCCACGTCTACGCCGGCCTCCACGAGGGGCCGTTCGACCGCACTCTCCGGACGGCGATCCTCCTCGGCGCGCTCTCCGGGCTGGGCTTTTTCGTGGGCGAGAAACTGCTCGTCGTCGTCCAGCTCGTCGGGCTGTCGACGGTGCCGCTCGGGCGGACGGCGGCCGCGACCGCCGGCATCCTCCCCGTCGGCGCCCTGCTCGTCGCGCCGCTCGCCCTCCACGTCGTGACCGCGTCCGTCTCGGCAACCGCCGGAACCCGTGGGCCGCGGGCGTACGTCGGCGGGCTGGCGGTCGCGACGGCCCTCCACGCGGGCTACAACCTCGCGGTGGTGACCGCCCTTGGCTGATCCCCGGCTCGTCATCGCGCGCCGGGAGCTCCGGACGCTCCGGGCCGAGAAGACCATCGTGCTCGCCCTGCTCATCCAGCTTTTCATCGCCGCCTTCTCCTCGTTTCTCGTCGTCGGGCTCGTCTCCCTGTACGACCCTGGAAGCGTCGAGGGGTACCAGGTCGACGTGGCCGTGACCGGCGACGCGCGCGTGGACCTCCTCGCGGCCGCCAACGAGGTACAGGGGGTCGACGCGGCCGGGTACGCCGACCGGGAGGCGGCCCGGAGCGCGTTCGCGGCCGGCCGGGCCGACGCCCTTCTCGTCGCCCGCGAGCGGCGCGGGCGGGTGGCGGTCACCGCGCTCGCGCCCGACGAGAACGTCCGGACGACGGTCGTGGTCGTCCAGCTCCGGAACGTCCTCCGGACGTTCGAGCGCGCCGAGCGCGCCGAACGCGCCGAGTTCCTCGAACGGACGCCGCTCGCGCTCCCGGAGCGGAGCCGGAGCAGCCCCTACTACGGGTTCACCTACACCGTGCTCCTCCCGCTCCTGCTCTTCCTCCCGGTGTTCATCAGCGGCTCCATCGCGGTGGACTCCATCACCGAGGAGTTCGACCGCGGCACGATGGAGCTCCTCCGGGTCGCGCCGGTCACCCCGACCGACATCGTCGACGGGAAGGCGCTCGCGGCTGCCGGGCTCGCACCCATACAGGCGGCCCTGTGGATCGGGCTGCTGCGGCTCAACGGCACGAGTGTCGCCAACCTCCCACGCGTGCTCCTCCTCGTCGGAGCGGTCGCGACCGTCGTCGTCGTCCTCGCGGCTGCCGTCGGACTGCTGGCGCCGGACCGGCGGATCGCTCAGCTCGCGTACTCGCTCGGGGTGCTCGTGGTCGTCGGCGGGACGACGCTCGTCCCCGGAGGGCCGGTCACGCTCGCCGCCCGCCTCGCGCTCGATAGCGTCGGCGCCGGGGCGACTGCGCTCGTCGGCGGCTACGCCGTGGCGGCCGTCCTCGCACACCTCGCTCTCCGTCACCTCGCCGACCAGGTCGGACTCGCCGGGTGAGCCAGCGGGGGGAAGGCTCGGACGGACGGCGGGCCGAGCGAGCCGGAACGCACTCAAGGCCCGCCGCCCTCCACCACGCTATGCCACTCGGAAGCACGGCCAAGAAGCTCCAGAAGGTCGCCAACACCGCCGAGGAGGTCTACGGACGGCTCGCCGAACTCCGCGAACAAGTCGAGGAGACCCAGGAGACCGTCGAGGAGACGAGCCGGCGGGTCGACCGGCTCGAGGCCGAGGCGGCCGAACAGCGGGCCCTGCTCGAGGCCATCGCCGAGGATCGGGGGATCGACCTCGACACGGTGCCCACCCGGGCGCACATCGGCGAGGCGGAGGGGGCCGACACCGACACTCCGGAGGGGGAGGCACCGGACGCTCGGACGGGGAGCGGGACGGACGAGGGGGGGACCGACGCGGACGGAGACGCCGCCACGGACACCGCCTGACGTCAGTCGACGAGCCGCCCGTGTTCGACCTTCATGCACCGATCCTGGACGACGCGGAGGCCGGCCGCCTCGGCCCGTGCGGCCGCCCCGTCGTGCGTGATGCCGAGCTGGAGCCACAGGGCCCGGATGTCGCCGCGTTCCGCCGCCCGGGCGATCGCCTCGTCGACGATGCCGGGCACTTCGTCGCTCGGGCGGAACACGTCGACGAGGTCCACCGTTGCGCTGACTTCCGACAGCGAGTCGACGGCCTCACGGCCGAGAACCTCGTCGGCGTACGGGTTGACGGGGTGAATCTCGTAGCCGTGTGCCTGCAGGTAGGCCGGGACCTCGTGGGCGGCCTTGCCCGGGGTCGACGAGCAGCCGACGACGGCGAGCCGTCGCAGGTCGAGCAGTTCGCGGAGCGTCTCGTCGTCCGTGACCGGCATAACGGGACGTAGGAACAGGATCGACAAAAGCGCCGGGACGGCCGGTCAGGCCAGCCGGACTTCCGGCGGTTCGTCCTCGCTGGTGCGGACGATGCCGTCGAACAGCTGTTTGAGCGTGTTCATCGTCTGGTCGTCGTGGGCGGTCGCGTCGATGGCGAACAGGCCGAGCCCGTCGACGCTCTGGATCCGCCCGGTGAACACGTGGAGGAATCGGAAGACAGTCTGGAGGTCGGAGTACATCAGGAGCGTCGACAGGGAGTGGAGCGCCACCCGGGTGCGCTCGATGCCCCGGTCCTGGTAGAAGAGTTCGAGGAACTCGGAGAGCTTGATCCCGATGCCGGTCATGTCGACGGGGGAGGACGTGTACTTGATGCGCTCGTCGTCGCGCACCTCGCTGACTCCCTGCTGGCGCGTGACACAGTCGACGACAGCGACCGGCTTGCCCTCGATGTCGGTCTGTTCCCGGTAGTTGTCGAGGACGCGGTCGGCCCCGTCCTTCGTGCTGACGACGATGGCCGCCTCGCCCGCCTCGGTTCCCTGTGACAGGATCTCGAAGATCAGATCCCGCTTCCCGGTCATCGGCGGACCGGTGACCAGCAGGTTCGTCCCGGCCTGGACCTCGGCGTCGAGAACTGGCGAGAGGTCATACATCAGCGCGGCGACCCCACTCGGTGGTTCTGGTTCAGGGTGCTCGCGACACGGTATCTCTGCTCGCCGCCAGTCATCGGACGCTAACAAGAAGCGGTGAACCGGTAATATTCTTTTTGATTATCGCACCTAGCCGGTTCGCAAAAACCGTCCCCGCCCCGGCGGGCAACAGTGGCGCCGACCGGCCGATCACGAACGCGGTGGCGGCGAGGAACGTGCCGAGTTTCAACCGGCGCTGACCGCTCGCGGGGTCGTCGAACGACCGAACGGTCGCGTGGAGCATCAGCGCGTCCGCCGGCAGGCCGGTGAGCAGCGCCCGGCGCTCGCCGACCACGATCGGCAGCGTCCGCAGGTCGGCCGCGCAGTCGCCGGCGACGTCCTCGATGTCCATGACGATCTCCCGGGCGAGCGTCGCCACCCCCGCGAGGAGTGCGCGGACGGCCGCGTCCAGCGGCGCTCCGATCGCCGCTCCGCCGAACAGGAACGTCGACCCGGTGAGGTAGGCGACCACGAGGTTGCCGATGCCGGGGAGCCCCTTGAACAGTTCCGTGTACGCGACCAGCGCGCCGAGGTTCACGAGCGCGATGAGGATCGCCAGCGGCGGGAGCGTCGCCGGGGCGACGATCGCACTGCGCACGGCGGCGAGGGTCGGCGGGCGGACGACGCCCGCTCCCGCCGCCACGAAGCCGCCGGTGAAGGTGAGAACCGACGCCGCGACGGCGTTGCCGGGCCGGACCAGCTCGGCACAGCCGCGCAGGCGCTCCGAGAACACGAGCGACTCTGGCTCGGCATTCGACTTAAATGCGCGGGGACGATCCGGCGCCGCGTCGAACCGCGTCATTTAATTCGGCGCCGACCCCAGGATTCGGCGCGGGCGCTTAGCTCAGCTTGGACAGAGCACTTGGCTTCGGACCAAGACGTCGCGGGTTCAAATCCTGCAGCGCCCATAACTTTGAGCGGGTCGTAACCGCCCGATGTCGGCGAGGTTTTC
>JBDGQA010000006.1:0-6185 GCA_042219325.1 Haloferacaceae archaeon | reverse complement strand
CACCGCCACCTTCCCGAGGCTCTCGCGCGGCGCGTCGTACTCGTCGAGGTAGAGCCGCGCGGTCAGCCCCGCGAAGGAGGGCAGCGTCACACCGTGCTTGTACTCGACGGGGTGAGTCAGCGAGGCGATGACGTCGGTCGCCTCGGCGGTCGTCCGGTGGGTCATCTTCTCCCCGCCGACGAGCAGGGTCATGTCGCTCGCGCCGCTCGCGACCGACTGCCAGGCGTGGTAGATGCCCGCCCCGCCGGACGAGGACGTCTGGTCGATACGGCTGGTGTACGCCGGCACGGCCGACAGGTCGCTCGCCAGCGCGTTCGGAATCCCGGTCTGTCCCTCGAACTCGCCGCTCGCCATGTTCGACACGTAGAGGTGCTCGACGGCGTCGGGCGGGACGCCCGCGTCCGCCAGGCATTCGTCCCCGGCCTCGGCCAGCAGGTCGCGAACCCAGCCGTCCCGCTGCCCGAACCGGGTCATCGACGCGCCGATGATCGCCACGCGCTCCATATCGTCCACGACGCGGCCACCCGCTTACCCTTTGCCCTTGCGGGCACCCCACACGGGCCCGCTCGACGCCCGGCGCCGCACTCGCCGGTCGTCTTCGGCGCCGTACTCGACGTCCGGTGGCCCCGGCGCTGCGCTCGACGGCTGACGGTTCCGGCGGCGCGGGCCACCGACCGCCCCGCCTGGGTCGGCGCCGAAACGGGACGACTCAAGTACCGCCCGTTCGCACGGGCCGACATGAACGCCGAGGAGGCCGCCCCCGGCGTCGGGATCGTCGGCTGTCTGGCCGTCCTGCTCGCCATGGCGGCGCCGTACCTGCTCGTGAGCGATCCGGGGACCGGACTCCCGGTCTACTACCGCGCCGGCCCGGTCGGGGCCGGGGTCGTCGGCTTTCTCGCGCTCCTCTCCGTCGTCGTCTTCCTCGCCGGCCGGCGCGGCCGGACCGACCCACCGACTGCGGCGGGCATCGCGCTCGTCGTCGGCGCTGCGATGACCCTGCTCGCCGTCCTGTGGGCACTCTCGGTGCCCCCGGAGATCGCGTTCGGCTTCCCCGCCGACTGGATGGGCTGGCACCGATGGGCGGTAGTCGCGCTGACCGCCGTCGTCCCCGTCGCCGGGGGCGCGTACGCCCGCGCAGTCGTCTGATCCGGCGTTCGATCGTCGGGGCCCCTATCGGCCGTGGGCCGAAGACGTCATCCGCCACGCGTCGGCGACTTCTCGCCCCCTTCCAGTCGAAAGGTCCTTAACAGCGGGTGGCGTGTTTTAGAACGGACTAGGCCGGGCGGGTAGGCCCCGCTCCTCTGCCCGCGATACGGCCTCAAGCGGGGGCCGAAGCCGGGGGCGTCCGGTCCGCCCGGCGCGGGCCCCGGGAGCCAACTGAGAAGCCTCGTCCCCCGGGGACAGCGGTCCGCGGTACGCGTCCGCAGGGACGTTCCGCCGCGGTTCGCCGGCGGCACTGGGTCAGGCGCGGAAGCGAGCAGCCCACCGCCGGACGCGCGTCGCTCGGGGGGTCGCGGGGTGGAGGAGGCAACTGGGATTCCCCGTGCCGGAACGACCGGGCAATCCCGACGTCCACATTCATCGTTCGTATCACTCACCGTCCAGCGACGCCCATCCCACCACCGGCCGGGCGACCCGTCTCACTCCTGGGGATCGCTTCCGTCCCCGCCCGACGACGCCCCCCGGACGGTCGGCGATGGCCTCCAACACCTGCTCCGCCGGGTCGGTCATGCGCACGTCGATCCTGTCCTGTCATCGCCTGTCCCGTCGGCGTCTCCGAACACGCCGTCGCTCATCGCTGTCCTCGGAGACGGGGAGGACGTGCCTAAACGCTCGTACCCTCGGGACGTGGGCGGTTTGGTCGGATCCACCACGGGCCGCGTCCCGGCGATGCACTTAATATCGACTCGTCCGAAGGGTACAGGGAACCAGGGGCATCCACCGCCGGAACTGCCCCGGACCGTCGGGTGATCCGGGGGCCGCATACGCGCCGCCACCGGCGGCGCGTGTGGCGGCAGGCACGGAGGGGACGATGGAGCATTGCGAGATACGGGACGCCTCCGTCCCGATGATCGGCCTCGGCACATCGCGGCTGTCGGGGCGGGAGTGCGTCGAGACCGTGGAGAGGGCGCTGGACCTCGGCTACCGGTTGGTCGACACGGCGAGGCGCTACGGGAACCACGCCGAGGTCGGAACGGCGCTGGAGAGATCCGCCGTCGACCGGGACGAGGTGTTCCTCACGACGAAGATACAGCGCCGGAACCTCCGGTACGACGACGTGCTGGCGGCCGCCGACGCCTGTCTCGCGGAACTCGGCGTCGAGTATCTCGACCTCCTGTTGATCCACTGGCCCTCGCGGCGGGTGCCGGTCGAGGAGTCCCTGGCGGCGATGGATCGACTTCGGGAGACGGGGATGGTCCGACACGTCGGCGTCAGCAACTTCACGCGCGACCAGTTCGTCGCGGCCACCGAGTACGCCGACCTCCTGGCCGACGAGGTCCTCTATAACGTGTACCGTGAACGGGACGCGCTCCGCGAGTTCTGCACCGCCGACGACCGCCTGCTCGTCGCGTACAGCCCCCTCGCCAAGGGAGTCGCGATCCACAATCCCGTCCTCCGGGCGATCGCCTGGCGCCACTGGCGGTCGCCGGCCCAGATCGCGTTACGGTGGCTCGTGCAACAGGCAAACGTGGTCGCCATTCCCAAGTCCACGAATCCGACCCATCTGCGGGAGAACCTGGACGTGTTCGACTTTCGCCTCACCGACCACGAGATGGAGCGGATCGCCGCAATCCGGGGCGGCCCCCTGATCCGCCTCGCCAACCGGCTTCCGGCCCTCGTCCGGTCGACGCCGGCCGACACCCGGGGCTGTCAGCGGAAGTTCGTCACGCTCAGGTAGCGTGCGACGGCTGTCGGCGGCCGCGGCGCACGGCGTCGTCGGTTGCGAACGCGTACAGGCGGAGCGACGACGCTGTGTCCGTGAACCGGCGAAAACAGGGATCATCCCGGGACCGACCGGGTCGGCAGGCGTGTCAGGGGCGCTCCTCGTCCGCCAACTCGGGGGTCCCGCGAAGGATCCCCCGGAGGTTCGTGAGCGGTTCGCCGATCTTGATGCCGTGTTCGGTGATCTCGAACTCACGGAGGGTCCGCTGGAAGTCGCTCGTGCGCTTCTTGAGCACGCCGATCACCTTCCGGAGTTCGCCGCGCATCTCGATGTGGCGGAGGAAGAGGATGTTGTCCGCGATGTAGCTGACGCCGCCCCGCGTCACCTCGAAGTCGCCGGTCACCGAGGCGACCTCGTCGATCAGTACGACCGTCACGCCCTTGCCCTTGAGGTACCGACAGAGGCGGTGGAGCTTCCGGCGGAGTTCCGCCTCGTCCCCGCGGATGGAGAGATTGTATCCCCTGATCCCGTCGAGCATGACGATCCGGGTGCCCTCATCCTCGACGTCCGCCCGGACCTTGTTGGCGAACTCCTGGGGCGAGAACTCCAGGGTCTCGACCTCCTCGACGGTCAACGTCCCGCGGCCGAGCATCTCCCGGACGGGGATGTTGACGGCGTCCGACCGTTCGAGGAAGGTCCCGGTGCTCTCCTCGAACATGTAGATCGCCGAGCGCTCGCCCCGGCCGGCCGCCTCCTTCATGAACTGCGATCCGGTCGTGGTCTTCCCGACCCCGGTCGGCCCGGAGATGATCGTGACCGTGCCGCGCTCGATGCCGCCGAGGAGCTGTTCGTCGAGTTCGGGGATGCCCGACGAGACCGTCTCGGCGGTGAACTCCGCCATCCCCGCCCCGGGCTCTAGCTCGGGGTACACGTCGATGCCGGTGTCCCGGATACGCATGACGTGATCGCCGCTGCGCGTATCGGACCCCCGGAACTTCGGGACGTCGATCGTCCGACCGATGTCGGCGTACCCGAGGTCGATCACGCCGTCGGACATGAACTGCAGGTCGTCGTCGGTGGGCGTTGCCCCGGCCTGCGAGGTGAACAGCAGCGTCGCGCCCGCCTGGCCGAAAAACCGGCTCAGCGCGAGGATCTGCTTGCGGAACTGGTACTCGTCGGGGGCGAGATAGCTGATCTGGGTCATGGGGTCGATCACCACGCGGTCGGGCTCTACGTCCCGCACGCGTTCGGTGATCGTCTCCGTCAGGGACTCCTCCTCGACCTCGCCCGGACTGAATACGTCGTAGGTTCGATCGCCGGTGAACTCCGTGGACTCGGGCGTCAGATCGAGGAACTCCACGTCGTCGACGGAGATGCCAACCGAGGCGGCGTTCCGACGGATGTCGTCCTCGGTCTCCTCCAGGTTGATGTACAGCGACGTCTCGTCCCGGGCGTCCGCGGCGGTCAGGTAATGGAGGGCCAGGATCGATTTCCCCGTGCCCGGCTGTCCCCGAACCATGTAACTCCGATCCGGAAGCAAGCCCCCGTGGAGGATGTCGTCCAACCCACTGATCCCCGTGCTGACCCGCTCCCCCGTGGGTCCATTCATACCATGGGGCTCCGACGGGACGCCGTTTGTACGTGTCGGCCGGGAGTGACCGAACGAGCTTCGATCCAGCCGCAGGCTATCGATACTCGTCCTCGGCGGATTCGAACGGCCCCGAGAACACGCTTACCGGTTCGACGACCCGCGTCGCGTTCGGCGTTCCGGTCGGTCGACAGTCCCCCCTCGGCATCCGTCGGGCGGGGCGTCGACGCAGCCTGGATCGGCCGCCCTCCCGGTCAGTCATCGGCGCCGTCGGCGCAGGCGCCGACGCTCCCGCTCTCCGTCGGTCCTTCGTCGACTACCACCCGGTGCAACGCCTGCCAGTCCCCGACGCCCTGTCCCAGTTCGGCGAGCCGGTCGGCGGCGTTCCGTTCGACATCGGCGAGCCGTTCGACCAGCCGTTCGTAGTCCGCGTTTCCGTCGAGTTCCGCCGCGCCGACGTTCGCCTCGAGCGTCGCCGTCTTGGACGCCAGCGCGAAGTACTCCTGGAGCAGGTCGTCGTAGTCGTGGACCGCGCACAGTTGCCGGACGGTGCGTCGGAGTTCGGCCTTGCTGACGGGTTTGATGAGGTAGTCGTCGAACCCCATCCCGACGACGTCGACGTCCGGCTCGACGGCCGTCACCACCGCCACCCGACAGTCGTGGCCACGGGCCCGAATCTCCTCCAGCACGTCCTCCCCGGACAGGTCCGGCATCCGGCGGTCGAGCAACACGACGTCGACCGCCCCGCTCACCGTCGCGAGCGCCTCCTCGCCGCCCGTGGCCGTCAGGACGTCGTACTCGCCTCGCAACCACGACGCGTAGAGGTCGACGAGGTCGGAACTATCGTCGACGACCAGGACCGTCGCGTCGTCGGCGTCGGCGCCCCCGTTTCCGGACGCGTCGTCCCCATCGTCGGCGTTCATGGCGGAGTTTCGTCGGCGACAGCGGGACCGGTCCGGGCCGACCCGCTCCTCGTCTCGGCGGCCACGTCGCTCGACAGGTCGGCCGCGCTCGGTTCCCCCCGGTCCACCTCCCCTTGCGTCATCATCGTCTCGAATCCGCTAGGGGCGGTCCGGACATGTCAGTAGTGGCTGGATATCGAGACAGCTGTACGGTGGGGGGCTATCTATCTAGGGTGGGGTGGATCGACGACGGGCTCCCCCGGCGGCTACCGGTCGTCCGGACGGTCGGCGTCCCCGGAGCCGCCGTCCTGGTAGAGCGTCGTGAGCAGCCTCCGCAGGGCGGTCCGAAGGTGTTCGGAGAACGTCGGCTGGGTGATGCCGAGGGACGACGCGACTTCCTGGCCGGTGCGGGGACGCGGGGTGTCGAAGAACCCGCTGGCGTACGCCGTCCGGAGGATCTCCTGCTGGCGCGGCGTGACCTGCTCCTCGAACTCCGAGCGGAACCCCTCCCTGATCTGGACGGCGCGTTCGCGCTCGCGCCGGGCGATCAGTTCCGTGCCGGGGTACCGCGTCCGGAACAGGTCGACGAAGTCCCTGACGTCGGCTCCCTGGAACAGTTCGACCGTCACGCGTGCCCCGTCGCCGGTCGAGAGCGAGACGGGGACGGCCCCGTGATCGAGGAGCCACGCGACGAGGCTGTCGTCGTCCATCGTGCACTCGAGGAGGCACACCCCGTCGCGGTCCGCGACCGTGGTACAGTCGTGGACGACAGGGACGTTTCGTAGCTCGCGAACGGCGTCCTCGTCCGCGT
>JBDGQA010000071.1:0-6186 GCA_042219325.1 Haloferacaceae archaeon | reverse complement strand
CCGGTGCCGTCGACGAGGTCGTTCATCGCCGCCGCCCGCCTGTCGACGACCGCCGCCGTCTCGCGGACGTGTCCGGGGTCGCCGCCCTCGTACGCCGCGAGGTCCTGGGCGTGCCCGCGGACCACGTTGAGGTCGTTCCGGACGTCGTGCCGGAGCAGCCGGTTGACGAAGCCGAGCGCGTACCGCGTCCGGCGGGCCCGCGCGGCGTCGTGGCGCGCCCGGGCGCTGTAATACCCAGCGACGGCGCCGCTGAGCGCGCCGGCGTCGGCCGCCACGAGCAGTTCGAACGCGGGTTCGGCGAGGGACCGCCCCTCGAACTGGCGGACGAGCATCGTGAGGCCGATGGCGAGGGTGAAGACGAGCGCCCCCGCGACCGTCCACCGGACGACCGTCCACCCGTCCTCGGCGGAGAGGTCGGAGCGCTCCAGCCGGTAGGCGCCGTAGACGAGCCCGAGCGGCGGGAGCCCGTCGAGCAGGAACGCCAGCACCGGGCCACGCGACTCGGCGACGAGCCCCGCTTCGAGGCCGAGGTGCCACGTCGCGGCGAGCAGAGCGAGTCCGAGTCCCACGGCCGCGAGCGCGACCGTCGGGCCGGACAGGGGTCGCTGCACGGGCGTCTCTCGCGGCCGGCGACTTTAGTGGCCGACGGTTTGAACCGGCGGTACGCCGGGCTCAGTCACGCCAGGAGGACGAGTGCGAGGCTGACGGCGGCGGCCAGGCCGACGGCCGCGGCCGAGAGCTTCGCGGCCCGGACCCGGTCGGCACGACGATCACGGGGGTCCGCCACCGCGCCCGCCGGTCCCTCCCCCTCCCGGTCGCTGAAGTCGTAGCGCCCGGCGAGCGCCAGGCGCACGCAGAAGGCGCCGTGGGCCTGGAAGAGGTACTCGAACCCGACGGCGAGCGGGACGAAGACGGCCGCGAGGAGGACCTCCGGGAGCGCGCCGGCCAGGCAGGCGGCGGCGTAGGCGGCGGCGAGCAGCAGCGTCGCGAGGCCGATCGCCAGACGACGGCGTCGCTGGCGGCGGCCGATGTTGCAGTAACCGGGGCGGTAGCCGGACACGAATCCGGTTGGGCCCCGAGCCCGGTGGGCGTTTCGCTTTCCCGCCCTCGCCGCCGGTCGCCAGCCGTCCGCTCTCCCTGCCTGCGCCCGTCCCCTCGGCGCGACGACAGACGACATTATTTAAGAGCGTCCTCGCGCAACCGGTGTCCGTGACCGGCCTCCTGCTCGCCGTCGGCCTGCTTGTCGCTGCCTTCGTCGGGTTCAACATCGGGGGATCCTCGACCGGGGTCGCCTTCGGTCCCGCGGTCGGCAGCGAGACCATCTCGAAACTGGTCGCGGCGGGACTGATGACCGGGTTCGCCTTCGCTGGCGGGTGGACCGTCGGTCGCAACGTCATCGCGACGATGGGCGGCAAGATCGTCCCGTCCGACCAGTTCACCCTGGTGGCCAGCGTCGGCGTCCTCTTTTTCGTCGGGTTCGCGCTGCTCGTCTCGAACCTCTTTGGCGTCCCGGCCTCGACGTCCATGACCGCCGTCGGCGCCATCGCCGGCCTCGGCGTCGCGACCGGGACCATCGACTGGGCCGTGATGGGCCGGATCGTGGCGTGGTGGCTGGTCGCCCCCATCATCGCGTTCTGGGTCTGTGCGATCATCGGCCGGTACCTCTATCCGTACCTCGACTCCTGGTTCGGCCTCGACGAGGCGACCGGGATCAAGGCCCTCGTCAGCAAGGCCCTCGTCGTCGGCATCGGCTGTTACATGGCCTTCTCGGCGGGCGCGTCGAACGTGGCCAACGCCGTCGCCCCCCTGGTGGCCGGCGGGACCGGCCCCCTGTCCGTCGAACAGGGCGTTCTGCTGGGCGGCGTCACGATCGGCCTGGGCGCGTTCACCATCGCGCGGCGGACGCTCGACACCGTCGGCAACGATCTGACGGACCTCCCCCTGCTCGCGGCGCTCATCGTCGAGGTCGTCTCGGCGAGCCTCATCACGTTCCTGTCGGCGATCGGTATCCCCGCCAGCCTCGCCGTGAGCGCGACGATGAGCATCATCGGCCTCGGCTGGGGCCGGGCGACCAGGACGACCCGGCTCTCGGAGGCCGCGTCCGCGGCCGTCCAGGGGGCCGATCAGCCCGACGTGACGGTCGACGCCATCGCCGCCGGCGGGACCGGTGACGCGGGTGGCGACGAGGTCCCCCCCATCGGCGAGGAGGAGGCCGGCGACATCGCGGCCGCCGATCTGTTCGATCCCCGGACGACCGGGCGGGTCATCATGCTCTGGATCTTCACGCCGAGCCTCTCGGCCATCGCCTCGTACTTCCTCTTCCGCTTCGCCCCGATCTGAGGGGGTCCCGATCCCCGGCACCGCTCCCCCGGCCGTCCGTCGTCCCGCCCCGCGGCCGCCGGGGATTGCGGCCGAGACGAAGGGGTTTTTGCCGCCTGCAGGCACGCACAACCGATGGACGAGAACCGGGACCACACCGTCCGGACCAGGGAGACGGCAGACGAGTTCGCGGCCGATCTCGACGACGCGGGGGAGTACGTGCCGCCGGGCTACGAGGTCACCCATGCGCCCGACGACACGGGGGACGGCGCGGCGGACGAGCGGCCGGGCCGACGCGCGCCGGGCGAGGGGGACGAACACGCCCGAGCGGCCGCGGGGAACGCGCTCGACGCGGTCCTCGACCGCCTGGACGGCGCGGACGCCGCCGTGGTCGTCGTCGCCGGCGAGAGCGGCGCCGGCAGGAGCCGCCTCCTCGCCGAGGTCGGACGCGAACTCCGGGAGCAGGGGGAGGCGCCGGTCCGGTACGTGCGGGGGACGGACGACGGCGCTCCCCCGTCGGTCGCCGACGGGACTGTCCTCTGCGTCGACGACGCCGGGCGGATGGCCGACCCGGATCGCTTCCTGGGACTGGCGGCCGAGGGCGACGTCCGGGTCGTCGCGACCGCCCGACCGGTCCACGCGGGGTCGCTGACGGCCGGCGGCCTCCCCGACGACGTCCCACGGCACGAACTCGCGCTCGACCCGCTCGACGCGGGCGGGACGGTCGACCTGCTCGCGGCGGACGACGTCCCCGCCGACCGTGCCCGGGCGATCCACGGGGTCACGGGCGGGAACCCGTTCCTGTCGCGTCGGGCGGCGCGCGCCGGGGTCGATCCGTCGGAAGCGGACGACGCGTCGGGGGCGGTCGCGGACGCCATCGAGGCGCTTCTCCCCGACGGGGACGAGTTCCCGGCCGACGCGACGGCCGCCCGGTCGCTGCTCTCTACTGTCGCCGTCCTCGGGACGGCCGACCCGACGGCGACCGATACGCCCGAACTCGCGTCGTTTGACGACCCGACCGACCGTCGCCGGGCGCTCGACGCGCTCCGTGACGCCGGCCTCCTCGCCGCGGTCGACGCGCCGGCCGACGGGACCGCGTACGCGCTCCGGAGCGGCGTCGTCGCCGAGTACCTCCGGTATCGCGCGCTCGTCGACGAATCGGGCGTCTACGGGGCGGCCATCGACGGCCGCCTCGCCACCGACGCGCCGGGCATCGCGCGGGGGCTGGTGGAACTCCGGCGGAGCCCGCTCGTCCGGACGGGGGCCGTCGACATCGAGTCGGTGCGCGTCCGGCCGCTGCTCGAGGACCTCGCCGCCGGGGTCGTCGACGCGGACGCGCCGCTCGCGGACGTCCTGCGGGTCGCGACGCTCGTCGCCCTGGTCGCGCCCGGCGTCGTCCCGTACGAGGAGCTAGCGGCGCGGTACGAGTCCGCGGAGCCGTCCGCCGCCCACGCGGGCCACCTCTTCCGGTTCGCAACCGTCCTGTACCGGCACGCGGCCGCGACGGCGGCCGACGAGTACGACCTGCCGCTCTCCCCCGCGACGCTCCTCTCGCACGCCCGGACGTGGCTCGACCGCCTCAACGGCCTCGCCATCGACCGGCCGGACGACGCGGCGCTCCAGTCCCGGCTCGCGCACGCGCTCCGCGACGCCGCCGCCTACGAGGCCGCAGCCGGCCGGTTCGACGGCGCCGCGACGTGTCTCGACCGCCTCGACGTGCTCGCCGGCGACAACCCCGAGAGCGACGAGGTGGGGCTGACGTTCGCGACGGCGCTCGGGGACACCGCGAGCGCCGCGGGGACCGCCGGACGGGTCGACGATCTCGGGACCCACGTCGACCGGCTCTCGACGTTCGCGGCCGACCACCCCGACCACGCCGGCGTCCGGCGGGCGCTCGCGACGGCGCTCGTCAACGCGACCAACTACGAGGGCGACGCCGGCCGGTTCGACGCGCTCGCCTCGCGGGTCGACCGGCTCTCGGGCCTCGCGGACGCCAACCCCGAGAGCGACGAGGTTCAACATCGGTTCGCGCAGGGCCTCCTCAACGCCACGAGCGCCGAGAGCGGGGCCGGGCGGTTCGAGGACGCCGACGCGCGGTTGGCACAGCTCGCCGACCTCGCGGACGCCAACCCCGAGAGCGACGAGATCCGCCACCGGTTCGCCCAGGCGCTCCTCAGCGTCGTCGACCGCGAGGCCGGGAACGGCCGGTTCGAGGACCTGGACGCGCGGCTCTCCCGGCTGTCGGCGCTCGTGGCCGACCACCCGGACGAGGCGGACCTCCGGCGCCGCCTCGCCCAGGCCCTCTTTGCGATCGTCGACAGCGAGACCGACGCCGGACGGTTCGAGGCGGTCTCCGCCCGGGTCGACCGGCTGGTCGACCTCGCCGTGGCCAACCCCGATGACGGCGCGGTTCAGGTCTCGGCGACGGGGGGGTGTTTCGTCGCGCTCCGCGGCCTCGTCACGGCGGGGGAGTACGAGGCCGCGAGCGAGGCGGTCGACGCGCTCGGGACGCTCGCCGACCGCCCCAGCGGGTTCCAGGTGGGGTCGAAGGGCGCCGACGTCAAGGAACTCTCCACCGAGACCGGCGAACAGTTGCTCAGGGACGGACGGATGGACCTGTTCGAGCGGTTCGCCGCCGCGCTCGCCGAGGGACTGAGCGACGGCCGCTGGCGGAGCATCTCCAGCGACCTGATCATGACCGCCGACTCGCTGGTCGGCGAGGGGACCATCCCCATGGACGAGTACAAGCGTGTCGTGGAGTGGTGTGACGTGTGATCACGGTGCCGCGATTCCCCTGGCCGGACGGTTAATACCGTCCCCCGCGAACGGTGACGCATGGCGCGGGTGACGGACCTCTTCGTCGCCGAGGCCGACTCCGAACCGATGCGGTCGGTCGAGTCCGTCGAGGCGGTCGCCGGCGGCGGGTTGCGCGGGGACCGGTACTTCACGGGCGAGGGCTTCTATTCCCCGGTCGACGTCTGCCAGGTGACGCTGATCGCCGCGGAGGCCATCGCGGCCGTCGACCGCGAGCGCGGCATCGACCTGGCCGACGGCGCCCACCGGCGCAACGTCGTCACCGAGGGGGCCGACCTCGGAGACCTGCTGGACCGGCGGTTCCGGATCGGCGACGCACGGTTCGAGGGGACACGACCCCGGCCGCCCTGTTCGCACCTCGAGAAGGTCGCCGGGGAGGCGGGCGTCGCGGCGGCGCTCGGCGACGGGCGCGGCGGGATCTGTGCCGACGTGGTCGAGTCCGGACGGATCGCCGTGGGGGACGCGGTCGCCACGGTCGGGCCGGCCGACCCGACGGCAGCCATCGTGGAACGGCTCCGTCCGACGGACGCCTGGACGCCCGACGACGCGGACGACGACCCGGCGCCGGACTGATCGCTTCCGCCCCCGCCGGGGTCGATGCGGGCGCCGCGGCACCGCCGGCGGTCCCGCGGCACGTATTTGCCCCTCGGCCCCCTACCGAACGCTCATGACCGACCTCCTGTACCTCCCCGACGCCGACGGAGTCACCGAGTTCACCGCGACGGTGACGGACGCGACCGAGGCGTACCTCGTCCTCGACGGGACGTACTTCTACCCGGGCGGCGGCGGCCAGCCCCCCGACCGCGGAACGCTCGCGTGGGACGGCGGGGAGGCGGCGGTCGTCGACCTCGCGAAGAACCACGGCGACGTGCGACACCACGTCGAAGCCGTCGAGGGATCGCTGCCGGATGTGGGGACGACCGTCACCGGGCGGATCGACGCGGACCGGCGCGAGCGCCTCCGGCGGATGCACACGGCCCAGCACGTCGTCTCGCGGGTCGTCCTCGACGAGTGCGGGGCCGCGACGGTCGGCAACCGGGTGTACGTCGACCG
>JBDGQA010000020.1:0-6451 GCA_042219325.1 Haloferacaceae archaeon | reverse complement strand
TCACACGCGAGCCGTTTCCGCCCGGGGGCACCGCGCCTCCGGGGCATTTTTTATTTTACACCCGCGAGCGACGCGCTCTCCGCTGGCGCGTTTCGATCGAGAAGCCGTCCGACGGTCCCGGCTACGGGGGAGGATCGCATCGGCGGGCTGGTTCGCCCTTCCCGGCTCGGCGGGTTGCGGGGGTCGCTGCGCTCACTCGTGGCCCCTGATCCGCCAGCCGTCGCCGTCGCGGGTGACGATGCTGCGGTCCGCGAGCGTCCGGAGCGCGTCCTCGACGGCCTCCGGGGGCGCGTCCACCTCGTCGGCCACCTCCTCGACCGACCGGACGCCGGTGGCCACGGCGGCGAGCACCTCGGCGTGGAACCGGCCGTCGACGTCGTTCCCGATGCGCTCGTTCAGCGTGTCGAGCACGTCCGTGATGCGCCCGTAGACCCACCGCTGTGCGAGCGAGAGCTCGTTTTCCATGTCCTTCAGCCGGTCGAACTCCTGTGCGAGATCGGTCACGCTGTCCGACTCGGCCCGGGGCAGGTCGAAGGAGAGGTGGGGACACCGCGCGGTCATGTCGAGGCTCGGATTCGCCGGGTAGGCGCTCTTCGTGCCGAACCGGTGCGGCGAGACGTGCACCTCCAGGCGCAGGTTTCGCGCGATGTGGAAGTACTTCCGGCGCCGGTCGTCGGTCCGGCTCTCGACGAGGCCGGCGTCCTCCAGCTTTCGCAGGTGATCGATGACGGCCTTCGGACTGACCCCGAGGTACTCGCTGATCTCGGTCACGTAGCACGGTTTCCGAGCGAGCAGGCGGAGGATGCGCCGCCGGTTCTCGTTTCCGAGGAGATCCAGCAGCACCGCGGAGTCCATACCGGAACGTGGTCGCGCCTGGGTTTAAGAACTACGTCCCGCGTCGTCGAGGTGCGCGAACGCGCGGGCGGCGAGTCCGACCGCGAGGACCGAGAGCGCGACCGAGAGGGCCGCGACGAGGAGTCCGGGGTCGTATCGCAACGGGGGATGGTAGCCGAGGGCGTAATCGAGCGCGTCGTTCGCGAGCAGGAGTACGAGCGCCAGTCCCAGCGCTCCCCGAGTCGTTCGGCCGACACACGCGAGCAGGTACGCCTCGGGGAGGAAGAGCAGGTGAGTGATCGTGATGCCCCAGAACGCCCACAGCGCGTCGGGCGCGGGAAGGTACAGGTCGACCCGGCGGACCAGGGCGATCCCGGTCCAGAGGCCGTACTTCACCAGCCAGGCGAACGCGAGCGTGTAGAGGTAGGCGAGCGGCCGGTTCGTCGGCGCCTCGTCGAGCGGTCGGTCGAGGGCGGGCAGGAGCGTCGCCAGGGCGAGCATCGCCAGTGCGACGGCGGTCGGCGAGTCCGCGTACAGCGGGTAGAGCAGGGTCGGCACCTCGGCGAGGCGGCGGCCGTACGGTTCGGTCGCGGTGGCGTAGAAGGCGACGCCGACGAGGAGGGCCGTCCCGTTGATGGCGAGCAGGGCGACGAGGTTCGGCGCGGTGCCGAGGTAGCGCTCGGCGTATCGGTCCGGAACGGGCCCGCCCATGCCACCCGTCGATTTGGCGGCCCCGAAAAGCTGTCGTCGGGGCGGCGTCCGGCGCGTGGCGTCCACATCGCCGCTCCGGCGGCCGGCGACGCGGGGGAAACGAACCCTACTTGTCCCGCCGGCGACGCGTGGGCGTATGGAAGCCGCGCTCGTCGTCCTCGACGGCTGGGGGCTGGGCGATCACGACCGGGCGTCCGACGCACGCGGACCCGACGGCGGGGGGGAACGGGAGCGGCGCGACGCCGTCGCGGCCGCCGACACGCCGGCGTTCGACCGGCTCACGGCTGTCGGCGCGTACGGCACGCTCGACGTCTCCGGCCGTCGCGTCGGCCTGCCGGAGGGACAGATGGGCAACAGCGAGGTCGGGCATCTCAACCTCGGTGCGGGCCGCGTCGTCAAGCAGGCCTACACGCGCATCTCCGACGCCATCGCGGCCTGGCGCGGCGACCGGACCGTCGAGGACGCCGAACCGTTCGCGGACAACGACGCCATCGCGGGGGCCTTCGACCGGGCCGCGGCGAACGACGGTCGCGTCCACCTCACGGGACTGACGGGCAAGGGCGGCGTCCACGCCGATCAGGACCATCTCCACGCGCTGATCGAACTCGCGGCCGAACGGGGCGTCGAGGCGGTCACCCACGCCTTCACCGACGGCCGCGACGCGCCGCCCCACGCCGCCGCCGAGCGCCTCGCGGAACTGGAGGCGGTCGTCGCGGAGCAGGGGACCGGCGACGTCGCCACCGTGATCGGGCGCTACTTCGCGATGGATCGGGACGAGAACTGGGAGCGGACCCGCCGGGCCTACGACGCCGTCGTCAACCGGTCGGCGCCCCACGAGGCCCCCTCCGCCGTCGCGGCCGTCGAGGCGGCCTACGAGCGCGGGGAGAGCGACGAGTTCCTCGAACCGACGCTCGTGACCGACCGTCCGGCGCTCGCGGACGGCGACGCGGTCGTCTGGTTCAACTTCCGGGCCGACCGCGCCCGCCAGTTCGTCCGGATGCTCGGCGACGTCGACCCCGTGTGGCCGTTCGCGACCGACCCGCCGGACGTCCACCTCGTCACGATGACCGAGTACGACCGGACCTTCCCCTTCCCGGTCGCGTTCCCGCCGAACGAGCCGACCGATACGCTCGGTGACGTCCTCGAGGGCGCCGGGCGCACGCAGTTGCGCGTCGCCGAGTCCGAGAAGTACCCCCACGTCACCTACTTCCTCAACGGCGGTCGTGAGGTGAAGTTCGACGGCGAGACGCGGATCATCGTCGACAGCCCGGACGTCCCGACCTACGACCAGCAGCCGGAGATGAGCGCCGCCGAGGTGACGGATCGGACCGTCGAGACCATCGAGCGCGACGATCCGGACGTCCTCGTGTTGAACTACGCCAACCCGGACATGGTGGGCCACACGGGCGACTTCGAGGCGGCCGTGACGGCCGTCGAGACCGTCGACCGCGAACTCGGTCGGCTGGCGGGGGCCGTCGCCGACGCCGGCGGCCACCTGCTCGTCACCGCCGACCACGGCAACGCCGACGACATGGGGACGCCGGACGACCCCCACACCGCCCACACGACGACCCCCGTCCCCTTCGCCTACGTCGCTCCCGAGAGCGGCACGGACCGGACGGGCGGCTATGCGGTCCGGAAGGGCGGGTCGCTGTGTGACGTGGCCCCGACCCTGCTCGCGCTGATCGGAATCGACCGGCCGGCGGCGATGACCGGTCAGTCGCTGTTGCGGTCGCGGTAGACCCGGTAGACGGGGCCGACGAGCAAGAGCAGGGCGCCGAGCGTCGCGGCCGCGATCAACCGGGGGTCGAGCGTCACCGATCCCCCGCGGACGAGCGAGGTGAGCGACGCGCCGGCGAGCGTCCCCGCCACTGCCCAGGGCGCCTCGCCGATCAGGCTCCCGACCACGAACGGGCGGAGGCCGATCCCGGCGACGCCAGCGGCGGCCGAGACGGCGTCCGAGGGGGTGGGGAGAAAGCGGCTGACGACGATCACCCGCGTTCCGCCCGTGGCCCGGGCGATCCGATCGCCGACGGTCGCGATCCGGCCCCCGCCCCCGACCTGCCGGGCGAACAGGTACGGCGGGATGGAGGTGAGAACCATGAGCACGAGGGCGAGCGGTGCGCCCTCGGGACCGTACCCGAACCCGGCGGCCACGGCAAGCAGCGTCACCGGCCAGGCGACGAGCGGGCGGACCGCCGCGAGCGCCAGGCAGGCGATCCCGTACCGGACCGGGTCGGCTGCCAGCCACGTCAGGCGCTCCAGGGCGGCGTCGGGCGAGGTGACCGCCGCGACGACCGCGACGACCGCCAGCAACGTCCCGACGCCGACCGCGCGCCGCCGATCCATGGCTCCACGAGCGGTGTCGCTCCCCAAACCGCTTGCGTTCCGTCGTGATTCCGGATGCATCGCACGGGTCCGTGCCGTCGCGTTCCCTCGCCCGCGGGTCCCCGGCGCTGTCTCCCCACGCTCCGCCGCGTTCTTGTGGGGACCGGTCGTACGCGCGGCCGTGACCGATGACGGGAACGGGGGTCGCGACCCCGTCGCCGCCCTCGACCGCGACGAGCGGGTCGAACTGGCCGTCGACCTGCTGGCGACGGTCGACGCGGACGAACTGCGCCTCGCCGAGGTGGTCGACCGGATCGAGACGGTCACGACCGATCCCGCGCTCACCCGGACCATCCTCGACGCGGCCGAGAAACGCGGCGTGCTCTCGCGGGACGGCGACCGGGTGCGCCTGCGGACCCGTCGGGGCGGCGTCCGGACCGAACCGCAGGTCGTCCGGCGCGAGGGGACCTTCGCGTGCCGGCGCTGTGGCGCGTCGCTCTCGACCGGTCACTTCGTCCGACTGGAGGCCGGCGAACTGGGGCCGTTCGGCCCCGAGTGCGTGAAGGCGGTACTGGCCGGGGCTAGCGGCCCCGTCTGAGTTCCTCGACCAGTTGCCGGAACAGTTTGCCCTGCCTCTCGATGCGCTCCCCCTGGGCGCGGAGCAGTTCGTTCTGCTTCTCGACCGTCTCGCGGAGCGCGGCGACCTCGGCGGCCAGGTTCTCCTCGTCGACCGGCCCGGCCGGCTCGAACCCCGCAGCGGCAAACGAGTCGTCGTCCGTGTCCGACGCGTTCGCGTCGGCGTCCGACGCCGTCCCCTCCCGGTCCGCCCCCGACGTCGTCGCACCGTCGGCACGGGTCGTCGCCGCCTCCGCGTCCTTCTCCACGTCCAGCGCGTTCGCCGTCCCGGCGTCCGTCGTGTCCCCGCCGGATTCGACGTCCGGAACGTCCTTGATCGGCGACGGGTCGGCCTCGAGCGGATCGGGCCCCGCGCCGAAGTCGACCGCGTCCGTCGCCGCCCCGTCCGGTTCGTCCGGCGCCCGGGCCTCGCGGAACGCATCGAGGGTTCCGTAGCCGTGGTGAGCGAGCACCGCGTCGACGAGGCACTCGCGGAACGCGCGCGCCCGGTCGTCGGCGTTCGGCACCTTGAATCGCTCCTGTCCGTCGTCGTGGCGGATCACGACCGAGGTGGCGACGTCGCCCTCCTCGAACCGGATGTCGACCACGTCGTCGTAGTGGTACTCGTCGAACGACCCGTCCCACACCGTCTCGCCGAGGTGCTTGACGAGTCGTTCGCTCGTCACCACGACGGTCAGTTCGCTGAGCAGGAACGTCTCCTTGATCGCCTCGCCGCTCTCCGTGACGCCCGCGTGGTTGAGCACGCCGGCGAGCACCGGGTGGAGCGCGTCCTCGAGCCGGTCGGTCGGGAGCCGGAGAGTGCGCTCGCCGTCGAGCCCGTAGTCGAGCGTGACGGTCGATTTGCGCCGCCCCGTCTCGACGGCGATGCGCTCGGCCCCGTGGGGGTACTCCGAGACCGACTCGTCCGAGAGCAACCCCTCGTCCCGGTAGACCAGCGTTCGGCTCGGAGTCACGAACAGCGCGTCGCCGCCGCCGAGCCCGACCCGCGCCGCCACGGATTCGTCGTTCAGGGCCGCCTGGACGGCCTCGGGCAGGTCCATGCTCCGACCCTTTCCGTCACGGAGCATAAATCCGTGGGCCGGGAGCGCGACGGCCGACCGATATGGGAAGGTTCAAGGTCGGCTTGGCGCTACGTCGACCCGCGCCCGGGTGGCTTAGCTGGACATAGCGCCGCACTCATAGGGTCGTCGAGATTCGGTGCGGTACGCCTCGGAAGCTTCCGTCCCGTCGGGGCCCGCCGAGCCTCGGAACCTGGGACATGCGGAGATCGTGGGTTCGGAGCCCACCCCGGGCATTTTCTGCGATCGGTCGCCGAACGGACTGATCCGCGGACAGTCGCGGCGATCCGTGGCCGCCTCCGGCCGGTGTGGGGGCAACGGACAGCGCTCACGACGGGGAAGCCGCCCCGTGTGACCGTCTGCACGGCGTTTCACGCGGGGGAGACGAGCGGACGCGTGAGCCCTCAGGCGAGGTGCGCGGTGACGTCGGTCGAGGAGATCATCCCCACGTAGTCGTCCTCGGCGACCGGGAGGTGTTTGATGTCGAAACTGGTCATCATCGCCGCGACCTCCCGGAGCGAGAGGTCGGGCGGCACGGTCTCGACCGACTCGGTCATCACCTCGGAGACGGGCATTTCGTCGGTGTCGTAGCCCGCGGCCACGGCGTCCAACACGTCGCTGCTGGTGACGATCGACGGGGGTGCGGTCGTCACCAGGAGCGCGCTGATGTCGTGTTCCCGCATCTTCGCCGCGGCCTCTCGTACCGTCGCGTCCGGAGAAATCGTCTGCAGCGGCCTCGACATCACGTCCCCGACGCGGGTCCGATCGTCGGCACTCATGGGCGTACCAACACCGGCCCCCGACATGGGCCTTTCCCAACGATGCGCCGGGCACCGATCCGAGTGGTCGCCGAAGCGGGGCACGAACCGCCCGTGGACGACGGC
>JBDGQA010000067.1:0-6470 GCA_042219325.1 Haloferacaceae archaeon | reverse complement strand
ACGGGAGCGCGTTCGACATCACCGGCCAGGGCATCGCCAACCCCATCGGGACCGTCCTCTCGGTGTCGATGATGTTCGACAACTTCGGCGAGGAGGAGGCCGCGGACGTCCTCTGGGACGCCGTCACGGAGCAGCTCGCCGACGACGACGCGCCGCGGACTCCCGACATCGGCGGCTCGGCCGGCACGGACGACGTCATCGACGACCTGGCGGAGCGGGTGTAGCGCGGCGCGGAACCGCCGGTCGGCGCCCCGTCTGCGGGCGTCACGGCGAAACGAAACCCGTCGGCGTCGTGTCGAAAACGAAGGCCGTCTGCGGTCGTCGCGGCGAAAAGAAGAGCGGTTCGCGAACGGCAGTAACGCGGGACTGTCCTCAGCATGATGCGAGGCGGAGCCTCCGGCCTCAAGGAGTGAGCGAAGGTGGACGAGTTCCTGTTCGCCGCCAACTACGTCGTGGACCACGCGTGGAAGGGCGAGTGGAAAACCACCAGCAAGGCCCAACTGCAAGAGGAAACCTACGACGACGTGCGGGAGCGGACGCGCCTCCACGCCAACCTCGTCCAGAACGCCCGCAACAAGGCCGCCGACGCGGTACAGGGCACCGTTGCCCGCTGGCAACAGGGTGAGTACGCTGGCAAGCCACACTTCTCCCAGCCGACCGTCGTTTACGACAAGCGCTGTGCGACATTCCACGACGGAGAGGCCTTCGCGTGCCTGAAGTGTGGCTACGAGAACCACGCGGACTACAACGCGGCCAAGAACGTCGGCTTGCGGTATCTCCGCCGGAACCAAACAGGGGCCGGCGGAGGCGCACCCGTAGGCGTGCGCTTGAATCGCGGGACGCTGAACGCGAGTGGAGAGTACGAATCTCCCGCCGGAAGTTCCGGCCAGAGCGGGAGTCCACGCGAAAGCCCCACCCTCAACGAAGCGAACGGCACAGCCGTGAGCGAGTAGGGCGGGGTCGTTTACTCGACGCGGTACTTCTCCAGCGTGTCCTCGTCGAGGCGGACGCCCAGACCGGGCTCCTCGGGCGGGGAGATGGTCCCGCCGTCCTCGACGTAGATGGCGTCGCGGTTCTCGATGTGCGGACCGCCGACGTAGACGCCGGGGTCGTCGACGCTCTCCTCGAGCACCGCGAACTCGATGAGTTCGCAGGCCCGGGCCGCGGCCGCGACGTGGAGGCTGGCCGCGTAGTTGACCGCCGGGCCGAGCGCGTGGGGGACGAGGCGCTTGTTGAACGCCTCGACCAGCGTCGCCACGCGGCTGGCGCCGGTGATGCCGCCGGAGTAGGTGAGCGTCGGCTGGTAGATCTCGAGCGCGTTCGCCCGCAGGTGGTCGACCGCCGGGTAGTGGGGCGTGTGGGTCTGGTAGCCCGAGATGGGCACCGACACCGAGGCGTTCAGTTCGGCCTGCCCCTGGATGTCGGTGTGGGAGATGGGTTCCTCGAACCACTCGCAGCCGTACTCGCTCGCGATCTCGGCGACCGCGAGCGCGTCGTCGAACTGGTAGGACGTGTTGGCGTCGATCGCCAGCCCGAAGTCGTCCGGAATCCGGTTCATCACCGTCCGGATGCGCTCGCCGTCCTCCTCGACGCCGAAGCCGGCGCCGATCTTCATGGCCTCGAAGCCCTTGTCGGCGAGCCATTCGGCCGACTCGACGAGTTCGTCCGGCGTCTTCTCGGCCGGGAAGGTGGCGTAGGCGTGGAGGTCGCCGCACTGGCCGCCGAGGAGTTCGTAGACCGGCGCGCCGACCGCCTTCCCCTTGATGTCCCACATCGCGGAGTTGAGCGCGCTCAGCGCCCCGTAGCCGCCGGACCGCTTGGCGTGCAGATAGATGTCGTGCCAGTGGGCCGTCGCCTGCCGGGGGTCCTCGCCGACCACGTGTCGGCCGAGCGCCTCGATACTCTCCGCGAGGAACCGGTTGTCCTCCACCGACCTGTAGAACGATTCACCGATGCCCGTGATATCCTCGTCCGTATGCAGTCTGACGATCACCGAACTGATGTCGACCGATCGGTCGCCGACCTCCGCGGGAAGGGAGGCGGCGCCGACGGGACTCTCGACGATGATCGTCTCGACGTCGGTTATCTCCATTGCGCTACCCGAGACTCCCCACGCGAAATTAAGCCTACTGATCCCGGTCGCCTGACCCCTCGGAATCGCGCCTGCTGGTGCCGCTCGCGGAGGATCAGGTCCCCGAACCGGGATGGCGCTCCGCCAGGTACTCCCGTCCCTCCAGCATCTCCGCCGGCGTGCCGAACGCGAGCATGTAGTGGCCGTCGTAGCCCGCTCCCTCCAGGAGGTCGAACAGCCACGCGAAGTCGAGCGTCCCCTCGCCCGGGGCGAGATGCTCCTCGACGGTCCCGTCGTTGTCGTTGAGGCGGACCTGTCCGCAGCGGTCGACGCCGAGGGCGTCGACGTAGCCGTCGATGCCCTCCGGGAACAGCCGCGCGTGTGGCGGGTTACACGCCCAGCCGAGGTCGTCGTGTGCGGCGTCCAGTTCCCCGAAGTAGCGCTCGCACTGGTCGAGCGTCACCGGCAGGTAGTGAATCTCGGCGTCGTCGGGCTCCCGGTTGTGGTTCTCCAGCAGGAGGGTCACGTCCCGGTCGGCGGCATACCGGAGCGTCCGGTCGAGGCGGTCGAGGCTCGCGGCCGTCCGCGCCGCCTCGTCCCCGAAGTGGTACCCGCCGTGGACGATGACCCGGTCGGCGTCGAGCGCCGCCGCGCAGTCGACGTACGCCCGCAGGTACGCGTCGACGCCCTCGCTGACGTGGGGCGATTTCTCGGCGACGTTCACCCCGGAGAGGGTGTGGAGGCCGAGGCTGACGTCGGCCGCCGCACACCGGTCGACGATCCGCTCGCGCTCGTCGGGTCCGTACGCGTCCGGATCCAGCGGCCCGTCGTCCAGGCGGACGTCCACGTAGTGAACGTCGTGGTCGGCGGCCCACTCGACCGCCTCCCCGACCGGGAACCGCTCGGCGAGGTCGACACCGATCCGCTCTCGTACCGTCATGGGCCCCGTTCGGCGAGGGGGGTTATGCGTCCATCGGTGCGCGGAACGCGTTCGGCCCGGATCACTCGGCCGGTCCGAGTAGCGCCGTCAGGTCCCGGACGTCGTGTTCGTCCAGGTCGCGCACCACCTCGACGATCCGATCCCGGCGCGGTTCGCCGTAGTGCGGTTCCGCGAGCGCGTGGAACTTCGCCGCCAGTTCGGCCCAGTCCATCGGGTCGTCCGGATGGCCCGAGAAGTGGTCCTTCTCGATGCGGTGGCTGCGGCCGTCGGCCGTCGTGATCTCGACGTGGGCCGGCATCTTGCCCTCCGCGTTCAGCGCCGTCAGTTCGGGGACTGCGGTGACGGTGACGCGGTCGAGGAGGTCCTGGACGTCGGGCGCGCGGATGCGGTCGAGGTCGTACTGTTCGGAGAGGAGTTCGCCGTCGAGCGCCAGCGCCGCGAGCGCGTACGGGAGGCTGTGGTCGGCGATCTCCCGATTCGTGACGTCGTACCGGTCCCCCATGTCGTCGTCCGCCCCGGTCCCGCCCATGATCTGCTTGGCCCGCCTGTAGGTGTCGACCTGGACGTGCTCGATGGTCTCGGCGTCGATTCCCTCGCGGGCCATCAGTTCGTCAAGGCCCTCCAGCGCGGTCTGGGCGACGGTGCCCGCCATGTACTTCTTGGTCATGGTCTCGAGAATCCGCCGGCAGCCGTCGGTGAACTCCAGTTCGAACTCGCCGGAGACCACTTCCATCCACCCCATCCGTCCCTCGAAGACGTCCTGCGGGCCGGTCATCCCGTTGCGCGCGAGCAGCGTCGCGTACACGGCGTTGCGGGCGGCGTTCCCGGAGGTCATCCCCTTCCACATCGGAATCTCACCGGTGCGGGTGACCCGGAGGGCGTTGTGGGACGTGCCGACGATGCCGAGCGCGTTCCGGATCGCGTCGGGATCGAGACCGAGCAGGTGGCTCGCGGCCGCCGTCGCCGAGAAGTTGACGTGCGTCGGGTGGTCCCAGCCCCGGTCGAGCAGCGGGGCGTCGGCCGCGAACGACCAGTGGATCTCGTAGGCGAGCGCGATCGCCGTCAACAGGTCCCGCCCGGAGCGATCGGCGTACTCCCCCACGGCTACCGCCGCGGCCACGTTGTTGCTCGGGTGGGGGACCTCGTCGGGGAGGATGAACGCGTCCATGTAGTCGAGGTACCGCACCATCCCCGTGTTGAGCGCCGTCGCCAGCGGCGGCCACGCCGTCTCGTCGGCCCCCCAGATGGAGGCCGCGTCGCCCGGCCGCTCGACGCCCGTGACCGTCCCCCGGAGGATCTCGACCGGGTCGGCGCCGATGGCGCCGATGGCGATCCCGAGCGCGTCGAGCACCCGCTTTTTCGCCTCCGTGACCACTTCGGCGTCGAGATCGTCGTAGTCGGTGCCCGTGACGAGCGCCGCGATGTCGTCGGTCGTCGCCATCCTCCCTGGGCGGCCGGCTGGAGAATAAGCGTTCGGGTGGCGGCACGCCGGGCAGGAACCGCCCCGCCCGTCGTCGACGACCCTCCCCGGCCTACCGGCCGTCGTCCACGAACTCCGAGGCGTCCCGGTCGCCCGCGGCGAACTCGGTAGCGCTGGGGGGTCCATCCGTTCGATCGCGTGGCGCTTCTCGTCGCCGTTGTAGACGTCCCGTGCCTTGAGGACGCGGTCGCGAGGATCGTCCGCTCCCAGTCGGCGTGGAAGGCGTCCGGGTCCCGGGGCACCGTCCCGAACCCGTGCATCCCCCAGTCGTGGATGCCGTTCACGGCGACTCCCCGGCGGTCGGCGACAAAAGTCCGGGGGTCGGTGGGTCGATCCCCCCGGCTCGACCCCGGGGTTTATTCGCCTGCCTCCCGGCCCGTCGGATATGATCCTGTCCGACGGCGACATCCGGAGCCGGCTCGCGGAGGGGGACCTCGTCATCGAACCGATCGAGGACCCCGATCTGCAGATCCAGCCCGCGAGCGTCGACCTCCGGCTGGGACGGGAGTTCCTGGAGTTCGAGCGGACGAACATCCCCTGTATCCACCCGGGACGGAGCGACGAGGTCGACGAGTACGTCACGAAGACGACGGTGCCGCTCGGACCGACGGGCGACGGGGGGACTCTCGACGGCCACGACGGGTCCGACGCCGGGGACGCCGACCAGCACTTCGAGGACGAGGAGTTCATCCTCCACCCCGGCGACTTCGTGCTCGGCACGACCATCGAGCGCGTCGAACTCCCCGCCGACCTCATCGCCCACGTCGAGGGCCGGTCGTCGCTCGGCCGCCTCGCCATCGTCGTCCACGCCACGGCGGGCATCGTCGACCCGGGCTACCGCGGGCAGATCACGCTCGAACTCTCGAACCTCGGGAGCGCCCCCGTCGCGCTCACCCCCGGGATGCGGATCTCACAGCTCACCTTCACCGAACTGTCCAGCCCGGCGGAGCGGCCGTACGGGGAAGAGCGGGGATCGAAGTACCAGAACCAGTCGGGTCCGCAGGCCTCCCGCATCCAGCGCGACCACGAGTTCCACGGGACACAGAAATGAGGTTCATCGAGGAGATCGTCGTCGAGGAGTTCCTCCCGACGGTGCGGTCGATGCTCGCCACCGAACTCCGGGACCGCGGGCTCACACAGCAGGAGGTCGCCGAGGCGCTCGGCATCAGCCAGTCGGCCGTCTCGAAGTACGCCCAGGGCGGCGTCGACCGCACCCCGGCGGTCGCCGAGAACGAGCGCGTCCGCGAGACCGTCGAGCGGATCGCAGAGGGGCTCGCGGCCGGCAACATGAGCCGCGTTCAGGCCCTCGTCGAACTGGAGGTGCTCATCCGGGAACTCGAAACCGGGGGGCTGCTCGCGACGCTCCACGAGCGCCACGAACCGGCGCTCGACGACCGGATCGGGCGATTCGACGTCCACGACCCCGAGGGACCGATCCGCACCGCCGAACAGGTGCGCTCGTCGGTCCAGCGCGGCCTGCGGACGCTCACGACCGCGAGCGGCTTCGCCGCCCTCATCCCCGCCGTCGGGTCGAACCTCGTCGAGTGCCTCCCCGACGCGACCGGCGTCGACGACGTGGCCGGCGTTCCCGGCCGCATCTTCGACGTGAAGGGCCGGACGACGGTCCCGGCGGACCCCGAGTTCGGCGTCAGCGAGCACGTCGCCGGCATCCTGCTCGCGGCCCGCGAGGCCGGCCTGCCCGCCCGCGCCGCGCTCAACGTGCGCTACGATCCCGAGACCATCAACCGCCTCCGCGACGCCGGCCTCCCGACCGTCGAGTTCGACCCCGAGGCCGACCGCGGCGCCACGCGGGCCTCCCTCCGCGAGACGCTCGCGGACCGCGACGTCGGCGAGAAGCCGGTCGTCTGCTATCACACCGGCGGCTACGGCGTCGAGGCCGTCGCCTATGTCCTCGGCCCCGACGCGCCGACCGTCGCGGGCCTGGTGCGCGATCACCTCTGCTGACGCGCCGGCTGCCG
>JBDGQA010000062.1:0-6510 GCA_042219325.1 Haloferacaceae archaeon | reverse complement strand
CGCGCTGGTCGGGCACGACCACCCGGTAGCCCGCCTCCGCGAGCGGCCGGATCTGTGCGTGCCACCCGTACCAGAACTCGGGGAATCCGTGGAGAAGAACCACCAGCGGCCCCTCGTCGGGCCCCGCCTGCACGGTGTGGAGTTCGACGCCGTTCGTTCGGACGGCGACGGACTCGCCCTCGTCCGACCGCGGCGCGGACGGCCCCTCGGCTTCGACCATGCCTCCGGGTGGGGCGCGGCGGGCAAAAAGTCACGCCCGTCAGCGGCTGTGTGACCGGGCGAGCGGAAGGGGTACGTTCGGACGACTGCTGCGGATGTCACACCCGGGCGACCCACGCCCGATACCCCTCCGGCGCCCCGTAGACCGCGGCGAACGCCCGGTCGACGAACGCCGCCAGCCGGTTGGCGTCCGACCGCGCGCTGATCCGCACGTTCGTCCCCTCGACCTCCTCCGGGGACTCCATCGCGTCGATGCGGAACTCGGGGAACTCCGTCAACAGGTCCTCCAGTCGCTCCAGTTCGGCGTCCGTACAGTCCAGGTTGAAGGTGCGGTCCGCGAACTGAATCCAGGGGGTCGGTTCGTCGGTTCCGCCGTCGCTCCCCGCGCCGCCCTCGGCGTCCGCCGCCGTCGACGGGTCGAGTTCGACCGTGAGGAAGGCGCTCCCGCGCTCGCGGTGGGCGGCGATGGCGTCGGCGAACAGTTTCCGTCGCTCCGCGGGCGCGGCGGCGTCGAAGCGCGTCATGTCCGGTCCCACGTGGGCCCTCGTAAAAGGTGGTCGGCCGCGTATCCTCAAGCCTTTAGTCCCGGCCGAGGACGGTACGCGTATGACAGCGGACGCGAATCCCAAGGTACTGCTACTCGGCCCCCCGGGGGCCGGCAAGGGCACCCAGAGCGCGCGGCTCGCCGAGCGCTACGACATCGAGCACGTGACCACCGGCGACGCGCTCCGGGCGAACAAGGACATGGAGACCGAGCACGGCACCCCCCGCGAGTACATGGAGGCCGGCGAACTGGTGCCCGACGCGGTGGTCAACGAGATCGTCGCCGAGGCGCTCGCGGAGGCCGACGGGTTCGTCCTCGACGGCTACCCCCGGAACCTCGACCAGGCCGAGTACCTCTCGGAACTGGTCGACCTCGACGCGGTGATCTACCTCGACGTGGACGACGACGAACTCGTCGAGCGGCTGACCGGCCGGCGGGTCTGTGACGGCTGCGGCGCCAACTACCACGTCGACTTCGCGCCGCCGGAGACGCCGGGCGTCTGTGACAAGTGCGGGGGCGAACTCATCCAGCGCGAGGACGACACCGAGGAGACCGTCAAGGAGCGCCTCCAGGTCTACGAGGAGAACACCGCGCCGGTCGTCGAACACTACCGCGAGACCGGCGACCTCGTCGAGGTCGACGGCGAGGGGACACCGGACGAGGTCGCCGACGCCGTGATCGAGGCCGTGGAGTCGCAGATCTGACCTGTACGGGGTGGCGGCTCGGCCGCGAGCGGCCCCGTGTCCGCCACCACCTGCCGTCGCGGCGCCCAGCGCCGAAGTAAAACGTTGATAACGGCCGGTCGCGTATCGCGGGTAATGGCACGGACCCAGTCGAAGGTACAGTCCCTCGTCGACGAGGATCCGGAGATGCGCGTGGCCGTCGAGACGGTCCTCGATCGGGCCGAGGACGGCACAGTCCGGTGGGTCGACGTCCGGGACGACGTGTCGAGCGGCCAGTGGGGCCGCCTCATCGAACGGGGCGTGCTCGTGGACGGCGAGGAAGGGTTCGAACTCGCGGACCCCGAGGCGACGCGTGAGGCCGTCGAGGACGCCGATGGCGGCGCGGTCGCCGACAGCGCCGGCACCGAGGACGTGGACATGGAGGGCTCCTCGTGGTCGATCTACGACAAGGCCGCGGCGGTGCTCATGGTCCCGTTCTTCGTCGCCTACCAGTGGCAACCCCTCCGGGAGATCATCGGCGGCGTCGTGAACGTGGTGCTCGGCCCGCTCGAACAGGTGCTCCCCTTCTACGCGGTGGTGATGGTCCTGGCGCTCGCCACCGGCCTCTACTCCACCATCCTGCAGGCCAACCTGATGAACACCGAGAAGATGGCGGCGTTCCAGGAGCGGATGAAGGACATCAAGGACCGCCGCCAGGAGGCCAAGGATCGCGGCGACGAGGAGGCGCTCGACCGGATCCAGGAGGAGCAGATGGACGCCATGGGCGATCAGATCGGCATGTTCAAAGAGCAGTTCCGGCCGATGGTGTGGATCATGTTCCTCACCATCCCGGTCTTCCTCTGGATGTACTGGAAGGTCGGCATCGGCGATTCGAGCGCCGGCCAGTTCGGCACCATCGTGGTCCCGCTGAAGGGGCAAGTCGCCTGGAAGGAGAGCCTGGTCGGCCCCATCCAGGTGTGGATCGTCTGGTATTTCATCTGCTCGATGGGGTTCACGCAGATCATCCGCAAGGGGCTGAACCTCGACATCAGCCCGACGGGATAGGACAACCTCTTTGACCCGGACGGCCCCACGTCCGGTATGTTGATAACAGTCTCGGGCCTCGCGGGCAGCGGGAAGACCACCACCGCTGCTGGCCTGGCGGACGTGCTCGGCTACGAGCACGTCAGCGGCGGCGACATCTTCCGGGACCTCGCCGCCGAGCGCGGCTACTCCCCCGTCGAGTTCAACGAACTCGCCGAGGAGGACCCGGAGATCGATCGGGACCTCGACCGCCGGCTCTACGGCCTCGCGCGGGAGCGCGACGACCTCGTTCTGGAGTCGCGGCTGGCCGGCTGGCTGGCCGGCGACGCCGCCGACCTCCGCCTGTGGCTCACCGCGCCGCTCGCCGTCCGTACCCGTCGGGTGGCCGACCGCGAGGGGAAGCCCCTCGACCGCGCCCGCGAGGAGACCCGCCGGCGCGAGGAGAGCGAGGCCGCCCGCTACGGGGAGTACTACGACATCGACATCGCCGACCTCTCGATCTACGACGTCGTGCTCAACACCGCCCGGTGGAGCCCCGACGCGGTGTGTGAACTGCTTGCCGGCGCGGCGCGCGCGTACGACCCCGAAGCCGACGAGGGGAAGCTCCCGGTCGAGGGCGTACGCTACGACTTCTGAGATGACCGCCCGCGGGCCGCCCGCCGACCGGTCGCCCGCCGAGCGCCTCCGGTTCGGGGTCGTCAACCTCGACAAGCCGCCCGGCCCCTCCGCCCACGAGGTGAGCGCGTGGGTCCGGGCGCTGGTCGACGACGCGCTCGCCGACATGGGCGCCGACCCCGCGGGCCGGGCCGCCCACGCCGGCACGCTCGACCCGAAGGTGACCGGCTGCCTGCCGGTCCTGCTGGGCGACGCGACCCGCCTCGTCGAGCGGTTCCGCGACGCGCCGAAGGAGTACGTGGCCGTCCTCGAACTCCACGGCCCGCCGCCGCCGGACCTCGCGGACGTGATCGGCGAGTTCGCCGGGCCGCTCTACCAGAAGCCGCCCAGAAAGAGCGCGGTCGTCCGCCGGCTGCGCGTCCGGGAGGTGTACGACCTCGACGTGCGCGAGGTCCGCGGCCGGCAGGCGCTCCTCCGGGTCCGCTGCGAGAGCGGCACCTACGTCCGGAAGCTCTGTCACGACATCGGCCTCGCCCTGGGGACCGGCGCACACATGGGCGACCTCCGCCGGGTCGGCACCGGCGGGTTCGACGACCGCGACCTCGTGACCCTCCACGACCTCGCGGACGCGCTGGCGTTCGCCGTCGAGGGCGACCCCGACCCGCTGGCCGAGGCCGTCGATCCGGCGGAGCGCGTCCTCGACGCGCTCCCCGCCGTCGTCGTCGCGCCGAGCGCCGCGAGCGAGGTCGCCGAGGGGGCGCCCGTCTACGCGCCCGGGGTGATCGAGGTCCGCGGCGACCCCGCGCGCGGCGACCGCGTCGCCTGCTACACGCCCGACGGTGCCGCGATCTGTCTCGGCCGCCTGGTCGGCGATCCCGGCGCCGGGTCGGGGACGGTCGTGGACCTGGATCGGGTGCTGGTCTGAGCCGGCGCGGGCGATAGGCGGCCCGGGGCGCGGGCGGTGCGGACGCCCGCGCGGCACGGCGACGGGGGAAGCGAAGCGCTTAACAGCGCGTCCGCCGACGCTCGGAGTGCGGGACCGTGGGGTAGTGGTATCCTCTGCGCATGGGGTGCGCAGGACCTGAGTTCGACTCTCGGCGGTCCCATCCTTCGGTGGGAGCAGGAGATGCCCGAAGTGGTATCTCGGTGGTCCCACGTCCCCTCTCGTGACCGGGCCACACGCATCGCTTGCCTGATCTGGGGGGAACTACCCCCCTCGCCGTCGGAGGCTCCCCGATGACGCTCGGGGGGGTCGTTCGTGTCCCGTTCGACGCGAGCAGGTACGCGTTCCGGGAATTCAGGAAGTTACTGTTCACCGCCGACCGCCCGACAGGCCGGTGCCTCCTCGTCGACGCGACGGTCGCCGACCTCGAGGCGACGCTCGCCGACGCCGGCATCGAGTCGGAGGAGATTCGGATCGAGGACCCGAACCGGAACCGGTGACGGGCGGCCGGGGCGTGAGGGGGCGGACGCGGCGAGTGGCGGACGGGGTCGGTCGGTCCACCGCCCCTCAGTCCTCGCGGACGCCGGGGTTCGTCACGGCACCGTTGGCGGCAGAGCCGAAGGCCGCGCCGTACTTGGCGAGGACGCCGCCCTCGTACGCGGGGTCGGGGTCGTGGTCCGCGAGGCGGTCCGCGATCTCCTCCTCGGTCAGGTCGACGGACAGTTCCAGCGCGTCGATGTCGATGGTGACGGGGTCGCCGTCCTCGAGCGCGGCGATGGGCCCGCCGACGTAGGCCTCGGGGGCGACGTGGCCGATGGAGAAGCCCCGCGTCGCGCCCGAGAAGCGCCCGTCGGTGAAGAGCGCGACGTCCTCGGCGTGACCCTGACCGGCGACCGCGCTCGTGACGCCGAGCATCTCGCGCATCCCCGGCCCGCCCTGGGGACCCTCGTTGCGGATGCAGATGACGTCGCCGGATTCGACGTGCCCCTCCTGGACGAACTGCATCGCGTTCTCCTCGTGTTCGAACACCCGGACCGGGCCCTCGTGGTGGAGGTGGTCCCGGCCGGTGATCTTGATGACCGCGCCGTCGGGCGCGAGGTTCCCGGTGAGAATCCGGATCGCGCCCCGCTCGTGGATCGGGTCCGAGACGGGGTGGAGGTAGTCGACGCCAAGGTCCTCGATGAGCGGCGGGTTGCGGACCTCAAGTTCCTCGCCGATCGTCTTCCCCGTGACGGTCATGGCGTCGCCGTGGATCAGGCCGGCCCGGTACAGTTCGTTCAGGACGACCGGGACGCCGCCGACCTCGTGGAGGTCGTTCATCACCCGTTCGCCGCCGGGCTGGAGGTCGGCGATCTTGGGCGTCCGCCGGCTGATCTCGTTGAACTCCTCGATGTCGAGGTCGATCCCCGCCTCCGCCGCCATGGCGAGCAGGTGGAGCACGGCGTTGGTCGACCCGCCGACGGCCACCTGGAGCGCGATGGCGTTCTCGAACGACTCCTTCGTGAGGAAATCGGAGGGGCGGCGACGCTCCTCGACGGCCTCGACGGCGAGTTCGCCCGTCCGACGGGCCTCCTCGTAGCGCGCCTCGTCCTCGGCGGGCGGACTCGCGCTCCCGAGCGGCGCGAACCCGAGCGCCTCGGAGATGGAGGCCATGGTGTTGGCGGTGAACATCCCGCCGCAGGACCCGGCACCGGGGCACGCCTGGCGCTCGATCTCGTCGAGTTCCCGTCCGGAAATCTCGCCGTCGGCGAACGCGCCGACGCCCTCGAAGACGTTCTGGATCGTGATCTCGCGGCCGTCGTGTTCGCCGGGCATGATCGACCCGCCGTAGAGGAAGACGGAGGGCAGGTCCGTCCGGATGGCGGCCATCATCATCCCGGGCATGTTCTTGTCACAGCCCCCGATGGTCACGAGGCCGTCCATGCGCTCGCCGAACGCGACGAGTTCCACCGAATCGGCGATCATCTCCCGCGAGATCAGCGAGGCCTTCATCCCCTCGGTCCCCATCGAGATGGCGTCCGAGATGGTGATCGTCCCGAACTCGATCGGCATCCCCTCGGCCCCGTCGACCGCCCCGTAAGCGGCATCGGCGACGTCGTCGAGGTGGACGTTACAGGGCGTGATGTCGGCCGCCGGGTTGGCGATGCCGATCATCGGCGAGGAGAGATCCTCGTCGTCGTAGCCCATCGCGCGGAACATCGAGCGGTGAGGGGCGCGCTCGGGGCCCTCCGTCACCTCGCTGCTCCGCAGGTCCGGGTCCTTCTCGCCCGCGAAGGCGCCCTCCCCGTCGGTCGCCGCGTCGTCGTCCGATCGCGGCTCCTGTCGACTCATGTACCCCGATGGACGCTCCGCAGGCTTAAATGGGGCGCAATACGGGTTCGCCCCGCTCTTCTCCCCTCTCCGTCCTCACTCGCTCCCGTCCTTCTCCGCGCCTTCTGCCTCGCTCCCGTCCTCGTCGTGTTGCGCGAGCCCCGCGAGGTGGG
>JBDGQA010000112.1:0-6530 GCA_042219325.1 Haloferacaceae archaeon | reverse complement strand
GTACGACGCGACCGTCCACGCGGTCTACGTGCTCGACGAGGAGACGGTCCGGGCCATCGAGACCGACCGGATCGACGAGTCGGAGGTCACCGAGGAGTCGGACGCGTTCCTCGACCGGGTCGGGACGATGGCCGAACGGGCGGAGGTGCCGCTGCGGACCTCGGTCGCGTACGGCTTCTCGACCCGCTCGATGAGCCGCCATCCCGGGAGCGTCGTGCTCGACGCGGCCGACCAGGAGGACGCCGACTTCCTCGTCCTTCCCCACGAGTCGGTCCGCGACCCCCACAGCCAGGCGGGCGGCGTGCTCGAACGGGCGGCCGAGTACGTCCTGCTGTACGCCAGTCAGCCGGTGCTGTCCGTCTAGGTCGCGGAGGGGCGCCGCCGACCGCCGACACCGGTCAGTCGTCCGGTCGTGCCAGTCGGATCGACATCTCCAGTTCGAAGCTCTCGGTGTCGGCCACCTCGAAGCCGACCTTCTCGTACAGGTTGATCGCCGGGGTGTTCCACCGCTCGACCGTGAGCCACACCCGCGTTACCCCCTCGGCGGCGGCGTACCCGAGCAGCGTCCGGAGGAGCGCGGTGCCGATGCCGGCCTCCTGATACTCGTGGTGGACGAAGATGGCGAGTTCGTAGACGTCGGCGTCGGTCCCGGGCACGACGACGGCGTGGCCGACGACCTCGTCGCCGACGGTCGCGACCACGTCGTAGGCCTCGTCGGTCAGGAGTTCGTCGAGCCAGTCGCGGATCGGCTGCTCGCCGGTCGGGGGAAGGCCCTGGGCCCGGTCGGACGGGGCGAAGTCGAGGTACATCTCCGTCAGTTCCTCGCGGGCCGTCCCGGCGTCGATGGCGTCGTCGCCGGCCCCGACGGCCCGGATGCGCACCTCACGCCCCTCGGCGTCGGTGATGGTCCGGGGGGGCGTGGGGAACGGGCCGACCGGCTCGTCGGGGTAGCCGCGTTGCCGCCTCATCTGACGAGCGTGACGGTGACCCGGGAGTTCAGGAGGACGAACTCCGTGACGTCGCCGAGTCGGATCTTACCCATCGGGCTGGACTCGCCGCCCCCGAGCACGATGCGATCGAAGTCGTCCCGCTCCGCCATCTCGACCAGTTCGCTCCCGGGGTGGCCCTCGACGCGACGGACCTCGGCGGCCAGGTCGGCGTCGGCGAGGCGCGCCGTGGTCCGGTCGATCAGATCGTCGACCGTCCGGTCCGCCTCGGGGTCGTCGACGACGGCGACGGTGAGGTCGTCGCCCGCCTCGACGGCACGCTCGACCGCCTCGTCGAGCGCCCGCAGGGAATCGTCGCGACCGCCGATCCCCAGCAGTACTCTCATACCCGGGCGTGGCCGCGGCGGGGTAAAAAGTATGGCACGCGGCGTCGGACGGGCGACGGACGGCGACGGAAGCCTTTTGCGCCGGCCGGCGGAAGGGCGCGACATGGCAGAGCGCGCGACGGGTGGGGACCGCGACGACGGGACCGGGGACGCGCGCCGCGACGGAGCGGACGACCGCGCTCGCGACGGATCGCGGGACGAGCGCCGAGACGCGGACGGGGCGAACGCCGACGACCGGGCGGCTACGGAGGAACCGCGTGGCGACGGTCCACCCGACGCCGACGCCATCCCGCCGGACGTCAGGACGTACGAGCGGTTCACGAAGATGGACGGCGCGGAGTACGAGCGGGTCAACGAGTTCCTCCGGGACCGCACCTACATCACCGCCCGGGAGTGGGCCATCGCCCGCCTGTGTGCGGACTTCCGGACCGAGACCGGCGTGGAGATGACGAAGATCGGCGAGAACCTGCCGGAACTCGTCCCCTTCATGACCGACACCTACACGCCGCAGGCGGTCAACCAGGCGCGGGCGTCCTTCGAGGAGAAGGTCCGCACCGCGGGCGCCACGTTCCTCTACGGCGCGATGTGCGGCTTCTTCACCGCCGAGGAACTCGACGAGGTGATGTACGAGGTCACGGAGGTGGCCAAGTTCCTGCTGGAGGTCGAGGGCGTCGACCTCGCCGTCGACGAGGAACTCGACGCCGAGGAACGGGTGTCGGAGGTCATGCGCGAGGTGCGCGAGGCGAGTGCGGAACTCCGGGACGGGGAGACCGACGGGAGCGAAAGCGCCGGGGGCGACTGAGGCCGCCGACCGACGGGCGTGGGTCGTCTGTCCGCGGGGCAGTCGCCGTGACGCCGCATCGGCCCGGTCCGCGGGGCAGTCGCCGTGACGCCGCATCGGCCCGCAGTGCCCCTCCCGACCGGTGACGGCCTGGTACCAGACGCGGGGCCCCGACGGGTTCGCCGCCGCACTCGTCCCGCGACTCCCGAACACGAACGAGGCGTAACACGCCCGGCCGTGGGTGTCGGGCGACCGGTCGAGTTCCGGGCACCGTTCTGTGCCGGTCTGTAACCGGAATCCCGCGTCTCGCGGACCGAGAATCGAGACGGATAAATGGTGGACCAAGGATCAAGACCGATAAATGCGTACAGCACGTACCCGCGCGCGTGTTTGGTCCCCAATCCAGTTACGACCCCCGACGCCCGGCCGGGGACGCGTCGACCGGCGTTTCCCGCCCCGAGTCGGACCGCATCGTCATCGAACCGTGGCGGAGTGAGACGCCAGCCCGGACCAGCGACCCGGACGGAAGTGACCGATGAAACACGATATCGTCCACTTCCTCAAGTCGTGCCTTCCGGCGTGGATCGTGCTGGCCGGCTACGTCGCGTTCGTGCCGCTGCACGGAACGCCGCCGTGGTCGGCGCTGGCCCTCCACCAGCAACTCGTCTACGCCGCCGCCCTCCCCGCGATGCTGTGGTCGGTCTACCGGTACAACGCCGGGCTCGACGACGCGAAACCGACGCCGGAGGAGCGCGTCCTCAACGACGCCGACGGGTGGTCGAACGCCGACGACTGACGGCCGCTCGGCGGTGGTCCCCATCGGCAGGGGGCTGACAGCGGTTCGTCCGTCCGCCGGTCGCTCGTCGCCACGACGGACATCGTGACGTATAATCCGGTTCGGAGCGACGGGCGACGTAGAGTGCCGAATGCGTGAGTTCCTCGCCGAGTATCGGGACGTCCGTCACCCCCGGAACGTCGGGCTGATCAGCCTCTCGCACGGGATCAACGAGTTCTACACGCTCGTGCTCCCGCCGATAATCCCCCTTCTGGTCGCCGACCTCGGCATCACGTACGCGCAGGCGGGCTTCCTGCTGACGGTCTTTTTCGTCATGTACTCGCTCTTCCAGTTGCCCGCCGGCCTGGTGGCCGACCGGGTCGGGAAAAAGCGGGTCCTCGTCCTCGGACTGCTCGCGATGGCCGGGAGCCTCGCGGTCGCGAGCACCGCGCGGAGTTACGAGGTGCTCGTCGCCGCACAGGCGCTCGCCGGGATCAGCGGGAGCACGTACCACCCGACGGGGATGTCGCTCGTCAGCGATCTGGAGACGGAGACGACGGAGGGGAAGGCGATGGGGGTGTTCGGGTTCGGCGGGATGCTCGGCACCGCGGCCGCCCCGGCCGCGGTCGGGGGGCTCGCGTCGGTGTTCGACTGGCGGGCGGCGCTGCTGGCGGCGGCGCTCGGCGGCGTCCTCGTCACCCTCGCGTTCCAGGTCCTCTTCCGGGAACGCGACGCAGGGATGGACTCGGAACCGGCGGACGGGACCGAGCGATCCCCGGAGCCGGACGGGGGGAGCGCGGGGACGCGGCCGGCCGACGGGGACGCCGGGACGATGGCCCGGGTCCGCGACCGCCTCGCGCGCGTCGTCCAGTTCCGCGTCACGCCGGGCGTCGTGGTGTTGACGGCCGTCACGCTCCTGATCTCGCTACAGCTCCGGGCGCTGCACACGTTCGCGACGGGCTTTCTCGTCGACGGCGTCGGGCAGTCGACGTCGGCGGCGAACGGGGCCTTCGCGGTGCTGCTCGCGGCCAGCGCCGTCGCCTCCATCTGGGTCGGCGGCCTCGCCGACCGGTTCGACCGCTGTCGGCTCGGCGCCGTCGCGGCCGGGGGCACGTCGCTGCTCCTCGCGGCGACCTTCCTCCTGACGAGGGTCGACATGCCCGGCGGCCTGCTGACGACGGGCCTGCTCGTGGGCGCGTTCGGGCTGCTCGGAATGGTGCTCTACGGGTGCATGCCGGTGAAGAACGCGCTCATCTCGGAGTACGCGACCGCGGACTCGAGCGGGAGCCTGTTCGGAGTGACCCAGACGGCGTCGGCCGTCGGGAGCGCCGTCGGCCCTGTCCTCTTTGGCTACGTCGCGACCGAGACCGGCATCGGCGTCGCGTTCCCGCTCATCGCGGCGGTGAGCCTCCTGATCGGGGTGGGGTTCCTGCTGCTCTCTCGCGTCGGGGAGACGTGAGGGGCCCAGCGGGGACGGCTCACGCCGGACTGCTCGTCGCCGCCGAGCCGCCCGGATCGACGACGATTGGCGGGCCGGCACCGCTGGCGAACCACAGGCGGACGTACCCGAGGTAGGGGACCCGGACGTGGGCGATCCCGGCGATCCAGGCCGGACGCACCGGCCCGCTGATCCCGTTGACCTGGTCGTACTGGCCGTTGGCGTCGCCCTTCGTGACGAATCCGGCGTGGGGGGCCGGGCAGTTCGGGAGGTCCCGGCAGGAGTCGGCGTGGTGGTAGGAGGGGTCGGCCTCGGCGAACCAGTTCTCCCCCTCGGCGACCCAGAAGTGGGCCCGGTGGATCACCGGCGGACCCCCGCGCGACGGACTGTCGTACACGATTACGGAGCCGTAGCCGCCGAACGTCCGGTAGTCGATCCGTTTCCCCTCCGCCCGGGTGACGACGCCGCGCCCGTCCGACCCGCTATCGGGGACGTACCGCCCCGGTTCGCTGACGAACACCAGGTCGCCCCGGTGCATGTGCGGCTCCATGCTGCCGCTCTCGACGGCGACCATCGGCGGCCAGACGCCGCTCAGGGTGAAGAGCAGGAGCCCGACCAGCGCGACGATCGCGATGCTCACCAGCGTCTCGCGGAGGACCATCAATGGTCCCCGGTCGGCGTCGAGGAGCCGCCGGAGCGGACTTCCGGGCGAGGAGTCCGGCGGGTCGGTACCGGCCGTCCCGTCGTGGGTCGACGGCGCCGCCCCGGCCTCCTCCGTCCCGTCGGTCGGCGAGAACGGCGGCCCGTCGTCGGCCGCGGAGGGCTCGGAGGCCGAGGAGCGACCGTCGTCGTCGCTCATGGAACATGATCGCCGGCTGCCGGTTTCAACCTTCCGGGCTCGAATCGGCCGGGGAGCCGGCACGCTTTTGCTCGCCCGTCCCGTTCGGCGCGGCGTGCCGCTGGAGACGCCGGCCCGGCTCGTTCGGGAACTCGCGAGCCGCGGATACAACGCCGAGCGCGAGGCGGTGACGCTGCTCGCCGGGGCCGACGACCCGGACCGCGCCCTGGAGGCGGCGGTCGAGCGGGCCGACGACGCGCTCGTCCTCACCCCGGCTCACGTCCGGGAGGCGCTCGCCGACGGGCCGGCCGACGCGCTCACCGCTCACACCGCCGATGCCCCCGTCGATTCGACTGCCGAATCCCCGGGACGATCCTCGGATCGTTCGGAGGGTTCTCCAGTCGAAACGGAGGGGTCGGGCGGCGAGAACGGGGACGGCGTGACGGCCGGCCCCGGCGGCGGAGACAGCGGGAGAGAAACGGCGAGGGGCGGCGAGACCGCGGTCGGGGTCGAGGGCGACGTGACCGGTCACAGCACCGGGACGGGGGCGTACGCGGACTTCGTGGCGACGTTCCGCGACCGGTACGAGCGGCTGGCCGCCAAGCTCACGGGGCGGGTCAACCGCCGGCCCGCGGCGGCCGTCGCCGAGATGTCGGGGGGCAGCGAGGCGGCGCTCGTCGGCCTGGTCGACGACGTCCGCTCGACGACGAACGGCCACTGGCTGGTCGACCTGGAGGACCCGACCGGGACCTTCCCCTGCCTCGTCACCAAGGACCGGGAACTCGCGGACCTCGTCGACCTGCTCCTCCTCGACGAGTGCATCGCCGTCGAGGGACGGCTCTCGGACGACGCCGGGGTGCTGTTCGCGGACGCGATTCACTTCCCCGACGTCCCCCGTACCCACCGTCCGTCGACCGCGGACCGGGAGGTCGCGGCCGCGCTGGTCTCGGACCTCCACGTCGGGAGCCAGGAGTTCGCGGCCGACGCGTGGACGCAGTTCGCCGACTGGCTCCACACCCCCGAGGCCGACCACGTGGAGTACCTCCTGATCGCCGGAGACATGGTGGAGGGGGTCGGGGTCTACCCCGGCCAGGACGAGGAACTCGACCTCGTCGACATCTACGAGCAGTACGAGACGTTCTCGGAGCGGCTCAAGGACGTGCCGGGCGACATGGAGATCGTGATGATCCCGGGCAACCACGACGCGGTGCGGCTTGCCGAACCCCAGCCGGGGTTCGACGAGGACCTACGCGGGGTCATGAGCGCCCACGACGCCCGGATCGTCGGCAACCCCGCGACAGTCACGGTCGAGGGGGTGTCGGTGCTGATGTACCACGGCGTCTCGCTGGACGAGGTCATCGCGGA
>JBDGQA010000026.1:0-6541 GCA_042219325.1 Haloferacaceae archaeon | reverse complement strand
GTCCCGGCGGGAAGGGCTACATCGAACAGGAGGAACACGGCAAGTCCTACCGGACTCGCCTCTCGCGGATCGGCCAGCTCTGGGTCCGCGCGCACGCCGAAGACGACGTGCTCGACGAGGACGAGCGGTCGTAGGGGTCGACCGAGCCGCCCGGGCCGATTACTCCTCGTCGAGGTCGAGGTCGAACTGCGCGTTCTCGACGACCGCGTTGAGAACGACGCTGGTGTTCGACTCGCGGATGTCGGCGTCGGTCAGGAGCTCCTTGATCTGGTCGTTCATTCCGTCCGTGTCCTGGAATTTCCCGATGGCGATGACGTCGTAGTCGCCCGTGACCTCGTAGACCGTGGTCATCTGTTTGTGCCCACGCAGGGTGTCCGTGATCTCCGGGAGCGCGCTCCCTTCGACCTTCAGCTGGATGATCGCGGTGACGTCGTAGCCGAGCGCGTCGTAGTTGACGCGGGGGGTGTACCCCTCGATCACGCCCTGATCTTCGAGGTCCCGCAGGTGATTCGAGACCGTCGTCACCGACACGTCGAGTTCCTCCGCGAGGCTGCGGAGGCTCGCCCGACCGTCGCCAAGCAGTGCGTTGATGAGTTTTGCGTCGAGGTTTTCGTACGTCATTACACCCAACATACCTCGGGGGGCATTAGAATTTTACGAATATCCAATTAGTAGATAGAGGAGGGGCATTTGCACTAAGCGATAAGGTCTTTATACTGGGAGTGTTCGGATTCGATTGTCCAGGATATGACGGACGAAAACGAATCTCCCCCCACCGCTGACGGGGGACTCTCAGCAGAAGCACAGCGCGTCATCGACGAGATCGAAGAGAAGGACGTCGACTTCCTCCGGCTCCAGTTCACCGACATCCTCGGAACCGTAAAGAACGTCGCCGTCCCGGCCACGCAGGCCGAGAAGGCCTTCACCGAGGGCATCTACTTCGACGGGTCGAGCATCGAGGGGTTCGTCCGCATCCAGGAGTCCGACATGCGGCTCAAGCCCGACCCCGAGACGTTCGCCGTCCTGCCGTGGCGCGACGGCCGCTCGGCGCGGCTCATCTGCGACGTTATGGACACCTCGACCGGCGAGCCCTTCGAGGGCGACCCGCGCCGCGTCCTGAAGAACGCCCTCGACCGCGCCGAGGAGATGGGCTACACGGTCAACGTCGCGCCCGAGCCGGAGTTCTTCCTCTTCGAGGAGGACGAGGAGGGCCGCGCGACGACGAAGACGAACGACGCCGGCGGCTACTTCGACCTCGCGCCGAAGGACCTCGCCAGCGACGTCCGCCGCGACATCATCTACGGCCTCGAAGAGATGGGCTTCGACATCGAGGCCTCCCACCACGAGGTCGCCCAGGGCCAGCACGAGATCAACTTCACCTACGACGACGCGCTCTCGACGGCCGACAACGTCGCCACCTTCCGCGCCGTCGTCCGGGCCATCGCCGCGGAGCACGACCTGCACGCGACGTTCATGCCCAAGCCCATCGCCCGCATCAACGGGTCGGGGATGCACACCCACCTCTCGCTTTTCACCGACGACGGCGAGAACGCCTTCCACGACGAGGACGACGAGTTCAACCTCTCGGAGACGGCCAAGCAGTTCACCGCCGGCATCCTCGAGCACGCGCCCGCGCTCGCGGCGGTGACCAACCCGACGGTCAACAGCTACAAGCGGCTGGTCCCCGGCTACGAGGCGCCCGTCTACGTCGCGTGGTCCGACCGCAACCGCTCGGCGCTCATCCGGAAGCCGGCCGCGCGCGTCCCCGCGGCCTCGCGCATCGAGCTCCGCTCGCCCGACCCGTCCTGTAACCCCTACCTCGCCTTCGCGGCGATCATTCACGCCGGTCTCGACGGCGTCGAACAGGGCCTCGAGGCGCCCGATCCGGTCCGGGAGAACATCTACGACTTCGACGAGCAGAAACGCGAGGAGTACGGCATCGACACGCTCCCCGCCAACCTCGGCGAGGCCGTCGCCGCGCTCGAGGAGGACGAGGTCATCGAGGAGGCGCTCGGCGACCACGTCTACGACAAGTTCGTCGAGGCCAAGACCCAGGAGTACGACGAGTTCCGCATCGACGTCTCCCAGTGGGAGCTCGACCGCTACCTCGAGACCTACTGAACGGCGTCACTCCGTTCCGTTTTCTTTTGTTGCGTCGTGAGCGGCGCAGCCGGCTCGGCCGGAGTGACGACCAGGTCGTCACGTCTCGAAGTCGGCGGGATCCGCGTTCGCCACTTGGCCCACCAGAAGCGGCAGCGCCAGCAACACCACGGCACCGACGGCGCCCGCCGCGACGACGATCCGGGCGCTCTCGACCAGCTCGGCCGCGCCGCTCATCACCCCGAGCGTGACGGCGAGCCCGCCGATTCCCACCGCGAGGGTGCGCGGCGTCGGATCGAGCGACGCCGCGGCCGCCCGCGGCCCGAACCGGTACCACGAGAGCGTCGCCCCCAGCGACGTGCCGACGCCCAGGAGGAGTTCGCTCTCGCCGGGCGCGACGGCGAGGCCGACCAGCCCGAGGAGGAAGGCGAGCCCGAACAGCGCCGTCACGTGTCGGTCCTCGGGCGTCGCGAGCGCGCCCGTCGAACCCGATGGTGAGAAGCCCGGGCCGAGCGCGAACACGGCGAGGAGGAAGGCGAGGCCGATCCCGACGCCGGCGACGACGTCCGCGAGGTAGTGGACGCCGATCAGCACCCGCGAGAGCGCGACGACGGCGACGACGGCGCCCGCGACGCCGAGTCGTCGCCGCCAGCGTCCGCGGGTCGCGAGCACCGCCACCCCGCCCCAGAACGTCGTCGAGCCGAGGGCGTGGCCGCTCGGGAAGCCGTAGCCCCCGCGGTAGGAGATCGGCGGCCGCGGGAGCGCGAAGAGGTGTTTCAGCCCGATCGTGAGGCCGATGGCGCACAGTCCGAGCCCGAGCGCGAACGCCGCCGACCGCCGCGGGAGGCCGACGCGGTCGCCGAGGAGGTACGCGAGCGCGACCAGCGAGAGCAGGAGGTAGGGGTTGCCGAGGTGGGTGAGCCACCAGAACACGGCGGTGACGGCCCCCGGCAGCGACTTGGCGAACGCCACCTCGCCGACGCCGCGCGTCGCGAGCGGCAGCGCTGTCTGATACATCGGTACGCCTCTCGCCCCGGGAGCGACAAATACCTGCGGGAAGGCGACGCCGGAGGGCGGTGCCGGGGTCGGCGGTGCCGATCAGGACCGCCGGTCCCGCACCCAGTCGACCAGCCGACCGGGCACGCCGAGCGCGTTGAGGCCGACGCCGAAGACCACGAAGAGGAGGTACAGCCCCAGCGTCGACAGGTAGATGATCAGCATCGCGACGACCGCCAGGAGGTCCGAGAGGAAGTAGAACGCCGCGATCGTGGCGGCGGTGCCGTAGAGCAGGACCAGGTACGGACCCCAGCCGCGGGCCTTGCCCTTCCGGAGGCGACCGCGGACGTACCGGCGTATCTCGGATTCGACGTCCGGGCGGTCGACCGTCCGCGACTCGACCTCGTCCTCGAAGGCGTCGAGGTCGGCGCGGAGCTCCTCGATCTCCCGTTCGAGCTGCCCGATGTCGGGCGCCCCGCGGGGGTCGACCTCGGTCCCGTCGTCCGCCTCCTCGCTCGGCGTCGTCCCGTCGCCTTCGCTCATCGTCCGGTCGTCACGTCGGCTTCGCGGGTGTTGTACCTGCCGGTCTCGGTCGTGGGCGGACGGGAGCGCGGCCGTCGTCGCGCCCGTCGACGTCCCAGTCGGCACGCCCGCCGCATCACCGGGGAGCCCCGTGCGTCCCGACAGCACCGCGTTCACCGCCGCGCCGGTGAGGACGAGCAGGCCGGAGAAGTAGAACCACGTCACCAGGAGGAGGAGCCCGCCGAGCGCGCCCGCGACGCCGCTCGTCGCCTGGGCGTAAAGGCCGAAGGCGGCGCTCAGAGCCGCCCAGCCGACCGCCGCGAACAGCGCTCCCGGAAGCGCCTGCCGGACGGGGATCCGGACGTCGGGGATGACCGAGTACAGCGGCACGAACGCGACGGCGAGAACGGTTAGCAGCACGAACGGCCCCACGACGTCCACGAGCGGGAGGTCGACGACGGTCATAAGCGCGGCGACGACCGCGACGCCGACGGTCCCGACGCCGAGGGTCGCGAGCGTCACGAGCCCGTCCGAGAGCTGTCGGAGGATCGGGCTCGTCGGGTAGCCGTAGATCCGGGCGAAGGCGACGTCGATACCGCGGAACAGCTTCAGCGCGCCCCAGGTCGTGACGGCCAGGCTCAGCGCCGAGACGGTCCCGCGGCCGGTCCGATCCGCGAGCGCGTCGCTCACGAGTTCGGAGCCGGTCGGCAGGAGGTAGCGCTGAGTGATCGTCTGGACCTGTGCGGCGAGGTCCGCCCCGCCGAGGACCGTGGCCGCCACGAGGGCCAGCGTGAGGATCGGGACGAGCGAGACGAGGACGTAGTAGGAGATCGCCGCCGCGAGGAAGGTGACCTCGCGCTCGCGGACGGTGGCGACGACCGATCGGGAGACGGTCGGGAGAGAGGTGCGGGCGCTCACGACGGGGACTTCGGCCGATCGGACAAAGAGTGTACGGGAGTCGGATCCGGCGTCGGCCGAGGCGGGCGCGCCGACGGGGGTCACTCAGTCGCCGGTCGCCTCGCGGATCTCAGGCACGGTCGCGTCGGTCTTGAACGCGGTCCCGGAGTAGTGCGCGCGGGTCGCCTCGTAACCGGCGTCGCGGAGGTCGGCGAGGAAGTAGTCCATCGCGGGCGCCGAGCGACTCCACTGTTTGCAGAGGCGGTGTTGATCGTAGTGGGTCGGCGTGTCGAGTTCGCCTTCCAACGTGGCGAGCAGCCGCTCGGCGCGTGCGGCCTCGCCCATCTCCGCTCCGACCGCGTCGGCGACCGCCCCGACGAACGCCCGGTCCCGGATCGACCCGAGGTAGATCGGCCCCGCGGTGAGCAGGCGGTCGCCGCCGCAGGCGTCGCAGGTCTCCGGCGGGTGCGCGACGAGGCCGTACTCGTGGGTCCGGCGGAGGCAGTCCTCGCAGTGGTGGACGTGGCCCAGGTCGTCGATCAGGTCGTCCGCCCGGGTCGCGCGGGCGTCGAGGTCGAGGTAGACGCGCGCGTAGTGGCGCGTGACGTGCGAGAGGATCGGGGTCGCGGCCGTGTCGTAGCGGGCGGCGGTGCGGATTAGCGCCGAGAGCAGGACCCGCAGGCCCATCTCGGGGTGATAGTCGGTGTTCTGTGGAACGGTCGAATACTTGCGGATGCCCGAGCGCTGGTGGGCGCCGCAGAGCGGTGCGGTGTCGGTCGCGGTGACGCAGACGAGGTTCCGCGCGTTCGCGAAGGCGGCGTCGACGAACGGGATCGGCGTGCCGAAGGGGTCCATGTCGACGACGTCGAAGACACGCTCGCGGTCGTGGAGCAGGGCGTTGACGTCGCGCTCGACCGCCTCGCCGTCGAGGTCGTTGCGCGCGAGGTTCTCCCGGGCGAGCGCGACGGCGTCGGCGTCGACGTCGGCGCAGGTGACGTCGTAGCCCTCGGCGGCGGCGCGCACCCCCCGGATCCCGCTGGCGGCCATCGCGTCGAGGTAAGAGGCGACGCGGGGCTCGCGGTCCCGATAGGCGCGGAGTACCGCCACCGTGACGTCGCGGTTGAGCTCCTGTGTCGGGTTGTAGAACACGTCGTCGCCGGCGCCCTCCGAGGCTCCGTCGCGGGCGTCGGGGACCGCGATCTCGACGCCGCCCTCACGAACGTCCATAGCGGGGGAGGACGCTCCGCGGCGAAAAGCGATGCGATGCGAGTCTGGAGTCACCGGTGGCGTTTTGTCCGCCCCCCGGCAACCCACGGGGCGTGAGCGACGGCGGCGACCCCGAGGACGACCGCGACGCCGACGACAGCGACGCGGCACCCGTCGACGGCGACGCCGGAGGAGGGGCCGGTGGCGAGACCGACCCGTTCGTCGTCCCGACCGAGACCGAACACGAGCGCGAGACCGCGTGGCGGCGGGAGCTGGAGCGCGAGGGGGAACTGACGCCGAGCGCGGTCGAGACCATCGTCGACCTCCACGACGGCCGCGGCGCGCGCGCCGTCGAGGCCGTCTCGGAGGGCCGGATCAAGCGCTACCGGGACTTCACGGTCGTCGTCGGCCACGAGGACGAGTACGTCGTCGAGGACGGCGGCTGCACCTGCAAGGACAGCGCGTACAACCTCGATCCCGAGGACCCACTGGAGCGGTGCTGGCACGTCCTCGCAGTCGCCATCGCCGAGCGCATCGGCGAGACCGACCGCCACGAGATGTGGTACTCCGAGGTGCGGGACTTCCTGTAACGCCACGAACCTTATTCCGATTCGGCCACAGGGTAAGCGTATGCAGGCCGCACGGCTCCACGAGTACACCGACGAGATGAGCGACGCGCTCGACATCGACGAGATCGACCGACCCGAAGTGTCGCGGTCGGACGGCGTCGTCGTCCGCGTCGAGGGCGCGGGGTGGTGCCAGACGGACAACCACATCATCGAGGGGATGTGGACCGACTACGTCGACCAGGACCTCCCGA
>JBDGQA010000111.1:0-6943 GCA_042219325.1 Haloferacaceae archaeon | reverse complement strand
CGTGGGACGGCGTCTCCATGCCGCCGGACTGGAACGGGTCGTGGCGGACGTCGCCGAGCAGCGCGCCGGCGTGGGCGCCGGTGGCGTCCTCGAACGGCGCCGTCTTGGTGTCGGCGTTGTTCACGATGAGGTTCGGGATCATCGAGTCGCTGCCCCGCGAGCCGTAGCGGAACGCGAGGTAGATGACCCCCGCCGCGAGGATGCCCAGCAGGATCTGCCCGGCGATGATCAGCGAGTAGCCGAGCACGATGGCGATGATGATCCACATCAGGAACGAGCGCATCTGGTTGCGCTTGCGGGCCTCCTCCTTGTGGGCCTCGACGATCTGCTCGCCCTTGCCCGCCGGCACGGTGCGCACCTTCGGCTCGTTGCCGTCGTCCGGGTTGTGGTAGACCAGAACGTCCTGCAGCTCCTCCCGCGGCAGGAGTTCGGACATCGCCTTCGCCAGCATCGACTTGCCGGTCCCGGGCGACCCGATCATCATGACGTGGCGGCGCTGCTTGGCCGCCTTCATCACGACGTCGCGGGCGTGTTCCTGGCCGATCACCTGATCGACCAGCCGGTCCGGTACCTGGATGTCGACCGTCGAATCGATCTGGAGGCCGCCGATCAGGTCGTCCTCGGCGTTCTCCTCGTCGACGTCCGCCTCGATCTCGACGGCGCTACCGAGGTCCTCGATCGAACCCTCGCGCTCCTCGATCACGTCGTCGCGGTCCTCGACCGCGTCGTCGTGGTCGGCGATCGGACCGACTGCGCCGTCCCCGTCAGGGTCAGGGTCGGGGTCGGTGGGACGCTCGTCGCCCTCCGGCGTGCGTTCGGCCTCGTCGCCCTCCGGCGTGCGTTCGGCCTCGTCGACGTCCGGCGTGCGTTCGGCCTCGTCGACGTCCGGCGTGCGTTGCTCCTCGTCCTCGTCTGGCGGGGACGCGTCGCCGGACGTCGCCGACCCGTCCGCCCCCATCGGGGGGTCGTCGTCCGCTTCCCTGTCGTTGCTCATAGAACTTTGATCGCTACCGAAAGGGAGGGACCCTGAACTGATATACTTTCTCCCCCGGATATCAGTCCCGAAGCGACACAGATGCCGGATCTGAGCGCCGCTACCGCCCGTTAGCTCCGCCCGCCCGCTCCCGTCGGGTTTATAAATCCTCCGCCGAAACGCGGGAGTCATGCGGGGGTTCTACATCGGCCGGTTCCAGCCCTACCACGACGGCCACCACCACATGGTTCGCGAGATCGCCGAGGACGTCGACGAACTCGTCCTCGGCATCGGGAGTGCCGGCGACTCTCACACGACGCGCAACCCGTTCACCGCCGGCGAACGCGTCACGATGGTCGCGAAGGCGGTCCGCGAACTCGACGTGCTCACCTACACCGTCCCCATCGAGGACCTCGAGCGGAACTCGGTGTGGGTCAGCCACGTCCGGAGCATGGTCCCGCCCTTCGAGGTCGCGTACTCGAACAACCAGCTCGTCGTCCGCCTGTTCGAGGAGGCCGGCGTCGAGGTGCGCCAGTCGCCGATGTTCCGGCGCGACGTGCTCAAGGGCGCCGAACTCCGCCAGCGCATGATCGACGGCCGGGAGTGGCGGCCCCACCTCCCGGGGCCGACGGTCGAGGTCATCGAGGCCGTCGACGGCGTCGAGCGCCTCCGCCGAATCGGCGAGTCCGACGGCGTGTAGGATGCTCACCTTCGCCTCCGACTTCGGCTCCCCGTATCCCGCCGCCGTGCGCGGCGTCCTCGCCCGGCAGTCAGACGCCCGCCTCGTCGACGTGGCCCACGACCTCCCCCGCCAGGACGTCCGCGCGGCCGCCTTCTGGCTCCGCTTCGTCCTCCCCGAGTTCCCCCCGGCGGTCCACCTGGCTGTCGTCGACCCCGGGGTCGGGACCGACCGCGACGCGCTCGTCGTGCGGGCCGGCGACCACGCGCTCGTGGGGCCCGACAACGGGCTCCTGTTCCCGGCGGCCCGTCGACTCGCCGCCGACGCCGGCGGATCGGTCGACGCCTACGTCGCCGATCCGGGCGACCCCGCCTCCGCGACGTTCCACGGCCGCGACGTGTTCGCCCCGCTCGCCGCCGCCGTCCACCGGTCCGGGGCGGCGCCCGCTGACGGCATCGCCGGCCTCGACCGCCTCTCGCCGGCCGACGACCCCGTCGACCTCCGCCTGCCAGACCCGAGCGTCGCCGACGACGTCGCGCGCGGCGAGGTGCTCGCAGTCGACGGGTTCGGGAACGCCATCACGAACCTGCCGGGCGAGGTCCTCGACGGCCGCGACCGGGTGCGGGTGAACGGCACGCCGGCGCCAGTCGTGCGGACGTTCGCCGACGTCGACCCGGGCGAGCGCCTGGTCACGGTCGGGAGCCACGGCAATGTGGAGTGTGACGTCAACCGCGGCCGGGGCGACGAGGCCTTCGACCTCGCGGCGGGCGAGCGGGTCGTCCTTCGGTTCTGAGTCCGTCGCGGCGACCCGGTCCGGCCGCCGTTCGGGAGGGGTTTATAGTGGTGCCGTCCGTCCGGCCGACGGATGCTGGAGCTGGAACACGAGTTCCGGGCGCTGGACTGCAACGCCCGGCTCTTGCCCGACGCAGCGCGCGGGGAGCGCGGGGGGGCGGAGGACCTCGAGCGCGAACTCCACCAGGCCGGCGTGGTCCGTGCGGCCGCCGCGCCGCTCGCCCACGGGCGGCAGGTCGGTAGCGGGGACGGGCACGACGATCGGGGCTATCTCCGGGCCAACAACGCGGTGGCGCGCCTGAGTGTCGACCGTCCGTTCCTCGCGCTCGCCCGGCTCAACGGCCCGCGGGACCCGCGGGACACGCCGGCGGCCCGCCTGCGGAACGTGACCGCGAGCCGTGCGGACCACCACGCCTCGCCCGCCGACGTCGAGCAGTTCGGGTACGACGACCGCTTCCACGGGTTCCTGCTCGCTCCGGCGCGGGACGGTCTCCCGGACGCGGAGACGCTCGACGCCCTCGCCGAGACGGACCTGCCGACCCTGGTCCGGGCCGGGCATGGCTTCCCGCCCTCGGCCGCCGCGGCCGCCGTTCTCGACCGGGGCGTGCGGACGGCCCTGCTCGGCTTTGGGGGGTATCCTCTCGACTACGACCTGATGCGCGAGGGCCTCGCCCTCCTCGACGAGTACGACGAGTGCTACCTCGAAACGGGGTACGTCCGGCACCGCGACCTGCTGGAGCGGGGGCTGCGCGAGCATCCCGACCGCATCGTGTTCGGGAGTGGTGCGCCCGTCTCGCACCCGAACGTCGGCGTGATGGAACTCCTGACCCTCGACGTTCCGGAGGACGCGATGCGGCGGGCGTTCACCCGCAATCCGGCGCGCCTCCTCCCCGCGCTCGACGACCAGGGCCAGCCGTAGCACTCCCCATCACCGTCGAGCGCTCACCGTTGCCGGTCGTCGGTCATCGTCGCCGGTCGTCGGTCATCGTCGCCGGTCGTCGGTCACCGCCAGTCGTACCGCGCCACCGCGCGGTCGAGTCGGGACGAGATGCCGTGGGGGTTGCGCGTCGGCGTCCGGTCGCGCGCCCTGGCTGCCAGCCCGTCCTTGGCGCCCACGGCCATACCCGTGACCACGCGCCGGCCGTCGCCGAACCACGCCGTCGGGACCGACTCCCCGCGCACGACTGCGCGGGCGTTCTCGACGGCGTCCCGTCCGGCGCGGCAACCCACGCGCCGGACGACCCCCGGTCGGAGCCCGTAGTTCTTCACGAGCTGATAGGCCAGCGCGCGGTACGTCAACCCCCAGTCGGTCGGTGTGTGGCCGCCGTCCGCTCCGTACTCGCGACGGGCACTCATCCCGCTCCGCCAGACCACCGACCGGTCGAGCCCGGCCAGGCGGTGGGCCACGTCGCGGGCCCCGTCCGTCTCGAGGTACTCGTCGAACCCGTCGAGCGCGTCGAGCGCCGGCCGCCGGAAGGCGACGTTGCGCCCGTCGAAGTGCGTGACCGACTGGCCGCCGATCCGCTCCCGGTCGGGTTCCTCGACGGTCGCGCCCCCGCGCAGGCGGCGCCTGGCCGGCCCGGTCACGGCGTCGGCCGGTCCGGCCGCGAGGGCGTCGCGGACCGCCGCCTCCCACGTCTCGCCGACCACGAGGTCCTGCCCGACGAGCGCGACGACGTCCCCGGTGGCCACCTCGATGCCGGCGTTGCGCACGACGTTCGGGCTGCGGTCGGACACCTCGACGAGCACGTCGACGTCGTCGCGCTCCCGCACCATCCCGGTCGTCCCATCGGTCGACGGCCCGTTGGCGACGATCACCTCGGCGCTCACCCGCTCCGCGAGCGCGTCGAGCGTGGCTCCGAGGTGTTCGCGGCCGTCGAGCGTCGGCACCACCACCGAGATGCGCATATCCAGGAACGAGTGGCCGGAGGTGGTTAAAACCGTCCGATTCCGGGGGCCGTCACCCGGGAACGCTCGCGGTCCAGTACGAGACTGAGGCCAGCCGCCGGCCCACCGGCGTCCGACAGACGGTCGTGTCTAGGTTCCGGAGCGTGTCGGCCACGCCGTCGGGGATCTTCCGGTAGAAACCGTACGGGAGGACGAAGTCGTGGCTGGCCCCCTCCAGTTCGAGGCCCGCGTCGGTGACCAGCCGTTCGACCTCCTCGCGGGAGTAGAGCCGGGAGCCCATCGGGAGGAGCCAGTTGTACAGGACCCGGGCGCTCGCGCCGTTGAACGTGTCGAACAGGACCCGGTCGCGGGCCACGCGCGCCATCTCCGCGAGGAACTTCGCCGGCGTGTCCGCCAGGTGGAAAAAGCGCATCGCGAACACCACGTCGAAGCTGTCGTTCGGGAAGGGAAGCCTGGCGGCATCGCCGCGGAGGAACTCGATCCGGTCGTCGACGCCCGCCCGCTGGGCCTTCTCGCGCCCCTGGCCCAGCATGGCGGCCGAGATGTCGAGTCCCACCACGTCGGCGCCCCGTTCGGCCAGCATCACCGTGAACCGGCCGGTCCCACAGGCGATCTCCAGGATTTCGCGCTCGTCGACCGGCGCGATCCCGTCGAGCACGGCCCGGCGCTCCCGCCGGTCGATGAGCCGCCCACCCCGCGAGAACCGCTTTGCCTCGTACTCTTGGGCGACGTCGTCGGCCTGGTACCACTCCCTGCCCTTCACGGTCCCGTCACACGACCTCCTGACGTAAAAACCGTACCGGACGCCGGGCGTCGGGTCGGTCCGACGCCCCGGTCGCGTCCCGCCCGAAACGCATCCCGTCGCCCCTGCCGGGCACCGTCTTGCCGCTTTCCCACCCGCGCCGCCTTCCAGTCGCCCCGTCTCGCCGCTTTCCCGGTCGCTCGTGTCGTACCCGCCCCGCCACGGCATATAAGGTGTATGTATACGTTTGGCTCGTATGTAGCCAACCTTTAGGTTGAGCGCCGACGAGATGTCTCACATGTCACTCACCACGGCCGAGCGAGATGCCGACCCCCTCTCGGAGGCGGAGTTCCGGGAGCGACTGCGCGACCTGCCCCCGAGCGCCAAACTCGTCGCGAAGGTGCTCGAGACCGACGCCCCGCTCTCGCAGGGCGACCTCGCGGAGGAGTCGCTGCTGCCCGACCGGACCGTCCGGTACGCCCTGAACCGCCTCGAGGAGCGCGACCTCGTCGGCTCGCGCCACAGTTTCCGCGACGCGCGCAAGCAGGTCTACTTCCTGCGGACCTGAGCGCCGAATCCGCGCGGCCGACGCCGAGCGTCCGGTCCACCCTTCGATTCGTCCGGCGTGACCGTCGACCCCTCGTTGTCACACGGCTTTTCACTGCGCGCCGCGACGGTCCGGCGTGGACCGCCTCGAAACGGAACTCGCACGGGCGCGTGCCCTCCCGGTCGCGGCCCTCGCGGACGCGGTCGAGTCGATCGGATTCGAGTGCACCCGCTGTGGCGCCTGCTGCAAGGGCTACGTCGACTGTGGCGCCGGTGACGCGGCCGACGAGAGCGACGGCCCCGCGGACGGTGCGGCGGACGCGCCGGCGGACGGCGGCGACGACGCGGACGGGGACGGTGACCCCCACACGGCGACGGTCTTCCCCGACGAGATCAGGCGCCTCCGCGCGGCCGCGACGGCCTCGGACGACCCGGCACTCGACGAGACGTACGACTGGCGGGACATCGCCCGGCCGATGCCCTACGGTCTCGGGGGGGACGGCGACAGGGGCGACGGCACCGGCGAGACCTTCGAGTGGGCGCTGGCGACCGACGACTGCGGCGACTGCACCTTCTACGACGAGTCGGACGGCGAGGGGCGGTGTACGGTCCACGGGGACCGGCCGCTGATCTGCCGGACCTACCCGTTCTCGGTCGGGGCCCTGTCGGACGACGGGGGCGGTGCCGGAACCACGGAGCCGATGGGCGGCGTCGTGGACCGGGAGGGCGCGGTCCGCGCCCACGAGTGCGAGGGGCTCGGCCGGGACATCTCCCGGACGGACGCGGAGGATCTCGCGCGGGCGCTGAAGGAGCGGGCGATCCGTGAACTGGAGGAGGCCATCGCGGTCCGGGACCGCTACGAACCCGCCGCCCCCGGGCCGGGCGAGACGGTCGTCCACGACTCCGAGGGGGCGAAGCGTCCCGACGGCCGCCCGTACCGGGGATAACGTTTTGTGACCGCCGCCGAGTGGGGGGAACGTTATGGAGATCTCTGACGAACTCCTGTGTCTGTTCAGCGCCGAGGTACGGGCCGAGGACGACCGCTACGTCATCGAGGTCCCCCGCCGAGAGGTCGAGACGGGCGCGCTCGACCCCGGGGACACCTACCGCGTCGCGCTCATCGCCCGCGGGGGCGCGTCGGAGGAGGAAGCGGAGACCGAGGGGCCGTCCGAGCAGCCCCAGCCACCGGTCGAGGTCGGCGAGATGCGGTACGTCGAGATCGAGGACCTCGGCAAGCAGGGCGACGGTATCGCCCGCGTCGAGCGCGGGTACGTCATCATCGTCCCCGGCGCGGAGGTCGGCG
>JBDGQA010000025.1:0-7171 GCA_042219325.1 Haloferacaceae archaeon | reverse complement strand
GAGTCCTCGCCCAGGATGATCATCGGCTGGCCCTGCATTCGCTGAGACATAATCGAATGTGAGTTGTATGTGGTTCTATAAAAATGCACCGGAAGCGTCGTACCGATCGCCCGGAGGAACGGCTCCTGTCGGTGTGAGAACGGTTGTCGAGAACGGGTTTATATATGTTCGGCGTCAGCCGGAGCGGCCGACGTCGAACCCCTGCGTGAGCTCGTTGTGCTTGCGCTCGAGGAACGCGTAGACGGAGCCGTGGGGCGCGCCGTCGAGGATCATCTCCACGGCGCGGCGGACCGCCTCCACCTCCTCGGGCTGGCCGATGATGCCCACCGTGGTGCCGTAGATGACCACGTCGGCGCCGGTGAGTTCCTCCATCAGTTCGCGGGTTCGACCGTCCTCGCCGATGAGGCGGCCCTTCTGTCGCTGGAGGTCGTTCTTGTTGCGCGCCGCCTCGGAGACGTCGATGAGTTCGAACATCCGCATCTCGTCGTCCAGGAGCGAGAGCGCGACGTCGGGGGCGAACCCACGGCCCACGGCCCGGACGATGTCCGGCGCGACCATGCCGCGAACGGGGTCGCCGACGGACTCGATGGCGACGCTGCCGCTCTCGGAGTCGATGTCGAGTCGAACTTCGGCACGCCGCTCGATCTCCCGCATCGTCTCGCCGCCCGCACCGACGAGGGCCCCGATGCGGTCCTGCGGGACCTTCACGTGCTGCATATCCAACGTACCGGCCGAACCCGGTTAAGCACTTTCATGTCACCCCCGGGCGGCGATCGTTCGCGCGCCGGTCCCGCTGATCGCGGTCGAACGTTCGGGGGGAGAGCGCCGCCGGCGTCCCCGCAGAAAGCACTTACCGCTCCCCGGAGGAGGCCGGAGACATGGATCGCTCCCGCCGTGACCTCCTCCGAACGGGCGGGGCCATCACGATGGCCGGGCTCTCGGGGTGTTTCGTCGGTGGGGGCTGTCCGCAAGCGAACTTCGAGATGGACGCCGCCTCGGACGCCCGGATCGTGCGAGCGTTCGCGACGACGCCCGACGAACTGGGACCGCTCGGCCGGCGTCTCGTGCGACGAGCGATTGCGGGGAAAAACGCCACGTACACGACGACCGACGAGGACCCGGGGTTACGACTGGGACAGAGCCCGATCGCACTCGACGGACGGTATTATCGCGCCAACACGTCGGTCGAGGGAACCGGTACCACGACCGGCTATCGGCTGACGTTCGTCGCCAACGAAACGGTCCGGGCGGACGCGACGGCGAATCGGACGATCACCTTCGACGAGTTGCCCACGGCGGACCAGAACGTCGTGCTGAAGGCGTTCCTGAACGATCTGGCCGCCAAGTTCGGTGGAGGTGTTGACGACCTCCCGTCGGGGATCGGGTTCGAGAAAACCACGATGGCGACCTATCCCAACGGGACGGCACGGGAGCGGTCGATCCTGCTCGGCGACACGCAGTACGACTACCTCACGTACGGGAACGTGACCGTCCGGTTCACGCGGGAGGAGACGGTTCCCGACGTCACGACGACGACCCGCCGGATCACCGCGACCCGGACCGCCCCGTCCACGGCGGCGTACCTGCGCTCGATCAGACGACGGTACGGCGTGGATCTCGACGACGAATCGCTCTCGCAAAAGCAGCGGACCATCCTGAACGAAGCCATCGAGAGCAGATACGGCTACGAGACGTGCGTGGGAGAGGAAGCGACGCTGTCGTCGGATTTCAAGGAGCTCATGCGGATGATATTCGAGGGTATCGACGGGAACTACGACCGCTACTACGCCGAGGAGCCACGCGTCGTTCGCTACACCGGCGAGCGGTATCTCGCGTCCTACGCCGTCTCGGTGCCGTAGAGCGGTCGGAGCCGCATCGGAGCACGAGACGACGCCGCCCGGTCCGGGGACGGCACGACGGCCGTCGCCGCGTTTGCCGCCGGGCCCGTCAGTCGTCGCTCTCGTCCTCGGCGGTCACGTACGCGTAGAGGTCGTCGGGGTCCGTCTCGGCCCCCTGTCGCCGGAAGAACGCGGCGACGTTCCGGCAGTCCCGGCGGAGGAAGTCCTCGGCGTTCCGGTGGTGGACCGTCACGGCCTGTCCGAGGTCGATGACGTACAGTTCGCCCTCGTGGACGATGAGGTTGTACTCCGAGAGGTCGCCGTGGACGAGGCCGGCGCGGTGGAGCCGACGCATGTACTCCCGGACGACGCCGTAGGCCGTCTCGGGGTTCTCCACCTCGACCTCCGCCAGCCGCCGGGCCCGGTCCTCGACCTGACCGACCAGTTCCATCACCAGGACGTTGCGCTGGACGGCGATGGGTTCCGGCACCCGGACGCCGGCGGTCCGCGCCCGCGAGAGGTTGGCGAACTCCTTGCGCGTCCAGGCCAGCACCACCGCCTTCTTGTCCGACCCGATGCCCTCGAACCGGGGGTCGCCCTCGAGGTAGTCGGTCATCTGCTGGAAGTTCGAGGCGGTGATCCGGTAGACCTTCACCGCGACGTCCCGGCCGTCGCGACCGAGGGCCTCGTAGACGTTCGCCTCCTTGCCCGTCGAAATCGGCCCGCCGAAGGCCTCGACGTGGCCGTCCTGGACGAGTTTGTAGATGGCCGCGAGGGTCGCGTCGTCGAAGACCGAGTCCGCGACCTTGAACTGCTCGGTGTTCTTCAGCCGCTTGCGAAACTCGGCGAACTCCCGATCCTGCCGGCGCGCGATCCGATCGGCCTCCGTGTCCGCGACGTCGATGGTCGCCCACTCGTCGCCGACACCCTCGGCCGCGTCGGGTTCGACCAGCCCGTACTCCTCGCCCTCTGTCATTCGTTTCGACGTAGGCCGTCCGCGGGGATAAGTCCGCGGCCACGGCCGCGACGGACGCGGAGTGATCGACCGACACGGGACGGTCGGGGGCGGCGCAGGACGGCGATCGTCGGGAGAGGGAGGAGTGATGTCGGGAACGGCGAAGCGGGGTCAAACCCGCCCGTCACCGAACGCCTCCCGGCTCAGCCAGAGACAGGCGAGCGCGACGATGTCGAGCGGCGCCGAGACCTGGAGGAGCACCATCCCGACGAGGGCGGCCAGCGCGACCCGGAACAGCCCCCGCCGCTGTCGCGCCCAGCGGGCCGCGAGGAGGTGGATGCCGCCGCCGAGCAGGGCGAAGATGGCGAGGATGTACCGGTACGCCTGCGGGACGGCGACCCCGAGGAGCCGCGGGACCGGGACGAACGCGAGCGCGAGGCCGAGTCCGAGCGCGAGGACGCCGATTCCGGCCAGGAGGACGACAGCCACCGACGGGAGTCGGGCGCGGGTCGCCGCATCGAGGGCCATGTCCGACACCGGGCGCGTCGCGTGAAAAGTCCGGCCGTTCTACCGTCCGTCCAGCAGGTCCCGCGCGGAGTTCCCGTAGAGCAGGAGGCCGGTGACGACCGCCGCCGTCATCGCCACGAGCGGATTCAGGACGCCCGCGACCGCCGCCGGAACCGCGACGAGGTTGTAGACCAGCGCGAGACGGTTGTTCCGGACGACCCGGCGGCGGGCCGCGGCCGCGAGGTCGAACGCCGTCCCGACCGCCGAGAGGTCGGCGGCGGTGATCGCCAGGTCCGCCGCGTCCGACGCCGCCGCCGTGCCACTCCCGAGCGCGACCCCGAGGTCGGCGGCCGCCAGCGCCGGCGCGTCGTTCGTGCCGTCGCCGACCATCGTGACGTGGCCGTCCGCCCGCAGGCGCCGGACCGCCGCGGTCTTGCCCTCGGGCGGGACGCCGGCGAAGGCGCGGTCGACCCCCTCGTGCGCGGCGAACCGGTCGGCGGCCGCCCCCTCGTCGCCCGTCAGCAGCACGACCGCCACGTTCCGGTCGTGCAGGTCCGCGACGGCGTCCCGCCACTCGTCCCGTGGCTCGTCGCCGACGACGATCACGCCCGCCGCCCGGCCCTCGCGGCCGACGACGACCGGGAGCCGACCGGCGTCGCGCGCCGCGGCCGCCCGCGTCTCGATCCGGTCCGGCATCTCCCAGCCCCGGTCCGCGAACAGGTCCGGGTGCCCGACGAGGACCTCGCGCCCGTCGACGACGCCCTCGACGCCCGTCGCGAGGGTCGCGAACGACTCGACCGCGTCCGCGTCGGCAGCGTCCTCATCGTCCGCCGGGAACGCCCCGGCGATCGCCTCCGCGACGGGATGGGCCGCCCGACGCTCCAGGGCCGCGGCCGCCGCGAGCAGGTCCGACGGGCCGTCGCTCTCGATAACCGTCATCCGGCCCGTCGTCAGCGTCCCCGTCTTGTCGAGGACGACGACGTCGGTGTCGCGGAGGCGCTCGAAGACGGTCTCGTCGAAAACGGCGATCCCCCGGTCGGTGGCCTCGGCGACGCTCGTGGCCACGGAGAGCGGCGTCGCGAGGCCGAGCGCCCACGGGCAGGCGGCGAGCGTGACCGTCAGGGCCGCAAGTACGGCCCCGGGGAGACCGGCGCCGAGCGCCAGCGCCCCGATGCCGGCGAGGAGGGCGAGGCCGACGACGGCCGGAACGGTGCGCGCCGCGACGGCGTCGGCGCGGCGCCGGGCCCCGTGGGTCGCGCTCTGGACCTCCCACACCGTCGCGAGCAGGCGGTCGATGCTGCTGCTCGCACGGGAGCCGACCCGCACGACCGCCGCGTCGTCGGTGACGACCGACCCGCCGACCACGGGGTCGCCCGCCGCCTTGCCCACGGGGAGCGACTCGCCGGTCACGACCGACTCGTCGACGGTGCAGGTCCCCTCGGCGAGCGTCCCGTCGACGGGCACCCGCTCGCCGCGGCGGACCAGCACCCGGTCGCCGGGGGACAGGTCGTCGACGGGAACGGTCGTCGTCGAGCCGTCGGCCGCATAGCGCCGCGCCTCGTCGACCCGGGACAGCGTGAGTTCCGTGAGCCGCTCGACCGCCTGCTGTTTGGTCCGCTGTTCGTAGAAGCTCGCGGCCACCACCGCGGCGGCGACGGCCACGGTCAGGTCGTAGTAGACGTCGATCCGTCCGACGACGACCGCCAGCGTGCTGTAGAGGAACGCGCCGACCACGGTGATGGAGACGAGCAGGTCCGTCGTCGGGCGCCGCATCCGCAGGCTGACGTACGCCCCGCGCAGCAGCGGCGCGCCGGTGAAAAAGAGGACGACGCCCGCGAGGGTGAGAAAGAGCGGCAGCGCCAGCACTCGGCTCCCGAGGTCGCCGCTGAGTCCGACGCCGGGACCGATCCACTCGACGCCGAGGAGCGCCGCCATGTGGATCGGATACGTCACCAGCACGTAGGGGAGGAGGAGGAAGGTGGCGAAGACGACCCCGGCGGCGTACCGGTACCCGAGGACGTCGGCAACCCCTTCGGACCGGGCGTCGGCGACGGCCGAATCGACCGTCGCGTCGTCCCGGGGGACGGCGTCGTAGCCGGCGGTGCTCAGCGCGTCCCGGAGGGCCGCGCGCGTCGTCCGCTCGGGGTCGTAGTCGACCCGCACCGTCTCCGTGACGTAACTCGCCTCGGCGTCGACGACGCCGTCCTGTGCCGCCGCGACCGACTCCAGAAACGCCTCGGCGGTCGCCGAGTGCATCCCGTCGACCCGGAGGAAGGTCCGGGCGGGGGGGCGCTCGGTTGCCCCGTCGGCAGGAGCGTCGCCGTCGTCGGCCGGGCTCTCGCGCGGAGGTCCGTCGTCCGCTACGTCATCGGCCGGGCCCTCGCGCGGAGGACCGTCGTCCGCTCCCCCGCCCCGGCCGAGCGCGTCCCGGAGGTCACGACAGCCGTCGCTACAGGTCGGTTCGCTCGGGTCGGCGGCGGCGTCGATCGGGACCGGTCGCCCGCAGAAGACGCAGGCCCGGGCGGAGGTGTCGTCGGACAGGGCCGGTCACCGCGGGGTCGGCCGCACCCTCGTCCGTGTCCGCGCGCCCGTCCTGCCCCGCTTCATCCGATGTGACCCTCCTCGCGGAGCTGGTCGGCCTCGCTCTTCTCGTAGCGCCAGACGACGTCGGCCTTCTCGTCCTGCCAGTCCCAGGGCTCGACGAGCACCACGTCGTCCTCGCGGATCCAGATGCGCTTTTGCATCCGGCCGGGGATGCGGGCCGTCCGCTCGACGCCGTCCGCGCACTGCACCCGGACCCGGTTGGCACCAAGCATCTCCGTCACGACGCCGAACACCTCGTCGTCGTCGGGCATCCGGAGGTCCCGGCGGGACCCGTTGTCCTCGCTCATCGTCCAAACGTCGGCGGTCCGACGGTTTAAAGCCGCCGACACTCGCCGCCGGGCGGCGCTCGTCGTCGGGACCCCCACCCGAGCGGGCGCCGACGCGCGCTACGTTCCCGACTCCATCGCCGCCAGCCGCTCCCGGCCCGGCTCGACGAGCCGGTCGAGGTAGTCCGCCAGCGCGGCCTTCGCGTCGGCGGGGTGGAGGTCGCCCGCGTCGAGGTCGGTCGCCAGCGCCCCGTACTCGTCGTACGTGAGGTCGCCGCCGTACTCCTCGGGCCGCTCGACGACCACCCGGTCGAACCGCGGGAAGACGTGGTACTCGAACAGCTGGAGGACGGGATTCTCCCGCTCCTCGCCGTCCTCGGTGGGCTCGGGGTCCCGCGTCGGCGGGCAGTACGCCCCCTGGACCTTCTCCTCGATGTCGGCCGTCGAGTCCTGCATCGAGATGGTGACTCCCTCCGAGGAGGACATCTTCCCGACGCCGGTCCCGAGGTCGGCGACCAGCGGCGTGTGGAGGCAGGTCGGGGCGTCGTAGCCGGCGCTCGGCAGGACGTCCCGGGCGAGCATGTGGACCTTCCGCTGCTCCATCCCGCCGACCGCGAGGTCGACGTCGAGGTACTCGATGTCGAGCGCCTGCATCAGCGGATAGACCGCCTGGGAGACCGTGACCGCTCCGCCGCTCTTGATCTCGCTCATCGCCCGCTCGGCCCGGGCGAGCGTGGTCTCGCGTTCGACCGCGTGGAGGTCGAGGACGTACTCCCGGTCGAACTGGAACTCGGAGCCGAGGGCGAACTCCGTCCGCTCCTCGTCGAGGCCGTACGCGAGGAACTGCGCGCGCATCCGCTCGGCCGTGTCGCGGATCTCCGCGAACGTGCCCTTGTCGTTGAGGTAGGCGTGGACATCGGCCAGGAGCACGACGACCTCGAAGCCGGCCTCCTGGAGGTCGATGAGCTTGTTCGCCGTGAGCATGTGGCCGACGTGGAGGA
>JBDGQA010000098.1:0-7195 GCA_042219325.1 Haloferacaceae archaeon | reverse complement strand
CAGGATCAACCGGAATGTGCCCCCTGACGGGGGCGGGTGGCGGGATGCTATCGTCTGTCGAGTCGGTGACGCGCTCGGGTGTCACCGACCCGTCGAGGCTCACATCAGATCCCAGCTTACGGCGGACCGCAGGGTCGGAATCCTCATCTCCTGTCGCGGACCTGCACCTTACTCCCGGCGGGCAATAAACCCTCCGGAACGGCGCGAGCCGCGATCCGGATCGCCCCGGTCCGGGGCGACCCATCGTCCACCCGATCCGAACGCCCTGTTACACTTAAGGGCATCGGACCGGCGCCGTGCCGGGAAACCCGGCGACCGCGTACTCCTCAGTCGGACGCTGTTCGACATAAGCGCGTCGGTTCGGCAACCGATGTCGGCGCCGTATCAGGTCGGGGCGAGCGGCCCGATGCGAACCGACCCGGTACCCGAGGACGTGTCACGCGGCCGGAGGCCGGTCGGTCATCCCTCGCGAGCGTGCGTCGGGTCGGACCGGGTGGAAGCCGCGCAGCAGTAGCTGGGGGCCGCCGCCGATAAGAGCGCTTCGGGCCGCTATTCCTCGAGGTGTGTGATCCCCTGCTTCGAGACGTTCCCCTTCGTGATCTTGCCCTCCATCCACTCCGGATCGTCGTCGGGGGCCTCGTCCTCCCACGCCCACGCCTCGTAGACGTGCACCTTGTCCGTCCCTTTCTCGCGGAGCCTGATCTCCTCGGGATCCGTCTCGGCCTGGTCCTCGGAGCTTGCCGGCGGGAGACGACGGGCGGCCTTCAACGCCGCCTGCCGTGGCATGTTTCCGGAGAACTTGCTCGTCTCCGTCCCGTCCTCCTCGCGCAGCACGAAGTTCCGCTTACCGTCCTCGCGTACCATGGTTTCGGGTCCTCCATGACAATTGAAAACACGCCTCGATATAAATATATCGGGTAAATGAGGGCTATTCCGGGCTACACGTAAATACGCTCGCGCGGGGTCGCCGGACCCGACGGGGACGAACGGGCGGGCGTGGGGCCGACCCGAACAGGTAGACAACACTTATGTGTATCCTGTGGCGAAGGTTCCGGGAAAGGAGCCCGTCGATGGTCCGAAAGAAGAAACTCAGCCCGAGTGGTGCGAAGGACGAGCACGGGGAGTACCACAACGTCCACGTCAACCTCCACGAGGACGAACTCGCCGTCGCGGGCATGGAGATCGGCGACGAGGTGTTCGTGCGCGTCCGCGACGGGAAGATCATCATCCAGAAGGCCGACCCGGAAGAGGTCGATCACGACTTCTGAACCGAATGAACGCCGGGACCCGAGCGAAGGGACGGACATGAACCCGTACCGGGCGATCGAGCCGCTTCTCTTCGCCCTCCCCCCGGAGACGGCCCACCGGGCCACCGCGTACGGTCTTCGAGCGGTCCAGCACACGCCCGTCGAGGACCTCCTGCGCCGCCGATACCGCGTCGAGGACCCCCGCCTGGCGGTCGACGCGTTCGGTCACTCGTTCGCCAACCCCGTCGGCGTCGCAGCCGGATTCGACAAGAACGCCCGCGTGCCCGCGGCCTTGACCGCACTCGGCTTCGGCCACGTCGAGGTCGGTGGCGTGACCGCCGAACCCCAGAAGGGCAATCCCCGCCCACGTCTCTTCCGGCTCCCCGAGGACCGGGCGCTGATCAACCGCATGGGCTTCAACAACGACGGCGCCGACGCGGTTGGGCGACGTCTCGACCGGACCACCCTCCCTGCCGACCCGGTCGGGATCAACCTCGGCAAGTCGAAGACGACTCCCTTGGAAGAGGCCCCGAGCGACTACCGCTACACCTACGAGCGGGTCGCCGACGCGGCGGACTACGTCGTGGTCAACGTCTCCAGTCCCAACACGCCCGGCCTCCGGTCCCTCCAGAACCGCGGGGCGCTCGAACGCATCCTGGGCGAACTGCGGGACGCCGGCGCCGACCCGCTGCTCGTGAAACTCTCGCCTGACCTCGCCGACGGGGCGGTAGAGGAGGCGCTCGCGGTCGTGAACGACCTGTCCCTGGAGGGCGTCGTCGCGGTCAACACCACCACCGAGCGGCCGGACGACCTCCGGAACCCGAACCGCGCCGAGCGCGGCGGCCTCTCCGGCGCCCCGCTGGAGGACCGCGCCACCCGAGCCGTGCGGTTCGTGGCCGAGCGGGTCGACGTCCCGGTGATCGGCGTCGGCGGCGTCGCGGACGCGGCCGGCGCCTACCGGAAGATCCGTGCCGGCGCCTCGCTGGTTCAGCTGTACACCGCCCTGGTCTACGAGGGCCCGGGACTCGCGCGCCGCATCAACGAGGGGCTGCTCGACCTGCTCGACCGCGACGGGTTCGACTCGGTGGCGGACGCCGTCGGCGTCGACGTGAAATAGGCCCGTCGGGACCCGGTCGCCGCCTACCGGACGACCACGACGGCGTCGCCGGCCTCGACCATCTCGCCCTCGCCGGTGTACCGCCGTTCCTCCTCGACCTCGAACATGTCCTCGTCGAGTTCGACGCCAGCGACCCGGAGCCGACCGTCCGTGAGCGTGTAGTCGCCCGATTCGAGCGCGTCGTCGATCTCCGAGACCTTCTCGCCGTACTCCGGTCCGACGGTCGAGTAGTCGAGGTCGATGCCGGTCACGACCGACTCGACCTCGGCCTCGGCCTCGGTCGTCTCCAGGTCCTCGACGTGCATCACGCGACGGATGTCGTCCTCGAACCCGGAGACGTCGCCGTGGACCGTGACCGACTCCAGGGGGGCGTTCAGCGGCAGTTGCCGCTCGGACTTGTACCGCCGGAGCGCCCCGACCACGGCCATCGCGGTCGCGCCCGCCTCGCGGTCGGCCTCGATCCCCAGCGGTTCGGGCCAGTCGGCCAGGTGGACGCTCTCCCCGTCCCCGTACATCTCCGTCCAGACCTCCTCCGTGATGTGCGCGAGGATCGGCGCGAACAGCCGGCAGAACCGCTCGTGGGCGACCTGCAGGGTGTACGCCGCCGCCGGATCGGCGGGACCCTCGTCACCCGCGTCGTCCTCGGCCTCCCGGACCCGCTGTTTGGCGACCTCGAGATAGTCGTCGCAGAACGTGTGCCAGAAGAAACTCCGCAGGCGGTCGCGGGCCTTCGAGAACTCCCGGCGCTCGAACCGCCCGGTCAGGTCCGTGACGAGTTCGTCCATCTCGGCCAGCAGCCAGCGGTCAAGCGCCTCCAGGTCCGGCCGGTCGACCCGCTCGGCCGGCGTCAGGTCGTCCACCAGTTTCGAGGCGTTCCAGAGCTTCCGAAGCAGGCGCTCGCCCGCCCGCAGGCCCTTCTCCTTGTACGGCAGGTCGTCGCCAACCGACGACCCCGCCGCCCAGTACCGGGCCGCGTCGACGGGGAACTGCGCCAGCACCTCGTCCGGGCTGACGACGTTGCCCTTCGACTTCGACATCTTCTCGCGGTTCTCGTCTAACACCATCCCGTTGATCATCACGCTGTCGAAGGGCACCGCCCCGGTGTGCTCGTAGCATTTCACGACGGTGTGGAAGAGCCAGAACGAGATGATGTCGTGCCCCTGTGGTCGCATGTCCATCGGATAGAGCTCCGGCCGTTCGAGGACGAACGCCTCGCCCTCCGCGTCCCAGTCCCATCCGGCGTTGATCAGCGGCGTCAGCGACGAGGTGGCCCACGTGTCGAGGACGTCGTCCTCGGGGACGAACTCGGCGGCCCCGCAGTCCGGACAGGTCTCGACCGGCGGGTCGGCGTCGAGCGGGTCGACCGGCAACTGCTCGCGGTCGGCGACGACCTCCTCGTCGCAGTCCGCGCAGTACCACACCGGGAACGGGATGCCCGAGGAGCGCTGCCGGGATATCGACCAGTCCCACTGGAGCCCCTCGATCCAGTTCCGGTACCGTGTGAACATCTTCTCGGGGTACCAGTCCATCTCCCGGCCGGCCGCGAGGTACTCGTCGGTCTTGTCGAGCAACTCGATGTACCACTGCTCGGTGACGAGGAACTCGACGCCGGTGTCACAGCGCTCGTGGACGTTGACCGTGTGGCTGATCGGGCGGCGGTCGAGCAGGTAGCCCGCCCCGTCGAGGGCCTCGACGATGGCCGCGCCGGCCTCGTCGCTCCCGAGGCCCGCGTACTCGTCGGCCACGTCCGTCATCGTCCCCGACTCGTCGATGGCGATCCGCAGGTCCAGGTCGTGGGCCTGGTACCACTCGATGTCGGTCTGGTCCCCGAACGTACAGCACATCACCACGCCGGACCCGGTCTCCAGGTCGACCCGCTCGTCCTCGATGATCGGCACCCGCTGGCCGAACAGCGGCACTTCGGCCTCCGCGCCGACCAGGTGCGCGTGCGCGTCGTCGTTCGGGTGGACGAACACCGCGACACAGGCCGGCAGGAGCTCGGGGCGCGTCGTGGAGATGACGAAGGAGTCGTCGCTCCCGGCCACGTCGAACCGGATGTCGTTGAAGTGGGAGTCCTGCTCGTCGTCCTCCATCTCGACCTGCGAGATGGCGGTCTCGCACTCCGGACACCAGATGGCGGGGGCGCGCTTGCGGTACTCCCGGCCCTTCTCGTAGAGGTCGACGAAGGAGAGCTGCGAGACCCGCTGGACGTCCGGCGCGATGGTCTGGTAGGTCTCGGACCAGTCGATGGAGATGCCGAGGTTCTGCATCTTCTCCGTGAAGTCCGCCTCGTACTCGGCACAGACCTCGCGGCAGAGCTCCTGGAACTCGTGGCGCTCGTAGTCCTGGTGGCGCACGTCGAGTTCGTCCTCGGTCAGGCGCTCGGAGGCGATGCCGTTGTCGTCGTAGCCGAAGGGGAAGAAGACCTCCTTGCCCGTCATGCGGTTGTACCGCGCGGCGAAGTCCTGGAGCGTGAACCCGTAGACGTGGCCCCAGTGGAGGCTGCCGGAGACGGTCGGCGGCGGGGAGTCGATCGCGAAGACGGTGTCCGGGTCGGTCGTCGCGTCCCCCTCGTAGGTGTACGTCTCCGCCTCGACCCACCGCTCCTGCCACTTCGGCTCGACGGCCTCCGGGTCGTAGTCGCCGCGGGGCATTTTCCAGCATCTACCCGCGAATCGCTGTTAAACGCCTCGGTCCGACTCGGCGGGAAGGCGGCGGCGGCGAAGGTCGACGGCGGAGTCACGGACGGCGCCGCCGGAGCGGAGCGCCGACGGAACGAACTCCCGCGCCGGCCCCGCCCGCTCACCGCAGCGCGTCCAGCCGGAACTCGAACGCCGCCACCGGGAGTTCGAGGTCGTGTTCGACGAGGACGCGGGGGTGGAGTTCGCCGAGGACGCCCGCCCGCTGCCCGTCGATCTCGACGGCGGCGACGCGGCCGTCGATGAACGCCGGATGCTCGATGCCGGGCGTCGCCAGGTCGGCGTCGAAGGCCCGGCAGAGCGCCGCCAGCCGTCCCTTGGCGTCCTCGTAGGTCGCGTCGGTCCGGGCGAGGACCGCCGCCACGTCCCGCCGCTCGGCGACGCCGGTCGATTCGTCGTCGTCACGCCGGGCGACCAGTCCGACCTCCGCGAGGTCCTGGGGGTAGGCGCGGTGGGTGTTGTTCTCCAGCACCATCACGAGCGAGGGGAGCGCCCACGTCCGGAACATCGCGTACTCGTCGCTGTACGGCTCCGTGATCGTGACGGGGGCGTCGGCGCCGAAGGCGTCGTGGGCATCGCCCCCGGCCGTCCCGCCCGTGTCGGCCGATCCGTCCCCGGGCGCGTCCAGACCCATCCGCCCGTAGTTCTCGTCCGCCGCGATCATGTGGAAGTTCAGCAGGTCCTCGAACCCCAGGCCGACGAGCGACTCCCGGACCGCGCTCTCCAGCCGCGAGCGTTCGTGGCGCTCCCCGACCGTCGCGACGCCGGGGTAGCGCGGCTCCAGTTCGTTGAACCCGTAGGCCCGACCGGCGTCGTCGACCAGGTCGAGGGGGTGGAGCACGTCGACCCGGTAGGGCGGAATCCCGACCTCGTATTCGACCGGGTCCCCGCCGGCGGAGGCGTCCAGCCCGGAGCGCTCGAACAGGTCGACCACCTCGTCCGGATCGAGCGAGACCCCGAGGGTGCCCGCGATGCGGTCGTGGGTGACCGACTTCTCGCGCACCGAGAGGTCCGGACGGAGGAGGTCGGGGCCCGCCGGCGGGTGGACCGCGTCGTCGGCGTACGAGACGCGCACCTCCTCGACGATCGCGCCGCGGGCGTCCAGGGCGTAGCAGACGATGTTCAGCATTCGATCGATCGTCCACTGGTCGGTGCCGGTCATCTCGACGAACAGCTCCCGGGAGTCGGTCGTCACCTCCGTCCGGCGGCCGTTGATCACCGGCGGGAACGAGAAGAGGCCGATCTCGTCGTAGATCGCGGGGTAGCGGCCGTAGTCGGCGACCAGATCGGCGTAGTCCCCGCCGATCGGGTGGTCGGCGAGCACCTCCGCGGGCGTCATCTCGCGCTCGGCGTCCAGGGGGACGAAGCGGTCGCCGTCGGGGGCCACGCCGCGGTAGGTGATCGACTTGCTCGTCGACGGGACGGTCCCGGCCGCGCCCGTATCGCCGTTCCCGCCGCCGGGCCCGGTCCCGTCGACCACCTCGCCTTTCAGCATCGTCAGGTCGTGGATGCCGATGGCGCCCTTGGCGCGGTCCCGCCCCATCGTCGCGTGGAGCTTCTCCTGGAGCTGGATCAGCGACTCCAGGGCCGGCTCGTCGAGGTCCACCCCCCGGACCACCGCGCCGGTGACGTACGGGCGCTCGTCGGGCACGCTCCCCGCGACCTCGATGGTCCAGTCGGGGTCGTTCGTCGAGGGGACGTACACGCCGCGGTCGTCGCCGTACTGGTAGCGCAGCGAGCGCGCCACCCCCTCGACCGAGAGGCGGTCCAGCCGGTCGGGGCCGAACTCCAACTGCATCTCCCCCTCTTCCGTCTCGCCCTCGTACTCCAGCCCCAGTGCGAACAGGTCCTCGCGCAACTCCTCGTCGCTCTTCCCCTCGTGGCCGGTCAGTTGCCGGAGTTCGTCCGGGTCGACGTCGACGACGGGCATCAGTACATCACCTCCGTGGTCCGCAGCAGGTCGAGGTCACACAGCGTCCCGTGGACGTCGCGCACGTCGTCGAACCCGTAGATGAGCATCAGTAGGCGCTCCAGGGCCAGCCCCCACGCCATCACGTCGCAGTCGACGCCGAGCGGACGGAGCACCTCGTCGCGGAACATCCCGGAGTTGCCGATCTCGATCAGTTCGTCGG
>JBDGQA010000008.1:0-7380 GCA_042219325.1 Haloferacaceae archaeon | reverse complement strand
TCGGCGGACCGCCTACCCGTCGCCGGCCCGCCGCCCCCCGGCGCCGTCGGCCGTCCCGTCGTCGGTCGCGGGGTCGCCCTCGTCCGCCGCCGTAGCCTCGGCGTCGGGCCCGGACGGGTCCCCCGCTCCCCCGTCGTCCGACATCTCCCCACGCACGTCCCGGAGCCGCGCGGCGGCGTCGTCGGCCGTGTCCTCCATCGACCGGCGTTCCGGCCCCGGTCCCGACCCGGGGGGTCCCTCGTCGTCGGCCCCCTCCCCCGCGCCCTCGTCGCTCGACTCCACGTCAGTCGACCCACAGAGCGGGCACCCGCTCTCGGGGTCCTCGACGGGCGTCCCGCAGACGGCACAGGTGCCGGCCGCCGCCGCTCCCTCGCCGGGACCGGTCGCTGACTCGCCCCCGCCGAACAGCGACCCGAGCCAGTCGCGCAGCCGTGCCAGTAGCCCGCTCCCCCGGTTCCCGTCGCTCATCGGTAGTGGCGGAAGAGCAGTCCCCGGACGTCGTCCTTGGTCCGGGCGTGCTCGGTCGTCCCGTCGGGCAGTTCCACCTCGTAGCGGGCGTCCGAGGCGCTGGACTCCCGCCACCTGTCGCCGTGCTCGTCGAGGAGGTTCATCATCGCGTCGAGTTCGGCGTCGTCGTCGCCGGTCACGGTGCCCCCGTCGTCCGTCGCACCGCCGTCACCGTCGGACCCTCCCTCCGCTTCGCTGTCGTCCGTTCCGTCGGCCGTCCCGCCGTTGGCCGTCCCGTCGTTCGACCCGTCGGCGACCGAGGCGTCCGCCTCGTCGGCCTCGTACCGGTCGAGCAGGTACTCGACCGCGTCGCTGACCCGGACGTGGCCGTACTTGCCGACGACGTCCGCCTCCAGGGCCTCCTGGACCGCGCGGAGGCGTTCGTGCTGGTCGTCGGTGATCTCGATTTCGGGCATCAGGTTCCCGGTTCGTCCGGCGGCTATTGAAGCCCCCGGCGCGCCGCCGATCCGACCTGCCCGGTTCCGATACGCTCTCCTACCGGGCCACCGTACGCCGGTCCATGCGCGTCAGGGACTGGCGGGAGATCCTGGAGGACGTGACCGAGTCGTCGGCCGACCCGGAGGGCTGGCGCGCGGTCGGCGGCCGCCGCGACGCCGGGGTCGGCGAGGACCTCTACCTCGGCCACCCGTCCGTCGGGATGTACCACCTCAAGACCTACGCCCGCAACCCGTTCGAGGTGAACGGCGTCGGGACGAAGGTCGCACGAAAGGTGGACGGCGACCTCGACCCGCTTCTGCCCGACACCGACGAGGAGGCCGGGCGGTTCGCCGTCCGCACCCCGCCCGAGGGCGAGGACGAGGCCGAGCGGATGCAGCGACGCCTCGCCGAGACGCTGCGGGTCCACGCCGAGGCGCCGACCGGCCCCGAGGACCTCTTCCGCGACCTGATGGAGGCCGTCGACAGCCCGGCCTTCGGACCGATGCGGTTCGACCTCCGGGACCGGCCCGACCCGGTCGAGGAACTCTCGGGCACCTTCGAGGAGGCCGAACGGCTCCTCGACGCCGAACTGGAGGACCTCGTCGAGGCCGACGGCATCGACCGCGGGTTCCAGTGACCGGACCCCCGGCGGCCGCCCTCGCCGTCGGCCGCCCCGCTGTCCGTGGATTGATACCCGGTGACGACGTGGAGGGGCCATGAGCGCGGAAGCGACCGTCAGGGACTATTACGAGGCGCTCCGACGCGGCGACCCGCTCCCGCCGTACTTCGCCGGCACCGGGGGGGAACCGGACGGCGGCACGGGCGAGGACGCCGGGGGCCGCGAGTCCGGGGCGCCCGTCGTGAAGTACGGCATCGGCGAGCGGCTGGTCGGGTACGCGGAGGTCGCGGCGGGCCTGCGCGAGCAGACCCGGACCACCGCGGACTGGACCGTCGAGAGCGCCGCGCTCCGGGTGACCGAGCGGGCGGAGCACGCCTGGTTCAGCGATGAGGTACGCATGGCCTGGACCGACCTCGACGCCGACCGCGAGCGGACCTTCGAGACCCGCTGGAGCGGGACGCTCGAACGCCGCGACGGCGCGTGGCGGTTCGTCGGGATGCACGTGAGCACGCCCCGCCGGATCGGCGCTGACGGGGAGCGCGACACGACACGGGCGACCGGGCGCGACGACCCGGGACGGGCGTGAGATGGTCGGCCCGAGCACCACCGAGGCCGAGCGCAACGAGGCGGGACTGCGGCTGAAGGTCGCGTTCGTCCTCCTCGTCGGCGCCTCGGGCGGCCTCGTCGCCCTCCAGGCCGACGGCTCGACGGTCCAGCTCGGCGTCGCGGTCGGCGGGGGCCTCCTGCTCGGCCTCGCCCTCGTGACCTTCCTCCAGCGGCTGGCCGGCCAGTTCTACAGGTGAACAAGGCGAGTGCCTCGGGGCTCGACTCCGAGGCGGTTCACCGGACTAGCTGATCCGCGCCAGCCACCGCTCGGGCGCGTCGAGTTCGGCGTCGGTCGGCAGGTGCTCGGGCCGTTCCCACACCCGTGTCGCCGCCCCCACGCCGCGGGCGTCGGCCACCGAGCGGAAGAACGCGGCGCCGCGCTCGTACTGGCGGCGCTTCAGGCCGAGGCCGAGCGCACGCTTGAGCAGCCGCGTCAGCGGATCGTCGCCGCGGCGCCGCGCGTCGACCTTCGCCCGCAGGTCGGCGTACTCGGCGTCGAACGCCCGGTCCATCAGGAGTTCGGCGTACCCCTCGACCGCGGTCATGGCGACGTCGAGGTCGCGGAACGCGTCGCGGTCGAGGCGGCCCTCGGCGAGCGCCACCAGTCCGCGCTCCATCCGGCGTTCGAGATGCTCCGCGAGCCACGGCGCCGCCCCGAACTCCGCCGCGTGGGCGACCTCGTGGAAGGCGATCCACCGCCGAAATCGGGGAACGTCGACCCCGAGGGTGGCCGCCGTCTTCCGGATGTTCGGATGGACGAAGTAGAGGCCGTGGTCGTCGTCGGCCCCCGCCTCGGCGAGCAGGAGGGGGTCGTACTGGCCGAGGACGTGGCGAGCGAGGAAGGCGAGCGCGACCGACATCGATCCGGTGTTGGCGACCCGGGCGACCCCCGGCGCCGCCGCCGGGCCCCGCTCTGCGAGCGGGCGCATCACCCGCCGGAGGGTCCGGACGTTGGCGTCGATCCAGTGGTGGCGGTGCTGGACCTCCACGGTCGCGGGTACGTCGAACTCGACGCCGGCGACCTCGCGCAACCGGTCGCGGGCGTCCCGCACGTCGGCGGCGTAGCCCTCGCGCTCGACGGCCGACAGGTCGACCGTCCCCGGATCGGTGGCCGCCTTGGCCGCCTCGGCGACGGCCCCCCAGTCGACCGGACCCTGACCGGTCCCCGAGGCGCCGGTCACCGCACGGACGCTGTGCAGGAGATTCATAGACCGGATAGCGGACGATGGGGCAAAACCCTTCGGCTCGATCGGGCGATCTCCAGCCAGCGGCGGACCGAGGTCGGCACTATCCCGGACACCGACGGTCGTCGTGGGCGGACCTCACGGGAGCCAGCTAGGGACGTGCGGTCCGGACGGCGGGCGCGCGGACGACGAACGGAAACGGCGCGAGCGCCGGCCGATCAGATGCCCTCTTCGAAGTCCTCGAGGGCGTAGGCGGGTTCGGCGCCGCGGCGGTCGAGCGTCTCGTTGGCCAGCAGCCAGTAGACGACCGACAGCGCCCGGCGACCCTTGTTGTTCGTCGGGATGACGAGGTCGACGTTGCTGGTCGCGTTGTTCGAGTCGCACATCGCGATGACCGGGATGCCGACCGTGATGGCCTCCTTGACGGCCTGCGCGTCGCCGATGGGGTCGGTGACGACCACCACGTCGGGTTCGATGTAGCCGTCGTAGTCCGGGTTGGTCAGCGTGCCGGGGATGAAACGCCCCGTCCGCGCCCGCGCGCCGATGGCGTCGGCGAACTTTCGGGCCGGGAACCGGCCGTACTGGCGCGACGACGTGACCAGGATCTGTTCCGGGTCGTAGTTGGCCAGGAAGTCGGCGGCCGTCCGGATGCGCCCGTCCGTCCGACTCACGTCGAGGACGTAGAGCCCGTCGTCGCGGACGCGATGGATGAACCGCTCCATGTCCTTGGTCTTCTGCTGGGTGCCGATGTGGACGCCCGCGCCGAGGTAGTCGTCCACGGGGATGAGGAGGTCGGCCTCCTCGTCGGGCATCACGTCCTCGCCGAATGGCGTTCCCTCCTCTTCCTCGGCTTCCACTTCGGTCTCCGCTGCCTCGGCGGCGGCCTCGGACTCAGTCTCGGCCTCGTCCTCGGCTTCGGCTTCCGGTTCAGCCTCGGTGTCCTCCGTGCTGCCTCCGTCGGGCGCCGATTGCACGTCGGTGTCGGCCCCGGACTCGGCGTCCGGCTCGGATTCGGCCTCCGCGGCCTCGTCGGCCGCCTCGGCGGTCGGTTCCTCGGGTTCGTCCGCCGCGTCGGCGTCCACCTCGTCGGCGTCGGCGTCCGCGGCCTCGATGTTGTCGTTCTCGCTCATACTGCGTCGTCCGCGATGCGGATGAGTTCGTTCAGTTTCGCGGTTCGCTCCCCCCCGACCGCCCCCGTCTTGACGAACGGGGCGTCGGTCGCGTAGGCGAGGTGTGCGATGGTTGTGTCCTCGGTTTCGCCCGACCGGTGGGAGACCACGGCGTCGTAGCCGACCCGGGTCGCCCGCTCGACGGCGTCGAACGCGTCCGAGAGCGTGCCGATCTGGTTGGGCTTGATCAGGATGGCGTTCGCCGCGTCCGCCTCGATGCCGCGCTCCAGCCGCGCGACGTTCGTGGCGAACAGGTCGTCGCCGCAGACGACCGTCCGGTCGCCGACCCGGTCGGTCAGGTCGGCGAAACCCTCGAAGTCCTCCTCGTCGAGCGGATCCTCGACGTACGCGAGGTCGTACTCCTCGACGAGGTCGGCGATGTACTCGACCTGCTCGGCCGGCGTGCGCTCGACGTCCCGGTACCGGTAGACGCCGGCGTCGGCGTCGTACAGTTCGGCCGCCGCGACGTCCACCCCGATCCCGATCTCGAAGCCGAGTTCGTCGACCACGGCGTCGACCGCCGTCGCGACGACCTCGAAGGCCGTCGCGTCGTCGACCGGCGGGGCCCAGGCGCCCTCGTCACCCTTCGCCGCCGCGATCCCGCGCTCGGCGAGTTCGTCGGCGACCGCCGCGTGGACGGCGGCGTTGGCGAAGGCGGCCTCCTCGACGTTCGGGGCGCCGACCGGGACGGCGAGGAACTCCTGGATGTCCGTGGCTTCGGCGGCGTGTTCGCCGCCGCCGACGACGTTTCCGAGCGGAACGGGAAAGCCCTCGCCGCCGGGACCGCGGAAGGCGCCGCCGAGATGCTGGTAGAGCGGTGCGCCGAGGACGTCGGCGGCGGCCTTCGCGGCGGCCATCGAAATGGCGACCGCCGCGTTGGCGCCGATTTCGCCGAAGTCCTCGGTGCCGTCGGCCGAGCGCAGCGCCGCGTCGACCGCGCGCTGGTCGCCGGCGTGGACCTCGTCGACGAGGCGCGGTACCGCCAGCCGGCGGGCGGCCGCGATGGCCTCCCCCGGCGGGAGTTCGACCGCCTCGTAGTCGCCGGTCGAGGCGCCGCTCGGCGCCGCCGCGCGCCCGAAGCCGCCGGACTCGGTCAGCACGTCGGCCTCGACCGTCGCGTCGCCGCGGGAGTCGAGGACGCGCCGAAGCGCGACCGAGCCGATCCGGGTCACGCCCGGTCGCCTCCGCCGCGGGATCCCGCCGTCTCGCGGTGGACGGTGAAGGGGAGCACCCCGGCGTCGTACTCCTCGGCGGCGACGAGGATGGGCTCGGTCTCGTCAGTTTCGACCAGCACCGGCGCCCCGTAGGACACCTGCAGCGCCCGGGCGCCGAGGATGCGGGCCTTCTCGTACCGGTTGTACTGCTGTCCCGTCCCGCTCATTGGTAGGGAGCGACCACGTCGACCAGGTCCCGGTGGGAGACGAACATTCGGCGACAGCAGTGCCGCTCGACGCCGAGGTCGTCAAGCACCTCGGCGGGGTCCTCGTCACCCTCGCGGGCCCGGGCCCGGAACTCCTCCCAGTGCTCGCCGACCACGTTACCACACGTGAAACACCGCACGGGTATCATCATGGTTCGGCCCTCACCGGTAGGACTTCTGGTAGCGTGCCCGTGCGCCCGGGCCGCCCCACTTCTTCGGTTCCGGCTGGCGCACGTCGTTGACCAGCAGCGAGCGGTCGAACTCCATGAACGCGTCGCGGAGTTCCGCGTCGCCGAGGTGGCGGACGACCCCGCGGGCGATGGCCGTCCTGACCGCGTCGGCCTGCCCGCTGAAGCCACCGCCCTCGACGGTCACGTCGATGTCGACGTCCGCCCGGAGGTCGTCCTCCACGATGCGGAAGGGCTCCAGCATCTTCAGGCGCGAAAGCTCCGGTTCGACCAGCTCGATGGGCTGGGAGTTGATACGGACCCGGCCGTCGCCGTCGCGCACCGTTGCGCGGGCGATGGCCGTCTTCTTCTTGCCGCTCGTGTTCGTTACCATGTGACGTTGGCTCCGAGGTTCGCGCTCACCTCGCCGAGCGAGGTGAAGGTGGTGTTCGACAGCCGATCGAGCGACGTGCCGTCGAGCACGACCGCGTCGGCGTCGGACGGGTTGCCGACGTAGACACGGACGTTCTCGTAGGCGTCGCGGCCGCGCTTTCGCTTGTACGGGAGCATCCCGCGGATGGCCCGCTTGAAGATGCCGTCGGGCCGGTTCGGGTAGTGTGGCCCCTGGTCGGAGCCGATCTCCGAGCGCGCCCGGTAGGTCTCCATCGTCGATTCCTCCCGGCCGGTGATGACCGCGTCCTCCGCGTTCACCACGGCGACGCGCTCGCCGTCGAGCGCGCGCTGGGCGACCTCGCTGGCGACCCGCCCGAGGATGCAGTCCCGGGCCTCCACGACCGCGTCGGGGTCGAAATCCGCGAGGTTCGCGCTCATCGGATCACCCGCACGTCGGACCCCTCCGGGTTCCCTTCGATTGCCTGTTCCAGTTCGACGGCGTCACCCACCTGTTCGATCTTCTCGCGGGCGGTCGACGAGAAGTCGACCGCGGCGACAGTCACGTCCTTCCGGAGGACGCCGCTGCCCAGCACCTTGCCGGGTACGACGACCGTCTCGTCGTTCTCGGCGTACCGCTCGATGCGACCGAGATTGACCTCCGCGTGGGTGCGCCGTGGCTTCTCCAGCCGGTCCGCGACGTCCTGCCAGACGTTGGCGCCGGACTCGCGGGACACCGACTTCAGCTCGGCGATGAGACTCTGTAGTCTCGGGTTCGTCTTGCTCATGATGTGTACCTCCTGTCCGCGGATACGCGAGAACGGGGGAAGTGCAGGGAGCAGGATTTGAACCTGCGGACCCCTACGGGACAGCGCCCTGA
>JBDGQA010000108.1:0-7479 GCA_042219325.1 Haloferacaceae archaeon | reverse complement strand
CCGACGACGGCGTCGCGCCCCAGACCCGCGAGCACGTCTTCCTCGCCCGCACCCTTGGCATCCAGGAACTCGTCGTCGCGGTCAACAAGATGGACGTCGTCGACTACAAGGAGTCCCGGTACAAGGAGGTCGTCGAGGAGGTCAACGACCTGCTCGGCCAGGTCCGGTTCAACACCGAGGACGCGAGCTTCATCCCCATCTCGGCGTTCGAGGGCGACAACGTCGCCGAGCCCTCCGAGAACATGTCGTGGTTCGACGGCCCGACCATCCTCAAGGCGCTCAACAACCTGCCGGAGGCCGAGCCGCCGACCGACGCGCCGCTCCGTCTGCCCATCCAGGACGTCTACACCATCTCGGGCATCGGGACGGTACCGGTCGGCCGCATCGAGACCGGCGAGATGCACCCCGGCGACGACGTGAGCTTCCAGCCCTCCGACGTGGGCGGCGAGGTCAAGACCATCGAGATGCACCACGAGGAGGTCGACCAGGCCGGCCCCGGCGACAACGTCGGGTTCAACGTCCGCGGCGTCGGCAAGGACGACATCCGCCGTGGCGACGTCTGTGGGCCCGCCGACGATCCGCCGACGGTCGCCGAGACCTTCCAGGCCCAGGTCGTCGTGATGCAGCACCCCAGCGTCATCACGGCGGGCTACACGCCGGTCTTCCACGCCCACACCGCACAGGTGGCCTGCACCATCGAGAGCATCGACCAGAAGCTCGATCCCGCGTCGGGCGAGGTCGCCGAGGAGAACCCCGACTTCATCAAGTCGGGCGACGCCGCGGTCGTGACCGTGCGGCCCCAGAAGCCGCTCAGCATCGAGCCGTCCTCCGAGATTCCCGAACTCGGGTCCTTCGCCATCCGCGACATGGGTCAGACCATCGCGGCGGGCAAGGTCCTTTCAGTGGACGAGCGATAGATGCAGCAGGCACGCGTCCGGCTCGCGGGAACGAGCCCCGAGGACCTCGACGACATCTGCGGCGACGTGCGGGAGATCGCCAACAAGACGGGGGTCAGCCTCAGCGGGCCCATCCCGCTGCCGACCAAGACCCTCGAGGTCCCCTGCCGGAAGTCCCCCGACGGCGAGGGGACCGCGACGTGGGAGCACTGGGAGATGCGCGTCCACAAGCGGCTGATCGACATCGACGCCGACGAGCGGGCCCTCCGCCAGCTCATGCGCATCCAGGTGCCAAACGACGTGAGCATCGAGATCGTCCTCGAGGACTAGCGCACGCGGCGCCAAGGCACGCCTTCTCCGGTTTCCGGTGCCGGGAAACAGAAGCTACAAGTGCGACGGTCGGCTCCGTCCGATTGCGGGCTCGTAGATCAGCGGCAGATCGCTTCCTTCGCAAGGAAGAGGCCCCGGGTTCGAATCCCGGCGAGTCCATCACGGATTAGAAGCGCGGCGACTGGGCTTCGATGACGTCCTCGGCGGCGTCGTACTCCTCCTCGATGACGAACAGCAGGTCGTCGAGCGACAGCAGGCCGACGAGTTCCCCGTCGGAGTCGACGACCGGCGCTCGCCGGATGCCCTCGTCGCTGAGGGTCTGGACCGCCTGGAACACCGTCGCGCCCGCGGGGATGGTCTCGACGTCACGCGTCATGACCCCGTCGACCGTCTCGTGACCGACCTCCGGATCGTCGGCGACCCCGAGTGCGATCTGCCGGTCGGTGACGATGCCGACCGGCAGGTCATCCTCCTCGATCACGACGCTACCGACGTGTTCGTCCCGCATGGTACCGGCAACGTCGCTGAGCGTCTCGTTTCGTGCGGCCGTGACGACATCGGACGCCGCGATGTCTTTCGCTGTGGTCATTGGAACACCCACGCGGAGGATGTTACTCGGGACCGGATCAAACGGGTACCTACGTACGAAGCCCGCTCGCGTCGCCCGCGGCCCCGCAGGAGCGAAGCGGGAGCGTCCGGGAGTGCAGTCCCGCAATCGGGCTCCGGGCGCGAAGTGTTCGCTCGACGGGGTGTATAATACCCACACCAAACCGCACGGTCGGAGCACTCGCGCCGGCAGGGCTGGAGGGCGGGGCGGGGGACCACCCACGACGGTCCGTCGGTCGCTCGCATCCCTCGTGATGGGGACGAAACGAATCCGCCGGAACGGCACGCGTCGCCGAAGGGTGTGGGCCACGTGTTTTCCAGCCGGCGGCCGACGTGCGGGTATGGTCGTCCCGCTGGAGATGGGATGGCGCCATCTGCTGTTCGAGAACTGGCCGGTCGACCCGGACGTGGTCGACGCCCACCTCCCCGACGCCCTCGCTGTCGACGAACACGACGGCGACGCGTGGCTCTCGGTCGTTCCGTTCACGAACGTCGCCGTCCGGCCGAAGGGGCTCCCGGACTGGGCCGGCGTCCGGTTGCCGGAACTCAACCTCCGGACGTACGTCACCCGCAACGGGGTGCCGAGCGTCTACTTCTTCAGCCTCGACGCGCAGGGCGTCGCCAGCGTCGTCGGCGCGCGCCTCTTCCAGCACCTCCCGTACTACTACGCCCGCATCTCGCTCGACTGGACGGACGGGCGGGTGCAGTTCGGCAGTCGGCGGTACCATCCCGGGGCACGGCCCGCGCACTACGAGGCGACGTACTGGCCGACCGGCGCGCCGTTCGAGGCCACGGACGACGCCCTGGGGGAGTTTCTCGTCGAACGCTACCGGTTCTACACCCAAGCCCCCGACGGGACGCTGCGGTACACCGACGTCGCACACGACCCGTGGACGCTGTATCCGGCCGCGGCCGACGTCGAGACGAACACGCTGTTGACCGCGAACGGGTTCGCCCGGCCCGAGACCGACCCGGTGTACTACTACAGTCCCGGCGTCGACGTGGTCGCGTCGCGGAGCGAACGCGGACACGACCGGCGATAGGCAGCCGGCGGCGGAGCCGCCCGGCCCCACCCTAGATTGATAGCGCGGTGATCGGCCGCCGCACAGTTCACCTAGCCAGCGAGAACACCACGGCACCGGAACGTACGTCGAACGGAGATGAGAGTGAAACTCGCCGCTGTGGCACTGGTAGTCATCGCGCTCACGGCAACGATCGGAGCGACCGCGTTCACGACCGCGTCCCTCTCCCGGGACGCGAACGTCAACGTCGTCTCCGACGACAAGGGTCTTCTCGCGCTGACGGACGGCACGTCCGGCGGCCTGGTGGCCCAGAACGCGACCGGGGCGCTGAACGTCGACTTCACCGCTGGCGGGGCGGGTGGCGTGAACACGAACGCGACGTACGAACTCGGGAATCCGTCGGACCCGACGAATCAGACGGCGTTCAACATCACGAATCAGGACGCCGAATCCCACGACATCACCGTCAAGTACACGGGAGCAGGGGGCACCAGCGATACGGACGCCAACATCGAGTTCCGGATCTACGATAGCACCGGCACCAAGGTCGCCACCGTGAGCGAGGAGAGCACCTCGGCGACGATCAGCGGCGTGGCCTCCGGGACGACTCACTACGTCGTGATCGTCGTCGACACCCACGGGCTCGACAGCACGGCTGACCTCTCCGGGACACTGGAAGTCGCCGTCTGATCCGGACAACCCGTGTTCAGGCAGCTCGGCGTCGCGCTCGCACTGGGGGCGGTTCTCCTGGCGGTAGCGCCGGCTGGCTCGCCAGTACAGGTGTCGTACGTGTACTCGGACAGCATGGAGCCGACCATCGGGACGAACGACGGATTCCTCGTCGTGCCCGCCGGCTCGATCGACGAGGGGGACGTCATCACGTACCGGGCGGCCAAACGCGACACGTACGTGACACACCGGGTGGTCGGCCGATCCGCGTCGGGGTTCGTCACGAAGGGGGACAACAACCCGACGACCGACCAGGCCGTCGGCTACGCACACGTCGAGCGAAGCGACGTGCTGGGCGCAGTCCTGACGTACCGCGGGGAGCCGGTCACGATTCCGGCGTACGGCACCGCGGTCGGCCTGCTCCGCGAGTACGGGTCCGCCGTCCTCGCCGTGCTGGGACTGCTGTTCGTCTGCCAGTCGGTACGAACGTCGCAGCTGTCGCGGGGGACGCCCCAGGTTCCGCGGGTCGGGGGCGTGCTGACCCCCGTGTTCACGGCCAGCGTACTGGCGGCAATCGGCCTCATGCTCGCGGGGACCGCCGTCCACCAGCTCGCGTTCGTCGCCGTGGCAACGCCGACCGGAGCGTCGAACACCATCGCAGTCGGGGAGTCCAAGACGACGACCGTCGTCTTCAACCGCTCGGCGTCCCCGCTCACCCGGTCGGTCATCGCGGCCGAAAACATGCGGATCACGGACCGGACGCGGAACGCGTCGAACATCGTCGTCACCGCTCGGATCCCGCCGCCCGAATCTACCGGTCGACACGCCGCCCGGCTGACGGTCCGTCGGTATCCGGCGGTGCTGGCGCCGTCGCAGTTCCGGCGGCTGGAGCGCATCCACCCGGTGATCCCCGCGGGTATCGCCGCGCTGGTCATGATAGCGCCGCTGTACGTCCTCGCCCGCCTGGCGTTGGACTGGCGGATGCCGATCCGGCCCGCCCGCTCCAAGTGGCTGCGGCGCCTCGAGGAGGCGCTCCAATGACGCGGAAGCGAAAGCGGCGGCGGTCGCGGCGGCGACGGCTGTCGACGCTGTGTGCCCTCCTGATCGGCCTGGCTGGCGTCTGGGTCGTCCTCGCCGCGGGCGGGGGCGGTGGCGTCGCGTCGACGGCGTTCAGCACGGCCACGGCGCCGCGGGGCGCCACCGCCGACGTGACGATTGACTCGTCCGGGGCGCACTCCCTGGACACGGCCCAGTCGGTCCACACGAACTCGACCGAGGCGCTGGTGAACGTCACCAACCGCCTCGCCCGGGACGCTTCCGTCACCGTCGCGTTGCGCGACGACTCGACCGGGACGGGCGACCTCGTCGTCGACGGCTCCAAACAGGGTGACATCGCGACGTTCACCCTCAGCCGCGGCGGCGCGCAGACGGTGGAGATCGAAATCCCGGACGATAGCTCCCTGGTCGGCGAAACGGTCTACTTCCACGTGAACGCGACTGCGACGGGCCTCGACGTGCGGGCCCCCGACCGGTCGGCACCCATCGAGGGATGATCCGGTCGGCCGCCCTCAGGGCGAGATACCTGATTGCCCAGTACGGGGGCCTTATTGCGACCGCGTGTGTCGTCGTCGGCCTCGTGTCGCTCGGCGGGGCGGGGTGGCTGTTCGCGCACCCGCCGACGACGGAGACGACCGATCATACGCACCGGCAGACGATCCAGTCGAACGTCGCGACGGAGGCCGTGGTCGCGGAGAACGCGACGCTGTACGACCCCGGGCGGACCCTGACGAACCGGTCGGTGTACCTCCGGAGCGAGGCGCCGGTCGCGATGATCGTCGGCACGACGACCGTCCCCGAGGGGCAACCGGTGACCGTCTCGCAGCGCCTCGTGGCGACGTACAGCGCCGGGCGGGACGGAACGACGTTCTGGCGCGACTCGACCACGCTCGGACGGACGGAGACGACGACGCGGTCGGGACGGGTCCGGACGCGGGTGCGATTCGATCCCGCGGCGGTCCGGAACCGGACGGCGGAACTCGGGGCGGCAATCGGCAATGCCGGCTCGGTCGACCTCCGCCTGCGCTTCGAGGTCTCCTACGAGACGCCGCGGTACGCCGGAACCCTGGCGAAGACGTTCAGCGCACGGGTCGGCGACGGGTGGTACGGGATCGACACTCCCTCGGTCTCGCGAACGCACACCACGCCGGTCACCAGCACCACCACCGTACCGACGCGCCAGCGGGGACTGCGCACCGGCCTCGGCGGCCTCGGGGTCGGCGGCCTCCTCGCCGGCGTGGCAGCGCTGGTCGCCTGGCGGGTCGAGTCGCGCCGGACGCGGACGGGCGACCTGACGCTCGAACTCCACCGTCGGCGGTACGCGGACTGGATCTCGACCGGGACGGTCCCCGAGGACGCGGGCGAGACGACCATCGGCGTCGCGTCGCTGGAGGACCTCGTCGACGTCGGGATCGACACGGGGAACCGCGTGATCCACGATCCCTCGCGCGACCGGTACGTGATCGTCGACGGGTCGACGCTTTACTACTTCGACCCGTTCTGGAGCGAGTGAGCGGCGGTCGGTCCCGATGGGCGGCCGATCCGCCCCTGCCGCTGCGGTCGGATCGATCCCGGCGGCGGGCCGGACCGGGGGTTTATCCCCGTCGGTCACCGGGATCGACCGATGCGACGGGTTCGCTTCCGGGACTCGGCGGGGACCGAGAGAACCGGCGCGTGGACGGACGACGGCATCGAGTTCGGCGACCGGACGTACGCGCCCGACGAGGTGACCGTGCGCCCGCCGGTCCAGCCGACGAAAATCGTCTGTGTCGGGCTGAACTACCACGACCACGCCGCGGAGCGCGGCAAGGAGGTACCCGACCGCCCGCTGCTCTTCCTGAAGCCGCCGAACGCGCTGAGCAGCCACCGGGCGACGGTGACGCTCCCGTCCGGCAAGGAGCGCATCGACTACGAGGCGGAGTTCTGCATCGTCATCGGGGAGCAGTGCCGCGGGGTCGACGCCGAGAACGCGATGGACGTCGTCGCCGGGTTCACCTGCATGAACGACATCTCGAACCGCGACGACCAGGACGTCGAGCAGAACTGGGTCCGGGGGAAGGCGTTCGACAACTCCGCGCCGCTCGGGCCCGTCGTCGCGGACCCCGAGGACGTCCCGGACGACGCCGCCATCAGCCTCCGGGTGAACGGCGAGACGCGGCAGGATTCGTCGATCGACCAGTTCATCTGGTCGGTCGGGGAACTCGTCGAGGTCGTGACCGAGCACCTGACGCTGGAGCGCGGCGACGTGATCGCGACGGGCACCCCACCCGGAGTCGGGCCGCTGGCCGACGGCGACCACGTCGCGGTCGAAATCGAGGGGATCGGGACGCTCGAACACGACGTGCGGATCCCCTGACCGGTCGGCCGCGGACGCCGCGCGACGACCGGCACGTAGGGTGTGGGCGCGAGGGGACGACCACCGATGACCCGACGGTCTCAGTCCGCCGGTTCCTCGGGCGGCAGGCCCTCCTCGTTCACCACCTCGCCGTCCTCGTCAACGACGACTAGGCCGCGGTTGTTCACCGCGTAGGGGTCGAGGCCCTCCTCCTCCAGGAACTGCTTGTAGAGGCGCTCGACGGTCTCGGCGTCCTTCTGGCGGTCCGACGCCCGGTCGCAGAGTTCGACCAGGTCCTCGGGCACGTCGTTCTCGTGGACGATCCAGTGGTTGATCAGGTCCGACAGCCGCCGGATGGGCGAGGTGAAGTGGCCGTAGATGTCGAAGTTGAGCGCGTGGTGGCCGCCGAAGGGGTCGTTCATGTACTTCGCGCGGGGCATCACCTTCATCACGGCCCACTGGATCTTGTCCAGTTGGCGCTGGGGGGCCTGTTCGAGGGTGGCGTTGACGGCCTTCCGGGGGTCGTCCCACGCGTCGCCGGGGATCGAGACGCCGTTCAGGTCCT
>JBDGQA010000069.1:0-7562 GCA_042219325.1 Haloferacaceae archaeon | reverse complement strand
GGGATCCGACAGCTATTTCGCCCGTCACCGGCTTTGCCCGACGATCAGCCGTGTTTCGCCGGTTCCGGGACGCCGCGGGATTCCTCCGCCGGAGCGAGGACCCGCTGCGGACCCTCTTCTGGGGCGGAGTGTACGTGGCCCTGTCGCCGTTCGTCGTGCCGGGACTCGTCGTCGCCGGCTACCAGCTCGACGTGCTCGCGGCGGCGGCCGACGGCGACAAGGCGCCGCCGCCGCTGGGGCCAAAGCGGCGCTACGCCGTCCGCGGCATCCGGGCCGTCCTGATCACGGCGCTCTACTCCGTCGTCCCGCTTGCGGCCGTCGCGGCCGTCGTCGCCCGCTCGGTCCGGTTCGGATCGGGACTCGTGCCGGCGGTCTCGGTCGCGCCGGTGGACGCGGTGACCGGGGTCGTCGCCGCGTACGCCCCCTTCCTGCTCGTGCCGGCCGCGCTCGTCGCCTACGCCCGGGCGGACCGCCTGTCCGCCGCGTTCTCCCCGTCGGCCATCATCCGGCCGCTCTCCGGGTGGCGCTACCTCGCCGCGACCGTGGCGACGTTCGTCTTCGCGGTCGTGCTCCTCGTCTTCCTCCCCGTCGCGACGGTGCTGACCTACGGGAGCATGATCGTCGTCGTCCCGTTCCTGCTCTTCTACGCCCACTTCACGGCGGGGTACGTCGTCGGGACGGCATACGGCGAGGCCGTCGGCGACATCGAACCCGGGACCACGGGCCAGGTCTCGTTCGCCGAGGAGGACGCCGACGCCGACGGCTCGGAGCCGGACAGGTTTTAGCCTCTCCCCGGCAATCCCGGGTATGCGCGCCGTCGTCTGCCAGGACTTCGACGAGTCCAGCGTCGAGGTGGTCGAACGCCCCAGCCCGGGACCGGACGAGGTGCTGCTCGCGGTCCGCCGGGTCCAGTTGAGCGTCACCGAGTGCAACCTCTACCGGGGCCACCGGATCGCCCACTACGACCAGGTCGCGCCGCGCCTCGCCGGCGGCCCGGCGAAGCTGTTCGGCCACGAGTTCTGCGCCGAGGTCGCCGAGGTCGGGGCCGACGTCGACGCGTTCGCCGTCGGCGACCGGGTGTACGCGTCCGGAAAGATCCCCTGCGAGTCGTGTGCGTACTGCGAGGCCGGGTTCAGGCTGGAGTGCCAGGACAAGGACTACCTGGGATACGACCGGCCGGGCGCGCTCGCGGAGTACTTCACCTCGCCGACGGCGCCGCTGACGAAACTGCCGGACGGCGTGAGCGACCTGGAGGGGGCGGCGATGCAACCGCTCGCGAGCGCAGTGCTCTGCATCCACGACGCCGACGTCACCACCGGCGACACCGTCGCCGTGATCGGCGCGGGGGTGATGGGCCACCAGGTCGCCCAGCTCGCGCTCCAGCAGGGGGCCGCCGCGGCCCACGTCGTCGACATCGACCCGACGAAGCTCTCCATCGCCGCCGACAACGGCCTGAACCCGATCGACGCCACCGAGGTCGACCCGGTCGCGACCGTTCTCGACCGGACCGACGGGGTCGGCGCCGACGTGGTCGTCGAGGCGGTCGGCGGCGAGCAGGACGCCATGGGGGACGGCGACGACCCGCTCGCGCAGGCCGTCCGGATGGCGCGGACGGGGGCCACGCTGCTCCAGGTCGGCCACGTGATCGGCGACGTGGCCGTCCAGCCGAAGCTGCTCCGCTCGAAGGACCTCGACTGGGTGTTTCCGCGGAAGGGCGCGGCGTACCTCTCGCCCGGCGGGCACACCGGCACGTACGCGGCACAGCTGGTCGCCGACGGCCGGGTCTCCGTCGAGGAGTACGTCACCCACGAACTCGACGGGCTGGAGAACTTCGAGCGGGCGGTCGACATCACGCTGAACAAGGCGGAGTACGACGCGCTCGGCCCGGCACAGCTCGTGCTGGACTGACGAGGGAGACGAGGGACGATTCCGTCCCCAGCCCGGCGACATCCCGATGGTCGGCCGCCCGACGCCCGCGACGCCGTCCGAACGGGCCGCTTTTGCCCGCCGGGCCCGTATCCGGCTGGCGTGAGCGACCACGATCGGGTCGACGAGTCCGACGGCGACGAGCGAGTCGCCGACCCCGACGACGCCGAATCCGACGAGAGCGGCGGCGAGGAGGCCACCGCTCCGGACGGAAGCGACACCGACGAGCGCGAGGCGTCCCCGTCTACGGAGAGCGATGCGACGGGTACCGCGCCCTGGATGACCACCGGCGCGTCGGCCACCGAGGAGACGACGCTGGAGGACATCGCCGCGGAGGAGGAGGTCCCCGAGGGGACCCCGTCCATCGGCTACCTGCCGAGCCTCCCGGAGGCGTTCGTCTCGCTCGGCGCCGGCTGTCTGGCCGCCGCGACGCTCCTGTCGTTCGGGACGTTCCTGTTCGTGATCTGGATGCGCGTCACGGGGAACGTCCGGGACCTCATGCCCTGGGAGGTCACGCTCGCCGCGATTCTGATGGCCGTCTCGACGGTCTTTCTGGCGGGGGGCACCTACTTCGCGCTGAAGCGGATCCGCTGGACGCTCACCATGCTCGCCGCGCTGGTCGGTTCCTTCGCGATCCTCACGATCCCCTTCACCGTCGTCGCGGTGATCTGTATCGGCCTGACCCGCGTCCACTTCACCGCGCCGTTCGTCGGCGACGTCCCGGGCGAGGCCGGCGAGGCTGACGCGGAGGGGTCGGGCGTGGAGGACTCGCAGTAGCGACGCGCGCACGCCCGACGTGGATTTATGGCCGTCGCCGCCGAGACCGCCCCGTGAGCACGTTCGTCGTGATCGGCGGCGACGCCGCCGGCATGTCCGCCGCGAGCAAGGCCAGACGCGACGACTCGGACCTCGACGTCGTCGTCTTCGAGAAGGGCGAGTGGGTGTCCTACGGCGCGTGCGGGCTCCCCTACTACGTCAAGGGCGAGATCCAGTCACTCTCGGACCTCGTCTCCGTCACGCCGGAGGAGTTCCGCGAGGAGCGCGGAGTCGACCTCCGGACGGGGCACGAGGTGGTCGACATCGACCCGGAGAGCCGGACCGTCACCGCCCGGGCCGACGGGGGTGACGGCGACGAGGTCGTCCAGGGGTACGACCACCTGCTCGTCGCCACCGGCGCCGAACCCGTGACCCCGCCGATCGGCGGGCTCGACCGCGCGGGGGTCTACACGCTGGGGTCGATGTCGGACGGCAAGGAACTCCGCGAGTACGTGGCGCGAGCGCGGGCCGACGACGACCTGCACCAGCCGGACAGCGGACCGGCCTGCCAGTTCCTCGAGGACTGCCGGGGGGCGGTGGGCGTCGTCGGCGGTGGCTACATCGGCGTCGAAATGGCCGAGGCGCTGGCGGCAAACGGCTTCGAGGTGCACCTCTTCCAGCGCGGCGACCGAATCCTGACGGGGTTCAGCGAGGCCACGAGCGAGGCGGTCCGCGACCACCTCGCCGAGCAGAACGTGGCGGTGCACCTGGGGGCGGCGGTCGAGGCCCTCGACGGCGACGGTGACGAAAACGACGATACCGCCGTCTCGGCGGTCGTCACGGCCGATGAGCGCGTCCCGGTCGAGATGGTTCTCGTCGGGACGGGCGTCCGGCCGCGGACGGACCTGGCGGAGGCCGCCGGGATCGAACTCGGGGAGACGGGGGCCATCGCGACCGACGCCTACCGGGAGACGAACCTGCCGGACGTCTACGCCGCGGGCGACTGCGCGGAGGCGACACACGTCGTCACCGGCGAACCGACGTACGCCCCGCTCGCGCTGACCGCCAACCGGCACGGCCGGGCCGTCGGCCGGACGGTCGCCGGCACCCCGACCGAGGGCGGCGGGGTCGCGGGAACGGCCGCAGTCAAGGCCTTCGAGGCCGAGGCGGCCCGCACCGGCATCCTCGACGACGAGGCGGCCCGCGAGGCCGGGTTCGACCCCGTGAGCGAGACCATCGACGCGAAATCCCGCGCCGGCTACTATCCCGATGGCGGAACCGTCCGGGTGACGCTCACCGCCGACAGGGAATCGGGGCGAGTGCTCGGCGGAAGCCTCACCTCGGAGTACGGCGAGGGGGCCGTCCACCGGAGCCACGCCGTCGTCGCCGCGGTGACCGAGGGGGTGACGGTCGACGACCTCTCGAACTACGACCTCGCCTACGCGCCGCCGTTCAACACGACCTGGGATCCCGTGCTGACGGCGGCGAAGGTGCTCGGCGGACGGCTGTGAGCGACCGCGAGGGGCGCAGGCGGGGCGGTACGGACCGCGATCGGAGACGGTACGACCGCGAGGCACTTGCCCGTCGAGCGGCTACCGCCGGGCACGCGCCATGGTCGGGTCGCGTACCCTGACGGCCCTGGTCGGACTCGCCGTCTCGCTCGCGGTCAGCGCCGCCGTCTGGCTGGCGTTCGACACGCTCCTGCTCTTCCTGTTCGTGCCGTTCGTTCCCTTCCTGTTCTCGCGGGGGCTGGGCGGCGGGACCCGCGGGACGGAACGCCCGGGCCACGAACCGGAGCGCCGGGGCCGGGAGTGTCCGACCTGCGGGTTCCGCACCGATGACCCCCGGTTCGACTACTGCCCCCGGGACGGGACGCCGCTCGACGGAGCGCCGCCGGACGAAGTGCCGCCGGACGAAGCGCCGCGCGACGGGCGGTAGTCGCGAGGGCGTCCGGCACCGACGAGCGACGGTCGCGAGCCATCGGGGGCCGGCGCGCGACGGTCAGGGACCGACCGCGTTCAGGTCCCGCCGCGCCTCCCGGAGCAGCCGCTCCCAGACGGAGAACAGCGCGCTGTCCAGGCCGTAGGCCTCGTCGACGCCCCGAACCCACGCGTCGTCGGCGAAGAGCAGGCGCTGGAACCGGCGGACCTCGTCGGGGAGGTCCGTCCGCGCGCCGGCGTAGTAGGCGGCCGACGCCCGGCGGGTCCGGGCCACGAGCGCCCGGGGCACCTCGACGCCGGCCTCGCGGGCGACGTGGACGTACCACTCCAGGTGGAGGACGGCGCTGGCGAGGACGAACCGGTCGCCGAATCCCTCGACGCCCGCGGTCGCGGGTCGGCCGTCGACGAGCACGTCGCCCGGCCGCGAGAACCGGGGGGCTGCGACGGCGTCGAGGTCGGAGTCGGCCGCGTACCGCCGGGCGAGACGGCGGAGCCGGCGGGCCGCGAGCGCGTTCGGCCCGGCGAGGGCCAGTTCGTACCACAGCGGGGTCCACTGGCAGAACGGGTCGGCGAACGCGGCGTCGGCCAGCAGGTCGGCGGTGATCAGGCGGGCGACCGGCGGCCGGACATCGGTCCGGTCGGCGCGCATCGCACGGACGGCGGCCTCGGTCCGGGCGTCGAGCGGCGGGGCATCGAAGCCCATCCCGTCGGTCACGTCGCGGACGTACTCGGCGCCGACGCGGACCCAGTCGGCGAAGTCGGCAGGCGAGCGCAGGGGGAGCAGGCGCCAGAGGCTCACGACCCCCCTGCGTCGCGCGACGAGTTGGTCGTTGCGGTCGGCGCCACGGCCGGGCGTCGGCGCCGGTCCCGGCGCTCGGCGTCAGCGGTCGTTGGTACCGTCCGGCGTGCCGTGGCCGGTCGACTCCGAGCCGTCGACCGACGGATCGGCGGGGGACGGCGGCGCGTCGGGGCCACCCTCGGACGGATGGGCATCGAGCTGGTCGGTCAGGCCCCACTCGTCGGCGCGGGCGCGGGCCTCCTCGCGGGCCTGCTCCCGGATGGCGTCGATCCGTTCCTCGTCGGCCAGGAAGGCCTCCAGCGGCGTCTCGGCGTCCGCCTCGTCCAGGCGCTCGTCCGGGGCGGCCCGGCGGGTGCGCTCCGCGAGGTCGGCGTCCCCGGTCAACCGGTCGGCGGGCATCGTCGGGTCGACGGCGAGGGCGTCGGCGGACTCGTGGGCGTCCGCGAGCGACGCGGCGCTCACCGCGTAGAGTTCGGCGCGGTAGGGCCCGGGCGCGGCGACGGCCTCCAGGGCCTCGGTTCCGGCGCAGTCGGTCGCCGCCTCGTAGGCCAGGACCGGAATCCCGTCCTCGAAGGTGACCACGCCGGTCCGCTCGTCGTCGAGCAGGAGCGCGTCGGCGGGTTCGAGCCGGAGGTAGCCCGTGAGTTCCCGGTCGAGCGCGTCCCGGAGGGGCTCGGCCGGCGAGTCGACGACGCGCGACCGGAGCAGGTCGCCGCGGGGTATCCTCATGGCTCCTCGGGAACGACGGCGCTCCGGAAGCGATCGGCGACGCCCCCGGCAGGGCGGTCGTGTACGTCGAGCCGGTCGGCCGCCCGGCCGAAGGCGACCGCCGCGTCGCTGTCGGGCGCGTGGGCGAGCAGGGGCTCGCCGGCCCGGCGCGCGGCCCGTGCCGCCTCGCTCTCCGGCACCCGCCCGAGGAGCGGGCCGCCGAAGTACCGCCCGGCGCGGTCGGCAACCCGCTCGACCGCCTCGGCGTCCTCGTCGCGGACCTTGTTGAAGAGCACGCCCGCCGTCTCGGTGCCGTAGGACCGCGCGTACTCCTGGACCTTCAGGCCGTCCGAGAGCGACGGGACCGTGGGCTGGAGCACGACCACGGTCCGGTCGGCGAGCACGACGGGGAGAACGGCGCCCTTCGAGCCGAGCGCCGCGGGCGAGTCGAGGAGGAGGACGTCGGCGTCGGCCGCCAGGTCGGCGACCACGCCGCGCAGGCGCTCGGGGTCAGCGGCTCGAAAGTCGGCGAGGCTCGTCCCACAGGGGACGACCCGCATCCCGAACCGCTCGTAGACGGCGTCCGCGACGCTCGCGTCGGCGTCGGCCACGAGCAGGTCGTGCAGGGTCACGTCCGCGTCGTCGAGGCCGGCGTGAAAGAGCAGGTTCGCCATCCCCGTGTCGGCGTCGACCACCGTCACGTCGTGGTCCTCGGCGAGGGCCATTCCGAGCGCGAGCGTGGCGGTGGTCTTGCCCGTGCCGCCCTTGCCGCTCGCGACGGCGAACGCCTCGACCATACCCGAGACGGGCGGGCGCACCACAAAAACCCTCGTCTCCGGACGAATTCTAGACGGAGTTCCCACGCAGTTCGGACAATCGTTTTCCCGGTTCCACACCCGGTTTCGGGCATGGACGACGGGAAGCGCGCGGGGGAGACTCCGGGTGTGCCGGCGGGGGTGACGGCGGTCGGCGCTGACGGGCGGGCGCCGGTCGCCGGGCGGAGCGGCCGTCGTGGGACGGGCGGGCACGGGCAGGGGCGCCATCGGGGCGCGACCACACGGGTCGGCGACCGACGGAGCGGGGGACGTCGATGACGGGCCGCCGCGACCGGCTCGCGGCCCTCCGGACGACCGCCCCGGACCTCGCCGTGGCGCTCTGTGCGGGCGCCGCGGGGGTCGCCGGTTCGTACGCCGTGGCGGGCGCGACGCGCGCGTTCGTCGCCGCCCCGGTCGACACCGTGCTGGCGCTGACGATGCCGGGGTTCGTCATCACGTTCGCCATCACGGTGCTCGGCAACCTCGGACAGAAGCTGAACCTGCTCACGGCGGTCGGTCTGACCGCCGCCGGCATGGGGCTCGTTGCGTTCGGGGCCGGGGTCGTCGCCCGATGGCTCGCCGCGTCGGGGGCGTTCCCGTTGTGGCTGCCCGTCGGCC
>JBDGQA010000032.1:0-7691 GCA_042219325.1 Haloferacaceae archaeon | reverse complement strand
CCCGCGTCAGCGAAGACTTGCTTCGCCTGGTATTCGTGCAAGCGCATGTCATGCGAACAGGCGAGCGGTGACGATTTAAATCCGTCTTTATCGAACGCTCGGAACCGCCGGCTCGAATTCGAAACACACCGAACGGTCGGTTATCTGCGTCATCTCTCCACGAACATCCAGGCACGCCGGGGTGGCGCTCGCAGCGAGTTCCGGGCCGCGACGTGGCCGCCGGCGAGCGGGATAGGTGCGGTTTTTGCTCCGGCCGCCTTACGCCCGCCCGTGACCGACGAGACACTCGACGCCGTGGCCGACGCGCTCCGGGACGCAGCGACCGCAGTGGCCCTGTCCGGTGCGGGCGTCTCGACGGCCTCGGGCATCCCGTCGTTCCGCGGCGAGGACGGTGTCTGGGACCGCCACGACCCGATGGACTTCCATCGACGGCGGCTCGACGCCGACCCGGCCGGGTTCTGGGCGGACCGGCTCTCGCTGCGCGAGTCCATCTACGGCGACCTGGACCCCGAGCCGAACGCCGCCCACGAGGCGCTGGCGCGACTGGAGGCGGCGGGGCACCTCGACGCGGTCCTCACGCAGAACATCGATGGCCTGCACGACGCGGCCGGGACGGAGCGCGTCGTCGAACTGCACGGCACGCACCGGGACGTCGCCTGTGACGACTGCGGCGACCGCCGGCCCGCCGACCCGGTGTTCGAGCGGGCGGCCGACGGCGACCTCCCGCCCCGGTGTGACTGCGGCGGCGTCTACCGGCCCGACGTTGTCCTGTTCGGCGAGGCGCTCCCCGACGCGGCGATGAACGAGGCACAGCGCCTCGCCCGCGACAGCGACGTGTTCCTCGCAGTCGGCTCGTCGCTGTCGGTCCGGCCGGCGTCGCTCCTGCCGAAGATCGCGGCCGATTCGGACGCGACGCTCGCCGTGATAAACTACGACGAGACCCCGCGCGACGGGGACGCCGACTACGTCCTCCGGTCGGACGTGACGCGGGCGCTCCCGGCGCTGGTCGACCGGGTCTGAAAACGACGAGAACGGCCGACTGAGCGCGCGAGCGTCGAGCGCTACAGTTCGACGCCGCCGGGGATCAGGCTCTGTCCGCGGAGCAGGCTCCCGTCGTGGTCGTAGACGAGCAGCGTGCGCTTCTCATAGACGCGCGTGTCGTCCTCACCGACGGCGAGTCGGATCTCGAACGACGGGCGTTCGCTGCCCTCCGCCGCGGTGACGAGCGACTCGATCTCCGACGCCGGCGCTGTGGCCTCGAAGAGGTACTCGCCGGTGTGTCGGTTCGTCAGCGACAAGACCCCCGTCTCCTCGTCGGGCTGGCGGCGGAAGGTCACGTCGATTTCCCCCGCGTCGAGCGTCTCCCCCGCCACTGTGGTGAGGCGTTCGCTGAGTTCCGCTGTCGGCCCGTCGTACTCGATCGAGAGCGTCGGGACGTCGTCTTCGGCGGCCGCGTCCTGGGTGTCGACGGTGAAGTAATCACGCCTCATTCCGGTGGCTACCAGTACGTCTCCCGGCCAAATGAACGTAACGGCGACACGACCGACGGGACCGGTAGCTTTTACCGGCCCGGTGCTCCCTCTGACAGTAGCATGGCGTGGGTGAAATCAGAGTACGCGGGCGAGTTCGCGGTGCTCGCGACCTGGCTCGTGGGGCTCGCACCCTGGTCGGTGTCCCTGTTCGAAGTCGAGCGCGTGACCGTCGTCGCCCTGCGCTTTCTGCCCTTTCGGTTTCAGTTCATCTTCGGCGCGACGCTCACCGGCGAGCGGCCGTTCCTCTGGACGTGGCAGATCGGCGGCTTCCAGCAGTCCCCGACGCTCGCGCTCGCCGGCACCATCGCCACCGCGGCGCTCGCGCTCTACTTCCTCCCGCTCGGCCTCAGCCTCGTCTACTACCGCGCCGAAGACCGGGTCGAGGCGGCGCTCCCGGCCGACCCGGTCAGGGTGTTCGGCGTCCTGCTCGGCCTCGTCGGCCTCGCGACGCTCGCGGCCAGCGGGCTGTTCGTCACGTCGTTCCCCGGAGTCACGGTCCCCGTCGGGCCGTTCGTCGCCCTCGTCCTGTCGGCGCTCCTGTTGACCGTCGACCGGGCCTGAGCCCCGTCGCCCGGTGACCGGAGCGGGCGGACCCGCACCGCCGTCCGTCCGGTCCACCGACCGCTGGCGATTATACGGATGATAATTTGGCGAGCGAATTTAAGTAGGAGCATCCGATAGCAGGGGGTAGACTCCGGGGACGCCGCGCTGTCGCCCCACCAGACCACCGATGTCGAACCCAGAACCACCAGACCCCGGCGATATCGTCTCCGACCCGCTGGGTCACATCCGGTCGTGGCTCTCGCGGACGGCGACGGTCCTGAGCGGGTCGGCCGTCCCGACGGCGAACTACGACCCCGCCCGCCACGGCCGGCTCGTCGAGTTCGACGGGCTCGACGGCTACCAAGAGATCGAGCGCTACTGGCTGAACGCCCCCTTCGCGTTCGTCTCCGTCAACCACGACCCGGAGCGGGACGAGAACCGGTATCACGTCGTGGAGCCGTCGCTCTCCGCCATCGAGCGGGAACTGCTCGACCGACTGTTCGAGGACATCCGCATCCCGCTTATCTACCGCGAGGAGGTCGACACGGATCCCGAGCGCGTCCTCAAGGAGGAGCTTGCGGCTCGGCTCGAGGAGTACGGCGTCGTCATCGAGCCGGAGACGTTCTACCGGCTGTTTTACTACCTCTATCGGTCGTTCCAGGGCTACGGCCACATCGACCCGCTGATGCACGACCCGGCCATCGAGGACATCTCCTGTGACGGCGCGGACCTGCCCATCTTCGTCTACCACGACCGCTACACGGACATCGAGACGAACATCACCTACGACGCCGAGGAGCTGAACGACTTCGTCATCCAGCTCGCACAGCGCTCGGGCCGGCACATCTCGGTCTCCGACCCGGTCGTTTCGACGACCCTGCCGGACGGCTCGCGCATCGAACTGGCCCTCGGCGAGGAGGTGACGCCGCGCGGGTCGGCCTTCACCATCCGGAAGTACGCCGACGAGCCGTTCACGCCCATCGACCTGCTGGAGTACGGCACGTTCTCCGTGGAGATGCTGGCGTTCCTCTGGCTCGCCATCGAGTCCAACAAGTCGCTGATCTTCGCGGGCGGGACCGCCGCCGGCAAGACCACGTCGATGAACGCGCTCGCGATGTTCCTGCCGCCGCGCTCGAAGGTGCTCTCGATCGAGGACACCCGCGAGCTGTCGCTGTACCACGACAACTGGCTCTCCGCCGTCTCGATGTTCATCCCGCCGCGGGCGAAGGTGCTCACCATCGAGGACACCCGCGAGCTGTCGCTGTACCACGACAACTGGCTCTCCTCGGTCACGCGCGAACGCCGCGAGGAGGGGTCGGACATCGACATGTACGACCTCCTGCGCTCGGCGCTGCGCCACCGCCCGGAGTTCATCATCGTCGGCGAGGTCCGCGGCAACGAGGCGGTCACGCTCTTCCAGGCGATGAACACCGGCCACACGACGTTCTCGACGATGCACGCCGACTCCATCGAGACGGTCATCAACCGCCTGGAGAACGAGCCGATCAACGTCCCGCGGGCGATGGTCCAGTCGCTCGACCTCCTGCTGGTCCAGACGCTCACCCGGTTCGAGGGCGAGCGGGTCCGCCGGTCGAAGGCCATCGGCGAGATCGGGGACATCGACCAGCGCACCGGCGAACTCGACTACTCGACGGCGTTCAGCTGGGACGCCACGAACGACGATTTCAACCGCAGCGACAGCCAGTTGCTCGACGAGATACAGGCCGAGCGGGGGTGGAGCCGCTCGGAACTGCTCCAGGAGTTCCGCCGGCGCGAGCGGTTCCTCGCTCTCCTGCGCGAACTCGGCGTCTCCGACTACCGCCGGTTCACCGCGCTCGTCAACGAGTACTACGCCGACGCGGCGCAGGTGATGGAGCGACTCGAACGCGAGGCCGACACGGAGGTCGAGGTCGAGGTCGGCCTGCTTGACGAGGGTGACTGAGCGGTGCCGCCGCTTCTCAACTTCGCTCCCCTCGTCGTCGCCGTCCTGGTGATGGCGCCCGTCGCGCTGTCGCCGGTCAACCGGCGGGCGAACCTGTTCGTGTCGCGGGTGGCCATCGCGCTCTTCGGCGACTACGTCGCCAACCGGAGTCCCCGCCGGGACAGACAGGTCACCCGGATCCGCGCGGCGCGCGTCGACGCCACGCACCGGGTGTACGCCGCCCGGACCCTGTTCATCGCGGGCACGTTCGGCGTCGCCGGGGGCGTCCTCGGGGTGTACGTCGTGGCGGGGTTCCTCGAGGTGCTAGCGCTGAGCGCCGACACCCTCCGGAGCGCCATCCCGGAGTGGATGTACTTCCTGACGGCGCTGACCCGGATCCCGGCGCTCTCGGTGGAGCAGTTGTTCGTCCTCCTCCTCCTTTCGAGCGCCACCTTCGGGGCGGGGGCGGCCTTCGGCACCTACTGGTTCCGGTGGCAGTACCTCGACCAGCGGGCCCGGGCCCGGGCGACGGAGATCGAGGCGACGCTCCCCCGGACCGTGGGATTCATCTACGCGCTCTCCCGCAGCGGGATGCCGTTCCCGAAGGTGATGGCCGTCCTGACGCGCAACAGCGACGTCTACGGCGAGGCGGCCCGCGAGGTCGGCGTCGCGGTCCGGGACATGGAGGCGTTCGGCACCGACGCGATGAGCGCGCTCCAGCGGATGTCCGAGTACACGCCGAGCGAGAGCCTCGACGAGTTCGCCGACAACCTCGCCAGCGTCCTCTCCTCCGGCCGGTCGCTCTCGGACTTCCTGCGGGAGCAGTACGAGCGCTACCAGGAGGAGGCCCGCTCCCAGCAGGAGCAGTACCTCGAACTGCTCGCGACGTTCGCGGAGATCTACGTCACCGCCCTGGTCGCCGGACCGCTGTTCGTCATCACGGTGCTCGTCGTCATCGGGCTGGTGCTCCAGAACACCCTCACCATCATCCGGATCATCGGGTACGTCGGGGTGCCCGCGGCGACGGCCGGGTTCATCGTCTACCTCGACAGCATGACCGAGACCCTGCCCGACCGACAGGAGGTGGCCGGATCGGGGAGCGACGGCCGGTCGCCCGCGCGAACGAGCATCGACGCCCGACGGACCGAGAGCGGCGGGGCGGTGGCGGACGGCGGCGTGTCGGCGACGGCGGCGGCCAACCTCGAACGGCTCGCCGTCCACGACCGGCTCCGCCGCGCGCGGCGGTGGATCGACGAACCGCTACGGACCGTCCTCGGGGAGCCGAGTTCGACCCTCGTCGTGACGGTGCCGGTCGCCGTCCTCTGGGTGATGGCCCGGTCCGTGCCCATCCCGCTCGGCGTCAAGGCCGTCGACGTCCTCGACGAGCCCCTCGTCGAGGCGGGCCTCCTCGTCATGGTCGGCTACGCGGTGATCTACGAGCTCCAGAAGCGGCAGGCCCGCGCCGTCGAGAAGGAGGTGCCGGACTTCCTCGACCGGATGGCGAGCATCAACGAGGCGGGGATGACCGTCGTCGAGAGCCTCGGGCGGGTGAACCGGGGCGACCTCGGGGCGCTCGGTCCGGAGATCGACCGGACCTGGAAGGACATCGAGTGGGGCGCAGACGCCCGAACCGCCCTCCACCGCCTCGACGAGCGGACGCGAACCGTGGCCGTCTCGCAGGCCGTCACGCTCATCACGAACGCGATGCAGGCGTCGGGCGACCTGGCGCCGGTGCTCCGCATCGCCGCCGAGGAGGCACAGGAGAACCGGCGGCTCCGCCGCGAACGCCGCCAGGAGATGGTCACGTACCTGCTCGTCATCTACATCTCCTTCCTGGTCTTCCTCGGCATCATCGCCGCGCTCACCGTCTCGTTCATCCCGGCCATCAACCAGGCGAGCGTCGGCGGCGGAGCCCTCCCCTCGGGCGGGCCGGCGGGGGCGGCCATCCCCTCGGACCTGTTCGGCGGCATCAGCGGCGCCGACACCGGGGCGTACCGGACCATCTTCTTCCACCTCTCGGTGGTCCAGGGGATCAGTTCCGGGCTCGTCGCCGGTCAACTGGGCGAGGGCGACGTCCGCGACGGGGTGAAACACGCCGCGATAATGCTCGCTCTCGCCTACGCCGTCTTCCTCGTCGTGTGACCCCCGACACGCCCCCGCCGCGGACCGTCTACGACCGCATCGCGACGCACTTCGCGGCCACCAGGGAACACCCGTGGCCGGAGGTGGAGGCGTTCGTCGACGAGCGCGTCCCGGCGGGGAGCGAACGCGCCCTCGACCTGGGATGTGGCAACGGCCGCCACGCCGGCCTCCTCGCCGAGCGGGTCCGCCGGGTGGTCGGCGTCGACGCCAGCGGCGAACTCCTCCGGGTGGCCGCCGACCGGGCGGCCGAGCGCGGGTTCGCCGGCGCGTTCGCCCCCGTCGTCGGCGACGCCGCCGCGCCGCCGCTCCGGGACGACGCCTTCGACGCCGCCGTCTACGTCGCGACCGTCCACCATCTCCGCCCGCGGGCGCGTCGGGGGCGGAGCCTCGACGAACTCGCGCGGGTCCTCCGCCCCGGCGCGCCGGCGCTCGTCTCGGCGTGGAGCGTGGCCCACGACCGGTTCGACGCCGACGCCGGCTTCGACACGACGGTGGACTGGACGCTCCCGGACGGCGAGACGGTCCCCCGCTTCTACCACGTCTACGACCGGGACGAGTTCGAGGCGGACCTGGGGAGGAGCGCCCTCGCGGTGGCGGAGACGTTCGTCTCCGCGGGAAACTGCTACGCCGTCGTCCGGGGTCCGCCGCCGGACGAACGGCCCGTGGGTTGACGGGGGGGACGCACGGGGGCTGTGAGTTTAAACCGGCGGCGCCCCTACCGCGGTCCATGTCGGACGAACCCGAGCCCCGGGAGTACGAAGTCGTCGTGGTCGGCGGCGGCCCCGCGGGCCTCACCGCGGCCCTCTACACGACGCGACTCGGCCACGAGACGGCGCTCGTCGACCGCGGCGGCGGTCGGGCGGCGATGATGGTCGACACGCACAACGTCATCGGTGTCACCGAGGACGTCTCCGGCAACGAGTTCCTCGCGACGGGGAAAGAACAGGTGGAGGCCTACGGCGGCGACGTCCACCGGGACCTGATAACCGCCGCCGAGCGGCGCGACGACGGGCGGTTCCGCCTGGAGGGCAGCGACGCGGCGTACCTCGCCGACCGGGTGGTGCTGGCGACCGGGTTCACCGACGAGCGGGCCGACCCGCCGCTCCCGCGGACCGGCCGGGGGCTCCACTACTGTCTCCACTGTGACGCCTACATGTTCGTCGACGAGTCGGTGTACGTGATGGGTCACGGCGACTCCGCGGCGTACGTCGCGATGATCATGCTCAACTTCACCGACGAGGTGGACCTGCTGACGCGGGGCCACGAGCCGGAGTGGAGCGACGAGACGGCGGAACTGCTCGACGCCCACCCCGTGGACGTCGTCGAGGCGGACGTCACCGGCGTCCGGAACGGCGAGGACGGGTGGCTCGAGGCCCTGGAGTTCAAGGACGGGACCGTCCGCGAGTACCGGGGCGGGTTCGCCATGTACGGCTCGGACTACAACACCGACCTCGCGGAGCAGCTCGGCTGTGACCTGAACGACGACGGCACGATCGCCGTCGACGACCACGGCCGGACGAGCGTCGACGGCGTCCACGCCGTCGGCGACGTGG
>JBDGQA010000099.1:0-8069 GCA_042219325.1 Haloferacaceae archaeon | reverse complement strand
CACGGGCACGAGGCTGGTTTGGACGCCGTCGACGAGCACCTCCGCGTCCTCGTCCTCGAAGGTCGTCTCGGTGAGCACGATCTCGCGGATGTGTTCGAGTTCCTCGACGGCCCGCTCCTCGTCGATCCGGTCGTCCTCGAGCGCCGCCAGGACCTTCGCCACCGCGATGGCCGTGTCGTCCTGCAGGTTGAGCAGGAGCCGTGCGGATTCCTCCTCCTCCGGGTCGAGGTCCTCCTCCGCGACGCGGTCCAGCCAGTTCTCCCACCGTTCTTCCGTGTAGAACGTCTCCTCCTCGGACATACCGGTATCTTCCTCCCGGCGCCCCCAAAGGCCTTTCTTATCGACTACTGTCGAGCGTGGCGACGGTGTCGACCCCGTAGACCGCGTCCGGCGTCTCGACGTGCGCCCGCCGGACCGCGTCGTCGTACCCCTCCTCCAGCAGCCACCTGGTCCGCCGGGGTACCGTCTTCGGCCCCATCACCGCCCCCGGGCGGTCGGGGTCGTCGAGGTAGTCCGTCTCCATCAGGAACGGATCGCCGCGCTCGGCGTGGGCCCGGAGCCACTCCTTGCGGCACATCACGCTCGGGGTCGGTCCGGCCAGCCGCTCGCCCGCGTAGTGCTTGACGACCCGTTCCGGCCCCAGTCCCCGCTCGCGCGCCCACTCGGCCACCTCGGTCAGATCCTCGCTCTCCTCGGTGTGCAACTGCACGGCACAGTCCAGGTCCGCCCCGAGCGAGAGCGCGTGCCGGAGGACGTCGTTCGACGCCGCCCACACCGCGTCGCTCACGTCGTAGTGCGGGCGCCCCGACTTCAGCGCGAGCGCCCGCCCCTCGCGGACGTACTCGGCCGCGACGTCCAGGCCGGCGCGCATCAGGTCGGCCGCCGCGTCCGGCGCCATCCCGCGGTCGTCGACCAGCCGCGACACCAGCCCCGGGTGGACGCCGAGCACCGGCCACGCCCGCCCCGGCAGGGCGTCGTCGGCCCGGGAGACGAGGTCCGTCGTCGGCTCGAAGACCGCACGGAAGTCCTCGCCCGTCTCGGCGCGCACGCCCAGGTGCCAGGACGGCCGGTTGACGACGAGCAGGTGGGTGCCGCCGAGCCGACGGAACTCCTCGACGGCGTCGAGTCCCCGTCCCGCCTCGGGGTCGAGGTGGAGGTGGTCGTCGAGCACCGGCGTGCCGAGGTCCTCGCTCATGGGCGGGCCTGCGGCCGCGGCGCTCAAATGCGGTTCGCCTCCCGGGAGCGCCGGCGGTCGCCCGTCGGGGCGTCCCTCGACGGCAGTTCCCGCCCCGCTCCTGGCCGTCACTCGGTGGCTCGCCCGCTCCCGCGCGCTCGGTCACTCCCCCAGCGTCGTGCTCTCGGTCGCGGCGTTGCGGAGGGCGTCGGATCGCCCGTACGACCCGGGGGCGACCGCGACGGTCCGCAGCCCCTCGGCGTTGGCCGCCTCCAGCGCGGGCTTGAAGTCCGTGTCCCGGGAGACGACGACGATCACGTCGGCGTCGCCGGCCGCCGCCGTCCGCGCGACGTCGACCGCGAGGCGCACGTCCACGTCGCCGCTGGTCACGACCACCTCGAACCCCCGGGCCTCGGCCGCCTTCACCAGCCCCGGGGGCGCGCCCTCGTCGAGGTAGACCCGGCTGATCGCGGGACGGCCGTACGCCGCTACCGCCTCCCGCACGTCGTTCAGGTCGACGTCGAACTCCTCGCGCAGCACGTTCGGCCCGTCGACGAACGTGGCGACGCGGTCCGGACGGGGTTCGGAGCCCAGCCGTCGCAGGCGGTCCAACAGGTCCATGCCCCCCGAACGCGGCGGCGGGGGGAAACCTCCACCGGTCGCGGGTCGGCGCCGCCTCGTCCCCGCGTTCCCCCGCCGGTTCGATTCAGGGGCGGGCTTTACCCGCCGCTCGGCGTACGTGGTCGTATGGCGGACCCTCCCGCGGACTCCGACCCGGAACCGTCCGAGGACCAGTCCCCCGCGGACTTCGATCCGGAACCGTCCGAGGACCGGTCCCCCGCGGACTTCGACCCGGAATCGCCGGCGGAACGCGAGGTCGCCGGCGAGGCCGCGGGCGACCGGGACGACTTCCTCTCGCTCATGGGCCACGCCTACCGCGGCGAACTCGGGCGGACGACGTCGTGGCGCACGCGGATCGACCGGACGACCAACTGGGCCGTCGTGCTGACGGCCACGCTGCTCACGTGGGCGTTCTCCGGGCAATCCCGGCCCCACTACGTCCTCCTCGTCGGTATGGTGATGGTCGCCGTCTTCCTCGGCATCGAGGCGCGACGGTACCGTATCTACGACGTCTGGCGGTCGCGGGTGCGGCTCTTGGAGGAGAACGTGTTCGCGAACGCGCTCGACCCGGAGGGCGTCGAGCAGTCCAGCTGGCGGAAACTCCTGAGCGAGGACCTCCGCGAGCCGACGCTGAAGACCCCGACCGTCGAGGCGGTCTCCCGGCGTCTCCGACGGATCTACCTCCCCCTGCTCTCCGTGCTCCTCGGGGCGTGGCTCGTCCGCCTCACCGTGTTCGCGACCGCGCCGACCGGCCTCGTCGGGAACGCGGCCATCGGCGGTCTGTCCGGGGCGGTCGTTCTCGCGGTCGTCGGGGCGTTCTACGCCGGACTCCTGGGGCTCGTGCTGTGGCCCGGGTCCAGACAGGCGAAGGGCGAACTCCACCCGACGTCCGGGGCCGACGAGTGGAAGTGACGGCTGCCCCCCGTCGGTCCACGCGTTCGAAGGAACACGCCTATACGTCGCCGAATAACGGGACCTGGCAATGGTCGAGCCACTGATCGCCGTCGGGCTCCTGGTGGCGGTTTTCGTGGGGTTCAACATCGGGGGGTCCTCGACGGGCGTCGCCTTCGGCCCGGCCGTCGGGAGCCGGATCATCAGGAAAGCCTCCGCCGCGGCGCTGTTCACCCTGTTCGCGCTGGTGGGGGCGTGGACGGTCGGGCGGAACGTCATCGACACGATGAGCAGCGAAATCGTCGACGCGGCGGCCTTCTCGCCGGCGGCGAGCGTCGGCGTCCTCTTTTTCACCGGCCTCGCGCTCCTCGTGTCGAACCTCTACGGCGTTCCGGCCTCGACGTCGATGACGGCCGTCGGGGCGATCGTCGGCCTGGGACTGGCCACGGACACGCTCCACGCCGCGATCATGTTCACCATCCTCTCGGCGTGGATCGTCGCGCCGCTGGTCGCCTTCTTCGCCGGCGTCGTGGTCGGCCGGTACCTGTACCCGTATCTCGACGCCCGGCTTGCGTTCGGCCGCCTCACGGAGCCGCTGATCGTGGTCGACCGCAGCGGCCCCATCCCGCGGCCGACGATCGACGGAAACGCGGCGGCACCGCGGGACCTCGTCGGGTCGGCGCTCGTGGTCGCCATCGGCTGTTACATGGGCTTCAGCGCTGGCGCCTCGAACGCCGCGAACGCGGTCGCGCCGCTCGTCGGCAACGGGGCGGTCGATCCGGGCCCGGCGATCCTCCTCGCGGTCGGCGCCATGAGCCTCGGCGGGTTCACCATCGCCCGGCGGACGCTGGCGACCGTGGGCGACGACATCACCGACCTCCCGATCCTGGCGGCGCTCATCGTCTCCTCCGTCGGGGCGACCATCATCACCGTCCTCTCGTGGCTCGGCATCCCCGCCAGTCTCGCGGTGAGCACGACCTGCTGCATCATCGGCCTCGGATGGGGACGCGCGAGCCGCGCGAAGACGCTGGCGGAGATAGCTGCGCCGCCCGTCGTCGAAGAACCGGCCCCGGACGAAGAACCCGTCCCGGAGCTCACGACGGGGGCGCTCGCGGCGCCGCCGACCGGGGACCCCGACAAAGCGGCCCCGAGCCCGACGGTCGGGGAACTCGCCGAGGGGGAGGCGCCCCCTCCCGGGGCACAGGAGGCTCCGGACGGCGGCGTCCCCCCGATCGGCGAGGAGGAGGCCGACGTGCTGTCCGCCGAGGGGCTGTTCGACCCGAAGGCCACGGCCCGGATCGTCGTCCTCTGGGTGGTCACGCCCACGCTGTCGGTCGTCGGCGCCTACCTGCTGTTCTCCCTCGTCGGATAGCGGGGCGGCCGACCCGGACCGGGCATCCGAACCCCGTCACGATATACGAAAGGCTTAGTTGTGGCCGTCCAACCGTGGGGATATGGCCCTGCGGAAGCCGCCGTTGCGCGACGCACACGGCGAGCGCGGCGCGACGTTCACGGAGTTCGGCGGATGGGAGATGCCGGTCGAGTTCGACTCCATCAGGGCCGAACACGCGGCGGTCCGCGAGTCGGCGGGCGTCTTCGACGTCTCGCACATGGGCGAGATCGAGGTCGTCGGCCCGGACGCGCCCGCGCTGATGCAACGCCTCACGACCAACGACGTGACGGCGCTCGACCCGGGCGACTCCCAGTACGCCGCCATCGTGACCGAGGACGGCGTCATGATCGACGACACGGTCGTCTACCGCCGGCCGGACGAGGACGGCCACCCGGCCTACCTGTTCGTGCCGAACGCCGGCCACGACGTCGAGGCCGAGGAGCGGTGGGCGAGTTACCGCGACGAGTGGGAGCTGGACGCGGCGGTGCGGAACGTCACCGGCGAGCGCGCGATGCTCGCGGTACAGGGACCGGACGCGCCGGGCCTGGTCGCCGACGCGGTCACCGACGGGACGCCGGTGCGCGACCTGTCGCGGTTCGAGGCGACCTGGGCCGCCGTCGCGGGGGTCGACTGCTGGGTGGCCCGGACCGGCTACACCGGCGAGGACGGTTTCGAACTGATCGCCCCCGCCGACGCCGCGACGGCCGTCTGGAACGCCGTCGCCGACGACTGCCAGCCCTGCGGCCTCGGGGCGCGGGACACCCTCCGCCTGGAGATGGGATTCCTCCTCTCCGGCCAGGACTTCGACCCCGAGGACGAGCCCCGAACCCCCTACGAGGCGGGCATCGGGTTCGTCGTGAAACTCGGCACCGAGTTCGTCGGCCGGGACGCCCTGGAGGCGGTCGACGCAGGGGGCGTCGACGAGCGCCTCGTCGGCCTGACCCTGCTCGACCGCGGCGTTCCCCGGCACGGGTACGAGGTGACCCACGACGGCGACGCCGTGGGGCACGTCACCAGCGGCACGATGAGCCCGACGCTCGGCGACCCGATCGCGCTCGCGTACCTGCCCGTCGGTCTGACCGACCCCGACACCCGCGTCGGCGTGACGGTACGCGGCGAGTCGAAACGCGCGAAAACCGTCAGTACGCCGTTCCTGGAGGACAAACGATAACGGATGAGCTTCGAGTTTCCCGACCGACTGCGTTACACGGAGTCGCACGAGTGGACGACCACCGACGAGCCGGCCCGCGTCGGCATCACCGACTTCGCCCAGGACGAACTGGGCGACGTCGTCTTCGTCGACCTGCCCGACGAGGGCGAGACGGTGACGGCCGGCGAGGCGTTCGGCGTCGTCGAGAGCATCAAGGCGGTGTCGGACGTGTACGCCCCGCTGTCGGGCGAGGTCGTCGCCGTCAACGAGGAACTGTTCGACCGGCCCGAACTCCTCAACGAGGACCCCTACGGCGAGGGGTGGCTGATCGAGGTCGCCCCCGCCGCCGACGACGGGCGGGACGAACTGCTCACGGCCGAGGAGTACCGGGCGCAGGTCGAATGAGCCGCGACGGACGGCCCGACGGCGGCGGCAGCGGCCCCGGCCCCGGTAACGATACCGGCAGTCCCTTCGCCCCCCACACGGCGGCGGAGCGCCGGGCGATGCTCGACGCGGTCGGGGTCGAGGACGAGGCGGCGCTGTTCGACATCCCGGACCCGGTCCGGTTCGACGACGACCTCGGCATCGAGGCCCGGAGCGAGCGGGCGGTCCGCGACGAGGTGCGCGGAACGCTCGCGCGCAACGACGACCTCGTGGAGTTCCTCGGCCGGGGCCACCACGACCACTACGTGCCCGCGGCGGTCGACCACATCTCGCTCCGCTCGGAGTTCCTCACCAGTTACACGCAGTACCAGCCCGAGGTCACCCAGGGCTTCCTCCAGGCGCTCTTCGAGTACCAGTCGATGCTGGTCGAACTGACGGGTCTCCCGGTGGCCAACTGCTCGATGTACGACGCCGCCACGTCGCTCGCGGAGGCGGCGCTCCTGGCCGACCGGGTCCGGGACGCCTCGGGGTCGACGGTGTACATCCCCTCCATCTTGCGTTCCGAGCGCCGCGACGTGCTGGAGAACTACGTCGACGGCGCCGGCCTGGACGTCCGCGAGTACCCGATGGACGACGGGAACGTCGACGTCGATGGCCTGGAGGATCGTCTCGACGACGACGCGGTCATGGTTTACGCCGAGAACCCCACGGTCCGCGGAACGATAGAGGAGCGGCTGTCGGCGGTGGGGTCGCTCGCCGCCGACCACGACGCGCTGTTCTGCCTGGGGAGCGACCCCGTCGCGCTCGCGCTCCTGGAGGAACCCGCGAGCGTCGGCGCCGACGTCGTCGTCGGCGAGGCGGACGCGCTGGGCCTCGGCACCAGTTACGGGACCGGCACGGGACTGTTCGCCGCCCGGAAGGACTTCCTCCGGCAGGTCCCCGGCCGCCTCGTCGGCGCCGGCGAGGACGCCGCCGGCCGCCGGGCGTACACGCTCACGCTCCAGACCCGCGAGCAGCACATCCGCAAGGAGCGCGCGACGAGCAACATCTGCACCAACCAGGCGTGGGTGGCGCTGCGGACGGCGATGCACGTCGCCGCGCTCGGGCCGGGCGGCCTGATCGACCTCGCGGAGCGGTGCGTCCGCGAGGCCGAGTCGCTGGCCGCCCGCCTCGACGACGTCGACGGGGTCCGGGCCCCCGTCCACGACCGCCACCACATCCGGGAGTTCGTCGCCCGGACCGACCGCCCGGCGGCCGCGGTCGCCGCCGACCTGGCCGACGCCGGGTTCGCGGTCCACGCCCCCGGCGACCACCTCATCCAGGTCTGTGTCACCGAGACCAACGCCGCGCACGCCGACGACCTGGTCGCGGCCGTCAGGGAGGCAGCATGAAGTTCGACCAGGCCCGCTGGGCGCGCGACGACGGGCGGACCTACGAGCCGTTGCTCGCCGAGAAGGACCTCGCCCGGGCGGAGCCCGGGGACGCGCTCCCGGACGACCTGACCCGTGACGGACTGGAACTCCCCGCGCCGGCCGAACCCGAACTCGCGCGCCACTACACCCGGCTCTCGGAGATGAACTACGGGGTCGAGAGCGGCCCCTACCCGCTCGGGTCGTGCACGATGAAGTACAACCCGAAGTTCGTCGAGGACCTGGCCGGCCTCCCGGACGCCGCGGTCCACCCCGACCGGCCCGACGAGTCCGTCCAGGGCACGCTCGAACTCCTCTACCGCCTGCAGGACTACCTCGCGCGCATCGGCGGGATGGACGCCGTGACCCTCCAGCCGCCGGCCGGCGCGGCGGGCGAGTTCACCGGCATCAGCATCGCCAAGGCCCACCACCGCGCGAACGGCAACGACCGGTCGGAGGTGATCGTCCCGGCCAGCGCCCACGGCACCAACTTCGCCACCGCGGCGATGGCCGGCTACGAGGTCGTCGAACTGCCCGCCGCGGAGGACGGCCGGGTCGACCTCGACGCCCTGGAGGCGGCGGTGAGCGACGACACCGCGGCGCTGATGCTCACCAACCCCAACACCGTCGGCCTGTTCGAGCGCGACATCGTCGCCATCGCCGAGACGGTCCACGACGCCGGCGGCCTGCTCTACTACGACGGCGCCAACCTCAACGCCCTGCTCGGCCGCGCCCGCCCCGGCGACATGGGCTTTGACATCATGCACTACAACGTGCACAAGACGTTCGCCACCCCCCACGGCGGCGGCGGTCCCGGCGCCGGCCCCGTCGGCGTCGTGGCCGACCTCGCGGAGTACCTCCCCCGTCCGCGCGTGCGACGGGTCGAGGACGGCGCGGACGACGGCGACCCGACCTACGAACTGTACGATCCGGAGTCATCCATCGGCAAGGTCCACGGCTTCCAGGGCAACTGGCTCGTCCTCCTGAAGGCGTACGCCTACATCGCCCGCCTCGGCGACGAGGGCCTGCGCGACGCGAGCGCGAAGG
>JBDGQA010000075.1:0-8204 GCA_042219325.1 Haloferacaceae archaeon | reverse complement strand
GTAATGGCAGGGACGAAGGCGACAGTCCGGTCCCTCGTGGACGACGACCCCGAGATGCGGGAGGCCGTCGAGACGGTCCTCCGGGAGGCCGAGGATGGCACCGTCCGCTGGGTCGACGTCCGGGACGATATCACCAGCGGCGAGTGGGGCCGCCTCATCGAGCAGGGGGTGCTCGTCGACGGCGAGGACGGGTTCGAACTCGCCGACGTCGAGGCGACGCAGGCTGCCCTGAGCGACGAGAGCGGCGACGACGCCGAGGCGGACGTCGACTCGGAGGAGTCCTCGTGGTCCATCTACGACAAGGCGGTGGCGCTTTTCACCGTGCCCTTCTTCGTCGCCTACACCTGGCGCCCGCTCCGTGACCTCATCGGCGGCGCCATCGACGTGGTCCTCGGACCGCTCAACCAACTGCTCCCGTTCTACGCGGTGGTGATGGTGCTCGCGCTCGGCACGGGGCTCTACTCGACGCTCCTCCAGGCCAACCTGATGAACACCGAGCGGATGGCGAAGTACCAGGAGCGGATGCAGGACCTCCAGGACCGCCGCAAGGCGGCCAAGGCGAACGACGACCAGGAGAAGCTCGACGAACTCCAGGAGGAGCAGATGGAGATGATGGGCGACCAGCTCGGGATGTTCAAAGAGCAGTTCCGGCCGATGGTGTGGATCATGTTCCTCACCATCCCGGTCTTCCTCTGGATGTACTGGAAGGTCGGCATCCGCGACCCGACCAGCGGCCAGTTCGGAACCATCGTCATCCCGTTCCGGGGCACGGTGGCGTGGAAGCAGAGCGTCCTGGGGCCCATCCAGGTCTGGATTCTCTGGTACTTCCTCTGCTCGATGGGCTTCACGCAGATCATCCGCAAGGGGCTGAACATCGACATCAGCCCGACGGGCTAGACGGCAAGCACAACCTCTTTGGCCCGGACGCTCGCAGGGCGGATATGTTATTGACAGTCTCGGGCCCCGCCGGCAGCGGGAAGAGTACGACCGCCGCCGGCCTGGCGGACGTGCTGGGCTACGAGCACGTCAGCGGCGGCGACATCTTCCGTGACCTCGCCGCCGAGCGCGGCTACACCCCAGTCGAGTTCAACGAACTCGCGGAGGAGGACCCACAGATCGACCGGGACCTCGACCGCCGCCTCTACGAGATAGCCCGCGAGCGCGAGGACCTGGTGCTCGAGTCGCGGCTGGCCGGGTGGCTCGCCGGGGACGCCGCCGACCTCCGGCTCTGGCTCACCGCCCCGCTCGACGTCCGCGCCCGTCGCATCGCCGACCGCGAGGGCAAGCCCGTCCAGCGGGCCCGCGCCGAGACCCGCCGCCGCGAGGACAGCGAAGCGACGCGGTACGACGAGTACTACGACATCGACATCCACGACCTCACCATCTACGACCTCGTGCTCAACACCGCCCGCTGGCCGCCCGACCGGGTGCGCGACCTGCTCACCGACGCCGCCGAGTGGTACGACCCGAGCGACGACGAGGGGAAACTCCCCGTCGAGGGCGTCAGCCACGACTTCTGACCGATGCGTGGCCCACCCGACCGCCGTTCGCCCGCCGAACGCCTCCGATTCGGCGTCGTCAACCTCGACAAGCCTCCCGGGCCCTCGGCCCACGAGGTGAGCGCGTGGGTCCGGGACGTGGTCGACGACGCCTTGGCGGACCTCGACGCCGAACCGGTCGGCCGCGCCGCCCACGCCGGCACGCTCGACCCGAAGGTGACCGGGTCGCTCCCGGTCCTGCTCGGCGACGCCACCCGCCTCGTCGAACTCTTCCGTGACGCACCCAAGGAGTACGTGGCCGTCCTCGAACTCCACGGGCCGCCGCCGACGGACCTCGACCGCGTCGTGAGCGAGTTCGAGGGGAACCTCTACCAGAAGCCGCCGCGCAAGAGCGCCGTCGTCCGTCGCCTGCGCACGCGGGAAATCCACGACCTCGACGTGACCGAGGTCCGGGACCGACAGGTCCTCCTGCGAATCCGGTGCGAGAGCGGCACCTACGTCCGGAAACTCTGTCACGACCTCGGGCTGGCGCTCGGGACGGGTGCCCACATGGGCGATCTCCGGCGGGTCGGGACCGGCGCGTTCGACGACCGGGACCTCGTCTCGCTCCACGACCTGACCGACGCCCTCGCCTTCGCCGTCGAGGGCGACGCGGAGCCGCTGGCCGAGGCCGTCGACCCCGCCGAGCGACTGCTCGAACCCCTCCCGACGGTCGTGGTCGCGCCGAGCGCCGCCGGCGAAATCGCCGAGGGCGCGCCGGTCTACGCGCCCGGCGTCATCGAGGTGCGGGGCGACCCGGCCCCCGGAGACCGGGTCGCCTGCCGGACGCCCGACGGCGCCGCCGTCTGCCTCGGCCGCCTGGTGGGCGACCCGGACGCGGAGCGGGGAGAGGTCGTCGACCTGGAACGCGTGCTGGTCTAACCCGCGAAGCGAAGCCCTTAACAGCGCGTCCGACCTCCCTCCGGACGCGGGACCGTGGGGTAGTGGTATCCTCTGCGCATGGGGTGCGCAGGACCTGAGTTCGATTCTCAGCGGTCCCACTTCTCTGGTGCGGACGAACGGAGAATCGGAGTCACCGAGTTCGATTCTCGGCGGTCCCACTTCTCGGAGGAGGTCGACCGTCGAGTCGGCCGCATCGCGTTCGACCCGTCGCCGACGCCCGACGGCTCAGCCCTCGCCGTCGGGTCGACAGCGTTCCAGCACCGCGCCGACGTCGTCGACCGCGTCGAGCGTCGAGACGAGGTCGACGAGCGCGTCACTGGCGTCCCGGGACACGGCCTTCGTCGCCTGGGTGTGGAACTTCCGGCGCAGTTCCGCCTCGCTCAGGAAGTTAGACGGGTACCCCCGGGGCGTGTGGACCGCGTGCTCGTAGGTCCGGTTCGCGGTCGACACCTCGACGACGGAGCCGAACGTCGTCTCCCGGAGCGACTCGTCGGCGACCACGGTCACGTCGTTCACCCGCTCGAGGACGGCCGGCCGGCGGATGGCCGCCTCGGTGTAGGCGTCGATGGTCACGTCGCCGTCGAGGAGGAGCGTCGCGACGGCGTACTGGATGTTGGCCTGCGCCGACATCACGTCCGTCGGCTCGTACTCCCAGCCCACGTGGTCCTTGACGGTCGGGGTCGCCCGGACGGTCACCGCCGTCACGTCGTCCGGGTCGAGGTCCTCCCGCCGGAGAACCTCCCCGACGGCGTCGACGGGGGCGTGGACCTGGCCGACGCTGGGGAACGGCTTGAGCGAGAGTTTGTCCATGAGGCGGTACCGGCGGCCGAGGTCCTCGGTGACCGCGTCGACGTCGTAGTCGTCGGACATCGTCGGGCCGATGGCGCCGTACCGCTCCTCGAAGATGCGCACGTCGCCGGTGAACCCCTCCCGGGCGAGCGCCGCGCCGAGGTAGCCGGCCTCGGCGGCCTTCCCCATGTGGAAGCGCTTGACCTCCGCGCCGTACTGGGCGCCGAGCAGTCCACACCCCTGGGTGCCGGCGACGGCCAGCGCGTGCGCGGTCCGGTCGTGGTCCAGCCCGAGGAGTTTGCTCGCGGTCGCGGCCGCGGCGAACGCGCCGGTCCAGCCGGCGATGTGCCACCCGCGGCCGACCGACCCGTAGCCGATGCCGAACCCGGACCGGATGCCGACCTCGACGCCGGCGACGAGGGCGGTCAGCAACTCCCGACCGCTCACGGTCCGGTCGGCGGTCTCGGCGTAGGCGAGCGCGGCCGGGAGCGTGGCCGAACCGGCGTGGACGCCCGCCTCCTGGCAGTGGTCGTCGTAGTCCATGCTGTGTGCGGCGGTGCCGTTTATCAGCGCCGCCCGTGCCGGGGGGACCGACGCGTCGAGTCCGAGCACCGACGCGGCGCCGGCCTCCCCCAGGCGGTCACACGTCCGCACGACCTTCCGCACCCAGGGAGTCGTCGAGCCGTACAGGACACAGCCGAGGGTGTCGAGGACGTGTGTCCGCTCGCGTTCGAGCACTTCGTCGGGAACGTCGTCGTACTCCAGGTCGACCAGGTACGTCGCCAGCCCGTCGAGCACCGCGCCGAACTCCTCGTTCTCCATCGAGCCGACGTCAGATTCCCGGCACAAAAACGTTCGCCGCGACCGGGGGCGGTCCCGAGGAGAGCCGCCGGGCGGAGGTCGGAGGCCGACGGCGAAACCGGCTACCCGTCCGACCCGTCTCCGGTGGCGAACTCGGCGGCGTTCGTCCCGGCGATTCGGCCGAAGGTCGTGCCGCGGGTCAGCGCGGAACCGCCGGGGTAGTTCCCGTAGAAGAACCGGGAGGTGCTGTTGCCGACCGCCCAGAGGCCCGTGATGGGCCGCTCACGCCGGTCGAGGACCCGGGCCTCGGTGTCTATCTTCAGGCCGCCGAACGCGAAGGTGATGGCCGAGTCGACGGGGAAACACTTGAACGGCGCCTCGTCGAGCGGCGTCGCCCAGTTGGTCTTCTCGGGGTCCAGCCCCTCGGTCGCGTTCCCGTCGAGGGAGTGCGGGTCGAACCCGTCGACGTCGGTGGCGTCGTTGAACTCGCGGAGCGTCTCGACCGCCCGGTCGGGGTCCGCGATGCCGACCGCCTCGACGAGGGCCGGCAGGGTGTCGGCCTCGACCGGCTCGGTGTCCATCTGGCTGACGACCAGGTCGTCCACCGAGGCGTCGAACACCACGAACGCCCGCTGCTTGGGCTGGTCGTACACCGCCTGTCCGAACTTGGCGTACGTCTTGAGCAGGAAGTCCTCGCCCTCGTCGATGAAGCGCTCGCCCTCGACGTTCAGCACGACCCCGTACTGGTAGCCGTTGATGCGGGCGCGGCCGCCCTCGACGGGCGGGGCGTTGGCGTCGTTCAGCACCTGGTGGGCGCCGCCCCACTGACCGTCGGACTTGGCGCCCGCGTCCAGGGCCGCCTCGATGGCCTCGCCGGTGTTGTACCGCGACCCGCGGACGGTGTAGGCCTCGCCGTCGCGGCCGAAGTACCGGGTCCGCTTCTCGGCGCTCGCCACGTACGACCCGGCCGCGACGACGACGCTCGGCGCCTCGTAGCGGACCTCGCCGTCGGGACCGACGGCCGTGGCCCCGCTGACCTGGTTGTGCCGGTCGGTCTCGACGCCGCGGAACTCGGTCTCGTAGTGGACGTCGATAGCGAGTTCCTCGACCCGGGCCGTCAGCGCGTCGACGACGCCCTGCCCCTCGCCGTCGGCCTGAATCGCGCCGACGGTCGTCCCGAATCCCGGCTCGTCGGAGTGGCTCACCACGTGCCAGTCGACCCCGTGGTCGGTTATCCACCCGACCGCGTCGTACGCGTTCTCGACGAGGACCTCACAGAGGTCGGGGTCGGCGCGGCCGTCGGAGACGCCCTGCAGGTCGTCCATGAAGTCGCCTTTCGAGTACCGCTCGACGCTCCCCTCCAGGTCGAAGTCGGACGCCGTCGCCGCCGGGTCCTCCATCGGAAACCGGAACAGACCGCCGGCGTACTGGGTGTGTCCGCCGCGCTTCTCCCGTGGCGCCTTCTCGAGGATGACCGGGCTCGCGCCGGCCTCGTGAGCGGCGAGGGCCGTCGAGAGCCCCGATATCCCGTGTCCGACCACGACGACGTCGTACTCGTCGTGCACCGTGTTCGCCCCGTCTGCGGAAGGCATCGTACCCCCGACCGGACCCCCAGGTACGTATATCTATGCGACGCCGAGGGACCGGGGACGCCGCCGGCGGGAGGCACCGCCGCGTCCCGCGTCGGTCGAAGCGAGGGCGTCCCCCGTCACGGGGTCAACGCGTCGACGAGCGTCCCCACGTCGTCGACGGTCTCCAGACGCTCGATGATCGAGCGGGACCGTTCGGTCGCGTCCGCCGGGAGCGCCGGCGCGACACAGCGCCGGTACTTCTCCGCCAGTTCGTCCCGGGAGAGCGGGTTCTCGGACGAGCCACGCGGCGCCGGAACGAGGGTCGCGTACTCGGACCCGTCGGTCGTCGTGACGGTGACCTCGGCCGCCCACTCCCGGTCGTCGAAGCGCTCGCGGTCGGGACGGGTCTCGACCCGGTCGAGGAACGCCCGGTAGGTCGGGTCGGTGACGGCAGACGCCTCGAAGTGGTCGAGCCACAGGTCGCCACGGTGGAGCGCGACCGTCACGCAGTACTGGACGCTGAACTTCGCCTCGAGGTCGTCCGTCGGCGTCGGGCGGTCCGTGTGGTCGAGCCGGCGGGGGTGTTCGCCGATGGTGACGCGTTCGACCTCGCCCGGGTCGAAGTCCCCGTCGTCGTGGAGGGCGAGCGCGGCGTCGACGGCCGCGTGGGTGCTCCCGCAACAGGGGTACGGCTTGAACCCGACCGGGGGGTCGAGGACCTTCCACGGCGACCCGAGCGCCTCCAGGTGGTCGTCGAAGTCGTGGGGCGGGTCCCCCTGGAAGAGGTCGCAGAAGCCGCCGAACGGCTCCTCGAGGACGGTTCGGCTCGCGGTGAACCCCTCCGCGGCCAGTTCGGCCGCCTCGACGCCGTCGCGGGCCGCGTGGCCGACGTGGTACGGTTTGGTCATCGTCCCGAAGTTGGCCTTGACCCCGCCGGTTCCGGAGGCGGCGATGCCCAGGGCCCGTCGCAGTTCCTCCGCGTCGAGGTCGAGGAGGACGCCGACGCCGGCGGCGGCCCCGAGGGTCCCGAGGACGGCCGTCGGGTGCCACCCCCGCTCGTAGTGGCCGGGGTTCAGCACGTTCGCGAGCGTCACCTCGACCTCGCACCCGAGGACGAACGCCGCGAGGAACCGCTCTCCCGACGCGCGGGTCCGCTCGGCCACCGGGAGCAGGGCCGAGAGAACCGGCGACGAGGGATGGCCGCCCATCGCGTGGTGGACGTCGTCGAAGTCGAGCGCGTGGCTCATCACGCCGTTCAGGAACGCCACGTCGGGCGCGGACCCCGTCAGGCCGGTGCCGAGGACGCGTGGCCCGTCGCCGCCGGCGCGGTACGTGGCCGCCTTGGTCTCCCTGACGACCGACGGCGCGTCGGCGTCCACCGCCGCCAGCGTCACGCCGACCGTGTCGAGGACCATCCGCTTTGCGTGGTCGAGCGCCGGTTCCGGCACGTCTCCGGCCCCGGCCGAGGCCAGGAACCGACAGAGCCGCTCGGTCTCCCCCGTCTCCTCGCCCGCCGTTTCCGTGGCCATACCTACCTGTGCGGTCGGCCCGAGCATTTCTATCTGTCGCCGGAGCGGCCGTGACGCGACCGTTCTGCGAGCCGGGCGAGCGGTGAGGGGCCGGTCGGCGCTTCCCGCGGCCGCTCAGACCGCCAGTTCGCCCTCCGGCAGCGCCGCCGCGAGCCCGGGCGCCGCCGCGAGCAACGCCTCGTCGGCGTCGTAGGGGGCGACGAACTGGACGCCGACCGGAAGCCCGTCGACCCGACCCGCCGGCAGCCCCAGGACGGGCGTCCCGGCGTGGGTCCAGGGCAGGTTCATGGCCGGGTCGCCGGTGCTGTCGATGCCCTCCGGCGCCGGGCCGGGAGCGGCGGGACAGGCGACGACGTCGACGCCCGCCTCGGCCATCCGCTCTGCGACCCGGGTCCGGAAGCGCTCCTGGCTCCGTCGGCCCGCGGCGAGTTCGCCGACGTCGGTCGCCCGTCCCTCCTCGACCTGTTCGGCGGACACCTCCGCGTACCGGTCGCCGTACGCCTCGTACCACTCGTCGTGGGTGAGCGCGAACTCCGCGGCGATGAGCGACCGGTGGTGCTCGAATGGCCCGGACGTGTCGAGGTCGAACCGGCGCACCTCGTGGGTCGCGGAGAGCGTCTCGACGGCGGCCTCGAACGCCGCCCGTCCCGTCTCGGTGGCGTGGTCGAAGTAGTCGCCCTCGGGCACGCCGACGGTGGGGCGCTCGCCGCTCGGTTCCGCGGCGGGGGCGTCCCAGCCGTCACAGAGGACCGACGCGGCGAGGCGGGTCCCCGGCACGTCGGCGGTGAAGGTGCCGACGTGGTCGGCCGAGGGGGAGTAGGGGACGACGCCGGAGATGTCGATGCGCCCGTGACTCGGCTTGAACCCGACGACGCCACAGAAGGCGGCGGGTCGGATGACCGACCCGACGGTCTGGGTGCCGAGCGCGAGCGGTACCTCGCCGGCCGCGACGGCGGCCGCGCTCCCGGAGGACGATCCACCGGGGGTGCGTGATTGGTCGTGCGGGTTCCGCGTCGGCCCGGGGTGGGCGTAGGCGAACTCGGTGGTGACGGTCTTCCCGAGGACGTACGCGC
>JBDGQA010000106.1:1914-8431 GCA_042219325.1 Haloferacaceae archaeon | reverse complement strand
GTGGCTCCAGGCCTTCGATGTCTGGTGGAATCAATGCTAAAGTTAACACGACCGCTGCGCAAGCCCTCGTCGTCTTCCTCGTCTTCGGCGGCTTGGCCCTCCGGGAAGCCGTCGTCGACCGACTCGCGTCGCTCGGGGAGCGAACCGACCCCGCCGAGGCGGACGCGCCGGAGCGATGGTGAGCCCCCGCCGTTCGCCCGCCTCCGACCCCCGGTAATCGGGCGTCCCGTCGAACGTCCGAGCCCCGCGTTCGGAAGGGGATCGCCGCCGTGTCGTGGTTCCGGTCCCCCTGACGGAAGGTATAACGGGCCCTCGACGGAACACCCCATATGACCGACGACCGGCCCACCGGCGACCCCGACCTCCTCGGCCTGTCCCTCGACGAGGCCGCCACCGCCGTCGCGCGGACGGCCGACCGCGACCCGGAGTCGGTCCGGTCCACGCTCGACACCGTCGCCGAGGACGGCGTGGTGAGCGAGGCGGGCGTCCAGTCGGCGCTCGCCCACGTCTCGACGGTCGTCGCGACCGCCGAGAACCGGGTCGAGAACGCCGAACTCGCCGTCGCGGACGCCCGGGACGCGGCCGCGGAGGTCGGCCGCCTCGACGTCGTCCGGCACCGCCTCGACGCGTTCGAGTCGCGGCTGGCGGCCGTCGAGACCCGGGTCGACGACCTGGGCGACGACCTCCGGAATCTCGTCGACTGTGCCGACGACCCCGACTCAGTCTACGAGGTGGCGGTCGACATCCGGCAACTCACCGGGCGCGCCAACGCCCTTCAGCGGGCGGCCGACGAGATCGCCCTCGACGCCGAGGCGTTCGAGCGGTGGGCCACGGCCCCCGAGCGCCGGCGCAGGGAACTCGCCGGCGACGTCGACGCGATGGACGGGTTCCTCGACGACCTGGCCGCGACGACCGACGACCTGGCCGCCGCCGTCGAGGACGACGCCGACCTCGCCAATCCGGCCGGCCGGTGGCTCGACGCCACGATGCGCGCGCGGGTGGCGGCCCTCCTGATCGCGGACCTCCGGGCCGAACTCGCTGACCTCCGGGCCTGGCCCGACCGGAACGGGGCCGGGGAGGGGGGAGACGCGGAGAGCGATGTCGACGGCACCGACAGGGGGAGCAACGCCGACGGCACCGACGGGGGGCCCCCCACCGACGAGGTCGCTCTCGCGGACGTGGCGGCCCGGATCGACGACCTCGACGCCAGGTGTGCCCGGATCGACGACCGCCTCGCCGACCTCGCGCGGCCCGCCTGGCGCGACCGCCACGACGACCGGCTGTCGGCCCTCGCGGACGTGCTCGACGGGTTCGAACCGCCGGTCGACTGGGAGGACGTGCAGGCGGCGCTCGACGACCACCGGCTGGGTATCGGGGCCGGATAGCCGGGACGCCCTCCGGGCGCTCCGCTTTCCTCCCGGTCGCCGATCCGACCGGCCGTGCCGATGGAAACAGCTATATGAACAGTTTCTCAACTGTTCATCCATGTCGGGGAAACGGCTGGAGCGACTCGTGGAACGGGAGCTCGGCGAGTGCTGTGAGGCGGACGTCGAGGCGCGGATCGAGACCCTGGAGGGGTACGCGTCGGCGGCGCCCGCCGATCCGGCCCCCGACCTCGCGGCGCTGACGGCCCTCGGGAACGACACCCGGTACGGGATCGTGCGTCTGCTGGCGGCGGCGGACGGGGAACTGTGCGTCTGTGAGATCACGCCGGTCGTCGACGTGAGCGACAGCGCGATCAGCCACGCGCTCTCGACCCTCCACGACGCGGGGCTGGTGACCCGCCGGAAGGACGGCACCTGGCGGTACTACGCGGTGACCGAGCGCGCGGAGGCGCTGCTCGACGCCCTCGACGCGACGCGGGGCGCGGAATGACGGTCCGCGTCGCGTTCGTCTGCGTCCGGAACGCCGGGCGGAGCCAGATGGCGGCCGCGTTCGCGGCGAGCGAGCGCGACCGGCGCGGCCTCGGGGACGCGGTCGAAATCCTGACCGGCGGCACCCGCCCCGCCGACGCCGTCCACGACGGGGTCGTCGCCGCCATGGACGAGGTCGGGATCGACCTCTCGGACCGGACTCCCCGTGAGATCACGACCGCGGAACTCGAAACGTGTGACTACGTGGCCACGATGGGGTGTTCGACGCTCGACCTGGCCGCCGACGTGGACGTCCGGGACTGGGCGCTGGACGATCCTGACGGGCAGCCCGTCGAGCGCGTCCGCGAGCTCCGCGACGCGGTCCGTCGGCGCGTGCGGGCGCTGTTCGACGAACTCGAATCCCGCGCGGCGGCCGACGGGGTCGCCCGATGAGCGAGGCCGACGCGCACGACCACGGGCCGGACTGCGGCTGTGCGGGCTGTGGCGACCCGCGGTCGATGGACCTCCTCGACAGGTACCTCACGGTCTGGATCCTCGCCGCCATGGCCCTCGGGGTCGGCCTCGGGTTCGTCGCCCCCGCGATCACCCGGCCGATCCGGGACCTGCACCTCGTCGAACTCGGCCTGGTCCTGATGATGTACCCGCCGCTGGCGAAGGCCGACTACTCGCGGCTCCGGACGGTGTTCGGCAACTGGCGGGTGCTCGGCCTGAGTCTCGTCCAGAACTGGCTCCTCGGGCCCACGCTCATGTTCGGGCTGGCGGTCGTCTTCTTCAGCGGCCTGGTCCCCGGACTGCCGGCCCGCCCCGACTACTTCCTGGGCCTGGTGTTCATCGGGATGGCTCGCTGTATCGCGATGGTGCTCGTCTGGAACGAACTCGCCGAGGGATCGACCGAGTACGTGACCGGCCTGGTCGCGTTCAACAGCCTCTTCCAGATTCTCACCTACGGGGCGTACGTCTGGTTCTTCGGGCTCTTCCTGCCGCCCCTGCTCGGGATGGAGACGCTGGTCGCCGGCATCCGGACGTTCGACGTGACGCCGGTGCAGGTGATCGAGGCCATCGTCGTCTTCCTCGGTATCCCCTTCGCCGGCGGGTTCCTGACCCGGTACGTGGGCACGCGGACGAAGGGGGCGGCGTGGTACGACGAGGAGTTCGTCCCCCGGATCGATCCCCTGACGCTGGTCGCGTTGCTGTTCACCATCGTCGTGATGTTCGCGATCCAGGGGGAGACCATCGTCGCGTCCCCGGGCGACGTGCTCCTCATCGCCGTCCCCCTGACGATCTACTTCGTCGTCATGTTCCTCGTGAGCTTCGGGATGGGCACGGGCATCGGCGCCGACTACGCCACGACGACGGCCATTGGCTTCACCGCCGCCTCGAACAACTTCGAACTGGCCATCGCCGTCGCCGTCGCGGTGTTCGGCGTCGGCTCCGGCGTCGCCTTCGCGACGGTCGTCGGCCCCCTCATCGAGGTCCCGGTGTTGCTCGCGCTGGTCAACGTCGCGCTCGCCCTCCGGCGGCGGCTGGACTGGGGCACCGTCGGCGCCGCGGGACCGGCCCCGTCCGCTCCCGGCGCCGACGACTGACGGCCGCGCGAACGACCGTCGCGGCACTCCGCGACCCGTCGGCGGCCCGGCGCTCCCGTCGACGCTCGACTCCGGCGCGTCGACGAACCCGGGACAACCGTTTTCGGTCCCCCCGTCCGCGTGGCGGTATGTTCGATCCCGAGTCGGTCTGGGAACTGCGCACCGCCGACACGCTCGCGTTCGGGGCTGGTGCGGCGGCGGAACTGCCGGCGCGCCTGCCGGACGGCGCCGGATCGGTCCTGCTGGTCACCGACCCCGGCGTGCGCGAGGCTGGCGTCGTCGCCCACCTGCTCGACGTGCTCGACGACCGCCGGCCGGACCTGGCGGTGGACGTCTTCGACGACGTCGCATCCGACCCGGCCCTGGGCGTCTTCGCAGCGGCCGTCGACCGGGTTCGCGAATCCGCCCCCGACGCGGTGGTCGGCGTCGGCGGCGGCAGCGCACTGGACGTCGCCAAGGTGGCCGGTGCGGTCGGAAACCACGGCGGTGACGTCCTCGACTACGTCGCGCCGCCCACGGGCGCCGGCGACCCGGTTCCGGGTCCCGGCCTCCCCACCGTCGCGGTCCCGACCACCGCCGGGACGGGGAGCGAGGCCACACCGGTCGCTGTCGTCTCCCTTCCCGACCGAGACCTCAAGGTCGGCATCTCCAGCCGCCACCTCCTCCCCGACGCGGCGCTGATCGACCCGCTCCTCACCGTCTCGCTCCCGCCCGGCCCGACGGCCGCCGCCGGGATGGACGCGCTCGCCCACGCCGTCGAGGCCTACACCACCCGCCCGTTCGACGCGAAGCCCCGGGCTGATCCGGCCGAGCGGCCCGACTACGGCGGCCGCACGCCGCTGACCGACGCGCTCGCCCGGGTCGCCGTCCGGCGGATCGGATCGGGCCTCCGGCGGGCCGTCGACAACGGCGAGGACCTCGACGCGCGGCGGGACGTGGCCCTCGGGAGCCTCGCGGCCGGCGTCGCGTTCGCGAACGCCGGCCTCGGCGCCGCCCACGCCGTCGCGATGGCCGCCGGCGCCGCGCACGACACGCCGCACGGCGAGACGGTCGCGGCGGTCCTGCCCGCTGTCATGCGGTACAACGCCCCGAGCGTCCGGGAGCGCTACCGGGACGTCGCGCGGTGGCTCGGCCGGGACGTCGCGGGCACCGACCCCGGACCGGCCGCCGCGGCCGCGGCCGACGCCGTCGCCGAACTCGCGGCCGACGTGGGTGCGCCCGACGGCCTCGGTGCCCTCGGCGTGTCGCCGGACGACGTGCCCGCCCTCGCGGCGAAGACGACGACGCTTTCCCGCCTGCTCGCCGGCAATCCCCGCCGGGTCGACGAGGACGCGGCCGCCGAAATCTGCCGGGACGCGCTCTGATCGGCCGCGTCACGCCAGTTGCTCGGCCACCAGCGCGTCCGCGGCCGCGAGGAACTCGTCGCGGGCCGACGCCGGAATGGTCGCGCCCGCGGCAACGTCGTGGCCGCCCCCGTCGCCGCCGACCTCGCGGGCGGCCCCGCGCATCACGGCCGAGAGGTCGAGCCCCCGTCCCACGAGCGGCCCGGACCCCCGCGCGGAGACCTTCAGGTCGTCCTCGCCCTTCGCGGCGAACGCGACGATGGGCCGGTCGCGGTCGACGCCGTCGGCGCCGAGCGCCATCCCCGCGACGATGCCGACGATGGTCTCGCGGATCCGCGTCCCCGCGTCGAACCACTGCAGGTGCTCGGTCCGTTCGACCCCCTCGTTCGTGACCAGGTCGAGCCCCTCCGAGAGGTTCCGGCGGTGGTCGCCCAGGAGTTCCCGGGCGCGGTCCAGCGCTCCGCCGCGGTCGCCCAGGCAGACCGCCAGCCCGACGTCGGCCCGGTCGTAGCGCGCGGTGGCGTTCAACAGCGTCGAGAACTCGCTCACGTCGCGCAGTTCCGTCCCCGGCTCCTCCGCGACGAGCGTGTAGGTGGTGCCGACGAGGCGGTCGACCCGCTCGGCGGGGACGCCGCTCGCCACCGCCCGGCGAACGAGGGCGCTCACCACCGTCCGTCGCTCGTCGGCGGTCAGGTCGACCCACCGCCGCCAGTCGCCGTCGGCGCCCCGGAGGTCCACGTCCAGGTCCGCGAGGAACTCCACCGTCCCCGCCTCGTTCCCGGTGATGCCGGGGATGCGCGCCTCGCTCGCGTACTCCAGGAGCTTCGGGAGCGGGCGGGTCTGCCGGCCGTAGAGGGAGAGGTCGCGGTCCGTCTCGACCACCCCCGCCTCGACGCCCTCCGCGACGATGGCCTCGTTCGCCCCCGTCAGGCCGTCGTCGCCGTCCTGCATGTCGCCGACGGCGCCGACGACCGCCAGCGCGGCCAGGTCGCGGTTGTCCGCTCGTCGGTCGTCCCCGCCGGCCGCCGCGACCGCTCCGCTCGTGCCGTCCGGGTCGGCCCGCCCGTCCTCCCCCTCCGCGAGCGCCCGCGCCAGCACGTACGCGGCCCCCGCGCCCGACAGCTCCGACGCGCCGTCGATGCCCGCAAGCAGCGGGTTGAGGTGGTACTCCGTCGTCGCGTCGGCCGGCTGATGGTGGTCGGCGACGACGGGGGTGAACGCCCCGGCCGCCTCGTGCTCCGCGATCAGGTCGAGTTGCCCGCTCCCGAAGTCCGTAAAGAGGACGGTGTCGTGGTCGGTCGCGGCGATGCCGTCGAGCGCCGCGGCGTCGAGTTGCTTCTCGAAGGTCACCTCGAAGGGGACTCCGGCCCGCGCCAGCGCCGTCGCGGCGACGGCGGCGCTCGTCAGTCCGTCGGCGTCGATGTGGGACGCGAGGAGCACCGAGTCGGCGGCCCGCAGGCGCTCGGCACACGCGCGGGCGCTGTCGGCGAGCGCGGGAACCGGCGCCGTCATGGATGGCAGGTAGTCGCTCGACCGGAGTTAAACCCTCGTGTGGCCGGTGGGTTCCCGTCCCTGCTCGGCGGCCCCTCGGCCTCACTCTCCCCGGTGACTCGGCGCCGCCCGCACATTCCGGCGGCGCCTCGTCACTCCCATTCTCATTCTCCCCGGTGACTCGGCGCCGCCCGCACATTCCGGCGGCGCCTCGTCACTCCCA
>JBDGQA010000106.1:0-1814 GCA_042219325.1 Haloferacaceae archaeon | reverse complement strand
TTCTCATTCTCCCCGGTGACTCGGCGCCGCCCGCTCCACCACGGCGGTCGCCAGCGCCTCGAACGTCGCCTCCGCGGGCACCACGTCGACCGCGATTCCCCGGTCCGTGGCGGTCGCCCGCGTCGGCTCCCCGATGGCGCCCACGACGGCCTCGGTCAGCCCCGCGACCGCCCCGGCCCGGACGCCCCGCTCCGCCGCCGCGTCGAGACAGTGCTCGACGGTCAGCGACGAGGTGAAGCAGGCGGCGTCGAGCCGTCCCGTGGCGGCGAGTTCGGCCGACCGGCCGGCCTGGGGCGGTCGGGTCAGCCGATAGAGTACGGTCTCCGTGACCTCGGCGCCGGCGTCGCGCAGGCCCTTGAGCAGCACCGGGCTCCCGTGGTCGCTCCGGGCCACCTCGACCCGCCGTCCCGCGACCCGGTCGCGGAGCGCCGCGACCAGCCCCGCCGAGGAGTACTCGTCGGGCACCACGCCGACGTCGTACCCCGCATCGCGGAGCGCCGCCGCGGTTCGCGAGCCGATGGCCGCGACCGTCGCGTCCCCGGGCTCCCATCCCGTCTCGGCAGCGAGTTCGACCCCCGTCTTGCTGGTGAAGACGACGACGTCGGCGTCGGCGGGCGTCGCGCCGGTCGGCTCGACGGCGAGCATCGGGTCCGGGACGGGTGTCGCGCCGAGCGATTCGAGGAGGTCGACCGCCCGCTCCAGGCGCTCGTCCGCCGGGCGGAAAACCGCGACCGTCAGGCGGGCGCGCCGGAGCGCCGCCTCGTCGGGGATACGGGCGTCAGTCACGACGGCCCTCCCCCTCCCTCTCGGCGTCGGCGTCGACATCGGCGTCGGTGTCAGTGGTACCGGCGTCACGGCCGCCGGGGCCCTCCCCGGCACCGATCAGGAACTCCCGCACGCGCTCCCGGGTCGCGGCCACCTCGCCGACGACGGCGATGGCCGGCGGTTCGATCCCCTCGCCCTCCCGGACGTCGGCGGCCGTCGCGAGCGTCGCGGTGACGGCGCGCATGTCCGGCCACGTCGCCCGTTCGATCAGCGCGACTGGCGTGTCCGGCTCTAGCCCGGCCTCGCGGAGCGCCGCGGTCCACTCGGGGAGCGTCCCGACGCCCATCAACACGACGATGGTTCCGCCGGTGGCCGCCAGCGCGTCCCAGTTCACCGCCGACTCCTCCTTCTCGGGGTCCTCGTGCCCCGTGACGACCGACACCGACGAGGCGTGGTCGCGGTGGGTGAGCGGGACGCCCGCCGCGCCCGGGCCGGCGACCGCCGAGGAGAGGCCCGGCACCACCTCGAAGGGGACGCCGGCCCCGGCGAGGTGTTCCATCTCCTCGCCGCCCCGGCCGAACACGAACGGATCGCCGCCCTTCAGCCGCACCACCTCCTTGCCCTCGCGGGCGAGTTCGACCATCCGTCGGTTGGTGTACGCCTGCGAGGTCCGCTCCCCGTCGGCCCGCTTGCCGACGTCCTCGCGGCGGTCGGCGGGGATCAGGTCGAGAATCGCCGGGCCCGGAAGCTTGTCGTGGAGCACCACGTCGGCCTCCTCCAGCAGGCGCCGGGCCCGAACGGTCAGCAGATCGGGGTCGCCCGGCCCGGAGCCGACGAGGTGGACCGTTCCCGGGGCGGCGTCGGCATCGGCCTTGGCCTCAGTCTCGGCATCGGCGTCCTCACCCGTCATCGTCCTCTCGCCCGGCATCGGCCTCGTCCTCTCGCCCGGCATCGGCCTCGGCCTCAGTCTCGGCATCGGCGTCCTCACCCGTCATCGTCCTCTCGCCCGGCATCGGCCTCGTCCTCTCGCCCGGCATCGGCCTCGTCCT
>JBDGQA010000045.1:0-8653 GCA_042219325.1 Haloferacaceae archaeon | reverse complement strand
GGTCGACCGCGAGGAGTTCTTCGGCATCCGGTCGGGCGGCGGGACGCGCATCTCGGCGGCCTACGAACTGGCGAAGGAGGTCCTCAACGAGCGGTACCCCTGGACCGAGTGGAACCGCTACGTGTTCGCCGCCGGCGACAGCGAGAACTCGAGCAACGACACCACCGAGAACGTGATCCCGCTGATGGAGGAGATCCCGGCCAACCGCCACGCGTACGTCGAGACCCAGCCCGGGGGAACCGCGATCAACGCCACCCACGCCGAGGAGGTCAAGGAGGCGTTCCTCGGGCGCGACGACGTCGTCGTCGCCCGCGTCTCGGGGCCGGGCGACGTGACCGACGCCATCTACACGGTGCTCGCGACCGGTGGCGAGTCCGCCGAGTCCGCGGAGGTGACCGCCCCGTGAGGGACCGTCGCCTGGAGGCACGACGAGTCGCCGCCGAACTCGAGGAACCGGTTCGGGAGGCGGCCGACCTGGCCCGACGGCTCGGCCTCGACCCGTACCCGGTCAACTACTGGATCGTCGACCACGACGAGATGAACGCGCTCGTCGCCTACGACGGCTTCCAGACCCGCTACCCGCACTGGCGGTGGGGCATGAAGTACGACCGCCAACGAAAGAGCGACCGCCTCGGCCTCGGGAAGGCGTTCGAACTCGTCAACAACGACGACCCCGCCAACGCCTTCCTCCAGGAATCGAACTCGCTCGCCGACCAGAAGGCCGTCATCACCCACGTCGAGGCCCACGCCGACTTCTTCGCCAACAACGAGTGGTTCGGCCTGTTCGCCGAGGGCCGGTACGGACGGGGAGGGAGGGACGCCGACATCGACGGATCGAGTGGCGAGCACGGGACGCCGGGACGGGAAGCCGGGGAGCCGGACGGGGCCCCGGACCTCGACGGCGCCCCCGCGCCGGGTGCGGACGCCGAACGGAACGCCGGTCGTGACGACCGGGGCCTCGACGCGACGGCGATGCTGGCGCGCCACGCCGAGCTGATCGAGGGCTACATGTCGGACCCCGAGATCGACCGCGAGGCGGTCGAGCGGTTCATCGACGCGGTCCTCTGCCTGGAGGACACCATCGACCAGCATCGCCCGATGGTCGTCGCCGGGGAGCGCGTGACTGCGGACGGGGAGGCCGACCCCCGCGACCGCCTGGAGGGCATCGACCTCTCCGAGGCGGTCCGGCGGGAGGTGTTCGACGACGAGTGGCTGGACGAACAGGCCGAGGCCGAGCGGGCGGCGCAGTTCGACGAGCCCTCCCGCGACGTGCTCGCCTACCTCCGCGAGCACGGGATGCAGTACGACGAGGAGGCCGGCCGCGCCGTCGAGATGGAGGACTGGCAGCGCGACGTGCTGGAGGCGCTCCGGACGGAGGCGTACTACTTCGCCGGACAGAAGATGACGAAGGTGATGAACGAGGGGTGGGCGGCCTACTGGGAGTCGCTGATGATGGGCGACGAGCGGTTCGCCGGCGACGACGAGTTCCTCACCTACGCGGAGCACCAGGCGCGGGTGCTCGGTTCCCCCGGCCTGAACCCCTACAAACTGGGCAAGGAGCTCTGGGAGTACGTCGAGAACACGACCAACCGGCGCGAGGCCGCCGACCGACTCCTGCGGGTCGAAGGGGTCACCTGGCGGAACTTCCACGACGCGGTCGACTTCGACGCCGTCGAGTCGGTGCTCGCACCCCATCCCGCGGTGGCCGGCGCCGGACCGGACCGGCTGGACGATCTGACGGCGATGGTCGAGGACGACGACCCGCGCGTGGACGCCGAGGGGGTCGAGCGTGCCCGTGCCGGCGAGTTCGACGCCGAGCGGTACCCCTGGAAACTCCTGACCTACGAGGGCCTGGCCGAGCGGCACTTCTCGCTCGCCAGGCACGGGAACCGGGCGTTCCTCCGGCGGGTGAGCCGCGAGGAACTCGAACGGCTGTCGCGGTACATGTTCGACGACGAGCGGTACGCGGACGTGCGCGAGGCGGCCGCGGACGTCGACCGGTCCGCCGGGTGGGAGCGGATGCGGGAGGTGCGCGAGAGCCACAATGACGTCACCTTCATCGACGCGTTCCTCACCGAGGAGTTCGTCACCGACAACGACTACTTCACCTACGAGTACGCCCGCTCCAGCGGCGACTACCGCGTCACGTCGAGCGACTACGAGGACGTCAAGAAGAAACTCCTCCTGCAGTTCACCAACTTCGGCAAGCCGACCGTCGACGTCTACGACGGCAACTTCGAGAACCGGAACGAACTGCTGCTCGGCCACCGGTACAACGGCGTGAGCCTCGACGTCGAACGGGCAAAGCGGGTGCTGGAGCGGACCTACGAACTGTGGGGTCGGCCGGTCAACCTCATGACCATCGTGAAGGAGTACGACGAGCACGACCTCGAAATCGCGAGACGGCGCAACCGCGAGCCGACCCCCGAGGAGGTCGGCAAGCGGATTCGGTACGACGGCGAGCGGTTCGAGACCCACGAACTCGCCCCGGACCTCGAGGCGCTCATCGCCGCCAGCGAGGTCGACTACGACACCAAGCCGGAGGAGTGGCTGGCCTGACGGCCGCTCCCGGTCGGCCGTCGCACACGTCGTTATCAGACGGGGAAATCACGCGCGTATTTTATAACCGTCCGGGTGAAAGGTGGCACGAACAGTGAGCGATAGGGTCGCGTACGGGTCGGTCACGACGGACGGCGAGGGTGAGCTGGAGCCGTCGGAGATCCACGACGTGTTGCGAAACGACCGCCGCCGGCTGGTGCTAGAGCAACTGCGCGACTCGGGCGAGAGCGAGACGGTACGCGACCTCTCCGAGTACATCGCCGGCATCGAGGCCGGCGAGAGTCCCCCGCCGAAGAACGTCCGGCAGAGCGTCTACGTCTCGCTCCACCAGACCCACCTGCCGAAACTCGACCGGCTCGAAATCGTCTCGTACGACGCCGAGGAGAAGGAAGTCCGCCTCGACGATCGGGCCGCCGAGGTCACCGTCTACATGGAAATCGTGCCGAAGTACGGGCTCTCGTGGGCGGAGTACTACTTCGGCCTCGGCCTGCTCGGCCTGCTCGTGCTTCTCGCCCACGCGGTCGGCGTCCCGGGGCTCTCGGCCGTCGATCCGCTCGTCATCGCGGCCGTTCCGCTCGCGGTGCTCCTCGTCTCGGCGGCCTACCGCGTGGGGGCCCAAGAACCGACGTTCCTCGACCGGATCAGCCGCTGATCGCGCCGTCGACGCGACACGCCGTCCGCGGGGCTACGCGGTACTCCGTCGCGTCGCATTGCGACACCGGACGCCGGATGACCGACGGAGCGATTCTCTCCCCGAAAACCAGGTCAGTCCTTCGCGACCGCCCACTCGTCCCGGCATGCCGGACACGTGTAACACTCCTTCCGGGTCCCGCCCGCCCGCTTCTGGAACGTCCAGACGTCTCCACTATACCCACATTCCGGACACGTCCGCTGGCTTTTCACTGCTACAGGCATCGGATGTTAGCTATTATTTACTACCCGCCGAGCGGTCAAAAGGGTTCCGAGACCACCGGTGCTCATTGATCCGTCCAGCGGCTGATTTCTGAACTCAGCCGGCCCGAAACCTGATTTTCTCTTTTTCGTCCGACGTCCGATCTCCCTCCGTCAGCGCGCGATCGGTGCCCCCGGAGCGCCGGCGGATATGCCGCCGTTTCGGGCCCCGGAAAACTCCCCTATTTCCTGTGTCTACATTCAGATATGTTTCGGGAAACGGTGATCGAACCGAACGGAGGAGCGGTGTCGTGACGGTGCCCCGTCCCGCCCGGAGCCCGGAGGTTCGACTGGAGACCGCCCGCGTCGAGCCCTCGTCGCCGCGATGACGGGGTCTCGGAGTCACCGATCACCACTTTCACCCGGGGCCTCGGATTCAACACCTGGGCTGACAGTCCGGATCGGGATCGGTCGCCCGGCGTTCCTCGACGGAGACGCGCCCGGTGCTCCGGACGATCACGTCGAACTCGTCGGCGGCGAACTCGAACCGCCACTCGGCCCCGGTCGCGTCGGCGTGGTCGTACAGCCGATTGAGCGCATCGGGGTCCAGATGGTCGTACAGACGCGAGTCGAGATCGAGCGCGTCCTCGCCTCGGGCGGCCGCCAGCGCCTCGACGACGACACCGCCGATGGTATCGTGTTTCGAGTCCTCCAGCCGGAGATGTGGCATATCGGCGGATGGGGACCGGCGAGGGGAAAACCGGGAGGACCGTCGACCCGGATTCAGCCGAATTAATCCGGATCAGCCGGGTCGTCGACCCCCGCGGCACGCTCGACCGGTTGCGGTTCCGGTGGCGCTCCCGTCCCGACGGGGCGGCCGAGCCCGGTCGGTCGGCCGTCGTTCGTGGCCGTCCGGGCTCAGGCGGTCCCGCCGACCTCGACGACCTCCATCTCGAACTCCAGCGTCTCGCCCGCGAGCGGGTGGTTGAAGTCGACGCGGACGACGTCGTCGCCGATGTGGACGATCTGGGCGAAGCCGCCGCTCTGGGTCTCGATGAACTGTCCCTCCTCGGGGGTCTGACTCCCGACGATCTGATCGAACTCCTCGGCGTCGTACTCCTTGACCTTCTCCTCGACGCGTTCGCCGTAGCCCTTCTCGGGCGGAATCGTGACGGTCCGCGTCTCCCCCTGCTCCATGCCGATCAGCGCCTCCTCCAGCCCCTCGATGACCTCCTCGGCACCGATTTCGACGGTCAGCGGCCCGTAATCCCGCTCCGGATGCCTGTCCGTCAGCCCCGTCTCCTCCGCGACCGACTCGCGAGACGTGTCGAAGACGGTGCCGTCCTCGTCCCGGCCGGTGTACTCGATGGTGACGGAGTCGCCGGTCGTAATCGCCATGGGTGAGCGACGGGCGTCCCGGGGATAAGCTATTGCATCGAGGGACGGATCGAAGTCCCCGGTCGGGCGGTGCTGGCCCGTAACCGCCCTCGCACCGCCGTGAATTCGACCCCGCTGGCGCGACTCGCTATCGCCCGTCTCGCGCGGCTCGGATCCCTCTCCTTGCGCGCTCTTCTCGCTCCGCTCGAAAAGTGCTCGGTCGGGGATTTGAACCCCGGTCATCGGCTCGAAAGGCCGAAATGATTGGCCGGACTACACCAACCGAGCGGCGTCGAAAACTGATCGTGGCGGTCGGTTAAATATTCCGTTACCGCCCGGCCCCGGACGCACAACCGGTATGTGCGGGCCGGCCCTACGCGGGACAGATGAGCCACGAGGCCTACGAGACGCTGCGGACTGACGCGGTCCTCGGACCGGTCGTCGAGCGCCACGGCCCGCTCTCGCTCTCGCCGGCCGAGGACCTCTTCGAGCGCCTGGTCGTCTCCATCCTCCGCCAGCAGGTGTCGATGGCGTCGGCGGCGGCGACGCGCGAACGGCTGTTCGACCGCGTCGAGATCACGCCGGCGGGGGTGCTCGCCGCCGACCGCTCGACCCTCCGGGACGCCGGACTGTCGCGCCAGAAGGCCCGGTACCTCCACGAGGCGGCCGAGACGTTCCGCGAGCGGGGCTGGGACCGCGAGCACTTCGCCGGGCAGTCCGACGCGGCGGTGATCGAGACGCTGACGGGGATCACCGGCGTCGGCGAGTGGACCGCCCGGATGCAACTGCTGTTCGCGCTCGGGCGTCCGGACGTGTTCCCCGTCGGCGACCTCGGAATCAGGAAGGGCATGCGGGCGCTCCACGACGAGGACCTGACCCGCGAGGGGATGCTCACGGCGGCCGAGCGGTGGGCGCCGTACCGGAGTTACGCCAGCCTCTACCTCTGGCGGGTCGAGGAGGACGTCGCCGCGTCCGTCGACGAAGTGGTGGAGGGCGCGTAGGCGGGCACGGCGGCCCTCCCCGCCGCCGGACCCGACGCGTCGAGTCCCCCGACGGATTCCACCCCGCCCCCCGCCGTCACTCCATGGAGCGCTCGCCCTCGTCGCCACCGGCGCTTTCCGAGGTCGTCTTGGCGACGTCGACGCGGTAGTGTTCGAGCACGTCCCGGCCGAGCAAGAGCGGATAGTCCATGTGCGAGCGGTCCTCGACGCTCGCGGTGACGGTGTGTTGCCGGCCGCCGATGCCGATCACGAGGTCGACGACGGGACGGGCGCGGCCGGACTTCGCGCTCCCGGATTTGACCCGCGTCATCGACTGGATCGGTCCGGCGCCGATGGTCGCGGCGAGCGAGGTGTCGATGCTCGTCCGGGTCGCCCCGGTGTCGGACTTGGCGAGCGTCTGCTCGGAGCCCGAGGTGCCCGAGACGACGACCTCCTCGGTGTAGCCGATGATCGGGACCTCCTCGCGGGGGGGCACCGGGACGTCGGGCTTGCAGTCCGGGACCGAGTCGTCGAGCGTCGTCGTCAGGGCCGCGACGCGGTCGGGGTCGACGCTTCCGCCGGCGGCCTCGACGGCCCGGGCGGCGATGTGTGGCGCCGGACTCGTCCCCGTCGCCTCGAACAGCCCCTTGAAACCGGCCGTGGGATTGACCTCGAGGACGTACCAGCCGTCGTCCCCCTCGACGAGGTCCACCCCGGCGTAGTCCAGGTCGAGCACCTCGGCGGCGTAGAGAGCGGTCTCGGCGGCCTCCTCCGGCAGGTCGTCGGTCGCGTCCTCCACCGCGCCGCCGAGGGCGACGTTCGTGCGCCAGTCCCCCTCCGGGGCGTGGCGGTACATCGCGCCAACCATCCGGTCCCCGACCACGTAGACCCGGAGGTCCCGGGTGTCGTTCGCCCCGCCTTCGATCATCTCCTGCAGGAACGCCTGTCGGGTGCCCACCCGGGGGTTCACCGGTTCGGCGAGGTCCACCTTCCACGTGCCGCCGCCGTGGGTGCCGATGGCGGTCTTGTAGACCGCGACGTCGCCAAAGCGCGCGCGATCGCGGTTGAGGCGGTCGTTCGAGAGCGCGAGCAGCACGTCCGGGACGCGGACGTCCCAGTCCGCCAGCGTCGCGGCCGCCGCGATCTTGTGGAGCGCGGTCAGGACCGGGCCCGGCCGGTTGAGCATCGGGCGGAGCCGGTCGAACGTCGCCGCGAGTCCGAGTCCCTCGATGGGGGCCTCCGTGTTCGAGAGCAACAGTCGGTTCGAGATCACGTCCACGCCGGGTTCGATGGCGAGGTCGCCGTCGGTGATGCTGATGGCCGTGTTCTCGCGGCGCAGCCAGACCGGCGTGTGGCCGAGCGCCTCGACGGCGTTCAGGATGGCCTTCGTCTCCTTGCTGTTGTGGAGTGCGAGGACCCCGACGCGCACGTCGTCGGTGGTGTCGGTAGACATGTCTCCGGCCTATCACCCGTGCGTGCAAAGGCGTGCCGGTCGGGTCGATCCGGCACTCGGCCATCGCGGCTGTGGACCGCGTGCGGGAGGTTGAAACCCCATCCCCTCCGACGAGGGGTATGACCGGCGACGGCGCGTTCACCTACGACGGCGGTCGGGTGCCCTCGGGTGAGACCCAGAACATCCGGTACGGGGTCAGCGAGACGTACCTCGGCGACCCGGTTCGTATCCCCGTCACCGTGGTCAACGGCGCCGCGGACGGGCCGACCGTCTTCCTGTCGGCCGCCGCGCACGGCGACGAACTCAACGGCATCGCCGTGGTCCGGGCGGTGGCCCACGACTGGGACCTCGACTCGCTCGCCGGGACGCTCGTCTGCATGCCGGTGTTGAACGTCCCGGCTTTCCTCGCCCAGCAGCGCTACCTCCCCATCTACGACCGGGACCTCAACCGGGCCTTCCCCGGCAAGCCCGGATCGACGAGTGCACGCCGGATGGCCCACCACATCTTCACCAACTTCGTCGAGCCCTGCGACCTCGGGATCGACTTCCACACCTCGACCCGGGGGCGGACGAACATGTTGCACGTCCGGGCCGACATGGAGCGGTCCGACGTCGACCGGGTCGCCCGCTCGTTCGGGTCGACGGTCGTCATCGACAGCGAGGGGGCGGGCGGGACGCTCCGGCACGAAGCGACCGAGGCTGGAGTCCCGACCATCACCGTGGAGATGGGCGAGGCCCACCGGTTCCAGCGGGCGCTCATCGACGAGGCGCTGCTCGGCGTCGAGTCGGTGCTCGCCGAGTTCGGCCTGCGCGACACTTCCGCCGTCCGCTGGCCCGGCTGGCGGACCGTCATCGGCGACGACGACGAGAAGACGTGGCTCCGGGCCGACGCGGGCGGCATCGTCGACATGCACTACGAGTGCGGGGCCCTCGTCCACGAGGGGGACCGCATCTGCACCATCACCAACCCGTTCAAGGACGACAACGTCGCCGTCGAGGCGCCGTTCACCGGGCTCCTCGTCGGCGTGCTGGAGAACCCGGTCGTCTACCCCGGCAACCCACTCTGTCACGTCGTCAAACTCGACGAGGTGACCCGCCGGGTCGTCGAGCGCGAACAGGCCGGTGCCGACGCCGACTCGGACGGCCCCTGACCCCGCCAGCCGTGCCGGTTCGGCCGCCGCGAACACGCGTAACTTCTATATCGGGTCCGTCCCTCGCTCGCGTATGAGTCAGTCCTACGACCGGGGGCTCGTCGAGGACTTCGGTCGGTGGCGGGAGTTCTCGGCCGGCATGTGGGCGTGGATCTTCCACAAGTTCACCGGCTGGGTGCTCGTGGGGTACCTCTTCACCCACGTCGCGGTGCTCTCGACGGCGCTCTCGGGCGGGACGGCGT
>JBDGQA010000022.1:0-8662 GCA_042219325.1 Haloferacaceae archaeon | reverse complement strand
ACGACCTCCACCACGTCAAGATGCTCGCCGGGCGGAAGACGTTCGTCCACGGCTGTCCGCGCTGCGAGGCCGAGGCCGCCGACGAAACCGAGGACCGGATCATCGGGCCGTGTCCGGAGTGCGGTGCGGGCGGTGGCTCGGAGAGCCACCGTGCCGGAAACGGCGACAGCGACGGCGACGGCGACGGCGACGCTGACGCCGACACCGACAGCGGCGAACTCGCCATCAAGCGCCTGCGGGCCGGGTCGCGGCTCGTCGGCTGCACCCGGTACCCGGACTGCGAGTACTCGCTGCCGCTGCCCCGCCGCGGCGAGGTCGACGTGACCGAGGAGACCTGCGAGGAACACGGGCTCCCCCACCTCCGGATCGTGGAGGAGGGCGACGACGACCCGTGGGACCTCGGCTGTCCGATCTGTAACTACCGCGAGTACGAGGCCCGGCAGGCCGGGAGCGAACTGGAGACCATCGACGGCATCGGCGAGGCGACCGCCGAGAAACTGGAGGCCGCGGGCGTCGTGGACGTGGAGACGCTCAAGGAGATCGAACCCGACGCGCTCGCCGAGGAGGTCGACGGCGTCGGCGCCGAGACGGTGCGGAACTGGCAGGCACAGGCGGACTGACCGGGCGGGGTCGGCGCCCGGCCGTCGGCCGCCGGCGTGCCGTCACGGTCACCCGTCCGTTGCCCCGTCGTGCGCGTGTTCCCGGAGAGTCGAAAGCGACACCTCGCCGAGCGCCGACTCGGCGGTCGACTCCAGGACGACCGGCGGTGCCTGGCGGCCCTCCATCGCTTCGATCCACCGGGGGACACAGAGGCACCAGCGGTCGCCCGGGTCCAACCCCGGGAAGTTCAGTTCCGGACGCGGGGTCGAGAGGTCGTTGCCCATCACCTCGGTGAACTCCAGGAAGTCCTCGGTCATCACGGCACAGATCTCGTGACGACCGGGGTCGCGCGGGACCGACCGGCAGTGGCCGTCGCGCAGGAATCCCGTCTCCGGGTCGTGGCTACAGGGTTCGAGGGGGTCGCCGAGGACGTTGCGCTCGTCGGGCATACGCGGTCGTGGGCGGGCGGAGCGAAAACGGTTGGGACGGATACCACGACGTCGAGAGTGACGGTACGGTCGCCCGGGATGCCTCGATCCACAGTACCTCGAAAGCCCCCGCGCCGCTCGACTCCCGCGGCTCGCTGCGCTCCTCGCTCCATTGCGGTGCTTGCGTCGGCCGCCTTCCGCCAGCGACTCGGGGCTTTCGGGGCGTTCCTGATGCCGACGATACCACCAACGTCGTATCCATCGCACACGTCCAGCATCCGCGCCTTTTTTACCACTCTCCCCGCCTGGTAGCCCCAATGACGGCGCCGTGGGCGGACTGGGATCACGTCCTGAAGATCGACCCGGACAAGGACCTGGCCGACGGGGAGACCTTCGAGGACGCCTGTGCGACGGGAACCGACGCCATCGAGATCGGCGGGACGACGGGGATGACCGCGTCGAAGATGGAGCGGGTGGTCGAGGCGTGTGCGGCCTACGACGTGCCGCTCTACCAGGAGCCGTCCAATCCGGGCGTGGTCATCGACTCGGACGCGCTCGCGGGCTATCTCGTCCCGACGGTGTTCAACGCCGGCGACGCGTTCTGGGTCACCGGGGCGCACAAGGAGTGGGTGCGCATCGAGGACGGGCTGGACTGGTCGCGCACCCACACCGAGGCCTACATCGTGCTGAACCCGGAGTCGGCGGTGGCGGAGTACACCGACGCCGACTGCGACCAGAGCCCGGAGGAGGTGGCCTGCTACGCGAAGGTGGCCGAGCGGATGTTCGGCCAGGAGATCGTCTACATCGAGTACTCGGGGATGTACGGCGACCCCGAGACGGTCGCGGCGGCGGCCGACGCGGTCGACGAGGCGACGCTGTTCTACGGCGGCGGCGTCCACGACTACGAGAGCGCCCGCGAGATGGGCCGACGCGCCGACGTGGTCGTCGTCGGCGACCTGCTCCACGACGTGGGCGCCGATGCGGTGGCCGAGACCGTCCGCGGCGTGAAGGAGGCGTAGGGGGCGGCCGCGGCGGGGGGCGTCGGAGGGCCGCCGCGAGCGCGCGAGGAGGGCCACTCGCGCGCCGCCGCGACGAAAGGCCGGCTTTATTGTCGCGTCGGCGCACCTCCGGATATGGACGAGCGCACGTACGCGGCGGACGCAACCGCCGGCGAGGCGGCCACCGTCGCCGGCTGGGTCCACGAGATCCGTGACCTCGGCGGCATCGCCTTTCTCATCCTTCGAGACCGGACCGGCCGAATCCAGGTGAAGTTCGAGAAGGACGAGATGGACGACGACCTCGTCGAGACGGGGCTGGGCGTCCAGCGCGAGAGCGTCATCACCGTCACGGGCGACGTGGAGGCCGAGGAGCGCGCCCCGACCGGCGTCGAAATCGTCCCCGAGTCGGTCGAGGTGCTGGCGGAGGCCGACCCCGAACTCCCGCTGGACCCGTCGGGCAAGGTCGAGGCCGACCTGTCGACCCGGCTGGACCACCGCACGCTCGATCTTCGCAAGCCCGAGGTGAAGGCCATCTTCGAGATCCGGGCGGAGGTCCTGCGCGCGGTCCGGGAGTACTTCCGGTCGATCGGCTGTACGGAGATCAACACGCCGAAGATCGTCGCCACCGGCACCGAGGGCGGCACCGAACTGTTCCCGATCACCTACTTCGGCGAGGAGGCGTTCATGAACCAGTCGCCGCAGCTGTTCAAGCAGCTGATGGTCGGCTCCGGCCTGGAGCGGGTGTTCGAGATCGGCCCCATCTTCCGCGCCGAGGAGCACAACACCCCGCGCCACCTCAACGAGGCGACCATGATCGACTTCGAGTCGGCGTTCGTCGACCACGGGGAGGCGATGGACGTCTGCGAGGGGACGCTCCGGGCCGCCTACGAGGGGGTCGCGGAGAACTGCGCCGACCAGTTGGAGACGCTCGACCTCGCCGAGGAGTTCGCCGTCCCGGACGAGTCGTTCCCGCGCCTGACCTACGAGGAGGCCATCGAGCGGGTCAACGCGACCGGCGACCTCGAGGAGCAACTCGTCTGGGGCGACGACCTCTCGACGGAGGCCGAGAAGGCCCTCGGCGACGAGGTCGGCGGGCACTACTTCGTCACCGACTGGCCCTCGGAGATCAAGCCGTTCTACATCCAGGACTACGATGACGACCCCGACGTCTCGAAGGGGTTCGACCTGATGCACCCGCGGATGGAACTCGTCTCCGGCGGGCAGCGCGAACACCGCTACGAGGAACTCGTCGAGGGGTTCAGACAGCAGGGGCTCGACCCCGATCAGTTCGCCTACTACACCGAGATCTTCCGGTACGGGATGCCGCCCCACGCCGGGTGGGCCTACGGCGTCGAGCGGCTGGTGATGACGATGCTCGGCCTGTCGAACATCCGCGAGGCGGTCATATTCCCGCGGGATCGTCAGCGCCTCTCCCCGTAGACTCCCTTGCCGAACCGCCCCGACCGGACCGCAAGCCGTTAGTCGCCGGCCGGACTCCCGACGGACGATGACCGACGACGGACGCGCCGCCGTCGCGGCGGCCCCCGGCCACGTGACGGGCTTTTTCAGCGTCCACCGCGACCCCGACCCGCGCGTCGCGGGGTCCCGGGGGGCGGGACTCACCCTGACCGACGAGGTGCGCGTCCGGGTCGAGCCAGTGGGGGCGGGAGGCGAGGGCGTGTGGCTCGACGGCCGCCGGGCCGACGTGGCACCGGTGCGGGACGTACTCGGCGCCTTCGACGGACGCGCGGCGGTCCGGATCGAGAGCGACCTGCCGGTCGGGGCGGGCTTTGGCGTCTCCGGCGCGGCGGCGCTCGGGACCGCGCTCGCGGCCAACGCGGCGTTCGACGCCGGCCGCTCGGAGAACGACCTCGTCGGCCTGGCGCACCGAGCAGAGGTCGAGGCGGGGACGGGCCTCGGGGACGTCGTCGCGCAGGCGCGGGGCCGCGCCCCGATCCGTCTCGAACCGGGCGCGCCCGGGCACGGCCTCCTCGACGGAATCCCCGTCTGCTCGGAGCGGCGGGTCGAGTACGTCTCCTTCGGCGAGGTGTCGACCGGGGAGGTCGTCGGCGGGGAGACGGACCGACTGACGCGGGCGGGGGAGGCGGCGCTCGACCGCCTGCGGGAGCGCCCGACGCTCGACCGGTTCGTGGATCTCTCCCGACGGTTCGCCGAGGAGGCGGGGCTGCTGACCGAACGGGCGGGCGATGCCATCGCGGACGCCGAGGCGGCCGGCGGGACGGCCGCGATGGCGATGCTCGGGGACACGGCGTTCGCGGTCGGGACGGCGCTGAGCGACGCCGGCTACGAGCCGTCGGTCTGTTCGATCCACCCGTGCGGCGCGACACTGGTCGAGGACGGGGGGGCGGGCCGGCAGGACGACGAGGCAGGCGTCGGGGACGACCGAAGCGAAAGCGGTTAGCCGGGGACGCGCCGAGTCGAAGGCGATGGAGGGCGACGCGGACGGGAAGGTGACGGACGCCGAGGGGGGATCGCACGTCCCCGAGGACCACCCCCGGTACGAGTCGCTCGTGACCCGCGACCGGATCGAGGCGGGGGTCGAGGCGGGGATCACCAGCCTGCAGGGACTCGTCGCGCAGGGCCGCGGCGAGGCGTTCGACTACCTGCTCGGCGAGCGGACGATTCCGAGCGCCGACCGGGCCGCGCGCGCCGCCGCGGCGCAACTCCTGCTCGCCGAACGGCCGGTGCTCTCGGTCAACGGGAACGTCGCCGCCCTGGTCCCGGACGGAATCGTCGACCTGGCCGCCGCGACCGGGGCGGACATCGAGGTGAACCTGTTCCACCGCACGCCGGAGCGGATGGCGGCCATCGCTGACCACCTCCGCGAACACGGCGCACGGGAGGTGAAGGGGCTGGCCGGCGACGCGCGGATCCCCGGCCTGTCACACGACCGCGCCCGCGTCGACGCCGACGGCATCGCCGCCGCCGACACCGTGCTCGTTCCCCTGGAGGACGGCGACCGGGCGGCCGCGCTCGCGGACCTCGGGAAGGTCGAAATCGTGATCGACCTCAATCCGCTCTCGCGGTCGGCGCGAGCGGCGGCCATCCCCATCGTCGACAACGTGCTCCGCGCGGTGCCGAACGTCGCCAGTCACGCCCGTGCCCTCGCGGACGCCCCCGACGACCGCCTGCGGGAGGTCGTCCGGTCGTTCGACGCCGACTCGGCTCGCGCCGACGCCGAGCGAGCGATTCGGGAAGGGGTCGGTCGCGAGCAGGACGAACCGGACGCGCTGGACGATGGCACCGGAAACGGGCCGACCGACAGCACCGACTAGAGCCCGCTCACCGGCGTCGCGACGTACTGCCCGAGGTCCGGACGGCGGGGCACCTCGACCCGCGTGACCCACGTCACACTGGAAGCCCCGGCGACCGGGACACGAGGGCGAGGAGCGACCGGTCGGTGACCCGCGGGGCGGGACGGGGCGAGCGAGGACGTCCCGCGCGTCCATGCGGGTCGGTCGGGGACGGACGCCCATGACAGTTCGGCCGGTGCCGTCGACGCGACTGTCACGACCACAAAACACATGCCGGACGACGAAAACCCGGATACTGACCGCCTCCGGGCGGGCGGTACCATGACAGGATCGCGGGTGACTCCCGCGGTCGGATCGTCACCGCCGGAGCGGTGACCGGGGCATAGCCCGTGCCCCACGCCGGACACTTCTCACACGCCTCCGGCCGGGCGCACCCCGAACATAGGCGGTCGAGCGGCTTAGACCTTCGCCCCGGATCGTTTCGTCTGCAGAAACGCACACGTCGTCCGACGCCCGGCTGACACGGGGTGGACGTGTCCCCGGTGTCGAGGTGGCGCGAAGCGTGCCCGTCGGGCGCCCGGCGACGCGCGGCGCGAGAGAGAAGTCGTGGGGGGGAACTGCCGCGGCCGGTCAGGCTCTCGGGAGGAGCGCGTCCGGCGGACCGCCGGACAGGCGGTCGCGGTCGTGGGGTTCGGTGAAGTCGATGTCGGGGCCAGTGGGGACGAGGCGCTTGGGGTTGAGGTCGCCGTGGCTGCGGTAGTAGTGACGGACGATGTGGTCGAGGTTGACCGTCTCGGCCACCCCCGGGAGCTGGTAGAGCTCCTTCGTGTAGTTCCAGAGGTTGTCGTACTCGTGGATCGCCCGCCGGTTGCACTTGAAGTGGGTGTGGTAGACGTGGTCGAACCTGACCAGGGTGGCGAACATGGCGACGTCGGCCTCGGTGAGGACGTCGCCGGCGAGGTATCGCTGGTCGTCGAGGATCGCCTCCCAGCGGTCGAGCGCGTCGAACAGATCGTCGACCGCCCGGTCGTAGACCTCCTGGGTGTCGCCGAAGCCGGCGCGGTAGACCCCATTGTTGATTGGCTCGTATATCTCGTCGATCAGCCGGCCGACCTCGTCGCGGTAGCCCTCGGGGTAGAGGTCGACGTCCCGCGTCGCGAGGTCGTCGAAGGCGACGTCGAGGTCCCGCATGATCTCGGCCGACTCGTTGTTGACGATGGTCTCGCGCTCCGTGTCCCAGAGGACCGGGACCGTCACCCGGCCGGTGAAGTCCGGGTCGGCCTCGGTGTAGATCTCGCGGAGGTACTCCTTCCCGTACAGCGGGTCGGCGTGCTCCTCGGAGAACTCCCAGCCCTGGTCGTACCGCTCGGGGTGGACCAGCGAAAGCGAAACGACGTCCTCCAGCCCCTTCAGCCGGCGGGTCATCGCCGCCCGGTGGGCCCACGGGCACGCCCGGCAGATGTAGAGGTGATACCGGTCGGCCTCGGCCGGGAACCGGTCGTCCTCGCCGATCCGGTTCCGGAAGGTGGTCTCCTGGCGGTCGAACTCGCCCTCCTCGTCGGTCGACTCGGAGGCGTCCACCGTCCACTCGCCGTCGACGAGCATGTTCATGGTATCACCGCGGGGAGCCGCGTCATCGGAACGGCTTCGGACGGGCGGGAAAAATGGCTGTCGGATCGATCGGGACGACTCAGAGCGACTCGATGGCGTCCCGGAGGTCGTCCGTGACCTCGCGGGGGTTGGTCGCCAGGCGGCGCTCCTGGACGAGCGTCCGGCCGACGAGTTCCTCGCGGTCGGCGGCGGCGAGGCCGACGGCCGCGAAGGAGTCGGGGAGGTCGAGGGCGTCACGGAGGCGGGCACACTCCGCGACGAGCGCCGCGGCCGTGTCCCCGACGCCCAGGTCGCGGGCGACGTCGGCGTAGGCGTCGCGACGCACGGGTAGGTTGTACCGGAGGCCGGGTTCGATGGACGCGGCGAGGCAGTCGCCGTGGGGCCGGTCGACCATGCCGCCGACCGCGGAGGCGAGCGCGTGGACCGCCCCGAGGCCGGCGTTCGAGAACGCGAGGCCGGCCAGGTGCGACCCGAGGGACATCGCGCGGCGGGCCGCCCGGTCGGTGCCGTCGGCGGTCGCGCGTTCGAGCGAGCCGTGGACCAGGCCGAGCGCCCGGCGCGACAGCGGGCGCGAGACGGGGTTCGCGCCCTGGTAGGTGATCGGGCGGGGCGGAACCCGGCGGTAGTCGCGAGCGGTCAGCGACTCCAGCGCGTGGACGAACGCGTCGAAGCCGGCGCGCGCGGTCACCCCGCGCGGCAGGTCGTACGTGAGCGATGGATCGACCAGGGCGCGGTCGGGGCGGAGGCGTTCGTCGCTGATGCCGCGCTTTACCCCCTCGTGGGCGAGGACGGCCGTCTGGGTGGACTGGGAGCCGGTGCCGCTGGTCGTCGGGACGGCGACGAGCGGCACGGGGTCCCGCGAGACCTTCCCGACGCCGAGGTAGTCGGCAGGTGGCCCGCCGCCCGCGAGGCGGAGCGCAGCGACCTTCGCGGTGTCGAGGACGGACCCGCCGCCGACCGCCACGACGCCGTCGGCGCCGGTCGGAACGTCCCCGAAGTCGTCGGTCGAGGGCTCGGTCGCGGCGCGGTAGGTTTCGCGCGGGCCGTCGTAGGCGGCGAGGGCCGTGTCGAGGACGCCCGCCGCCGCCACCCCATCGTCGGTGACGACCAGCGGCCGCTCCATCCCGAGACGGTCGAGGACCCCGGGCAGCGCCGCGACGGCGCTGTCGCCAAATCGGAACTGCGGGGCGACGAACTCCAGGGCTTCGCCGCCGATTTCGTCGTCCATACCCCCGCTATCCGCCCGGAAACCCATATACCCACCCGCCGCCGTTCATCGTAACCTATTTCTCACACCCAGTTGTAACACCTGGTGGTATGAGCGCAGATCAGGAGTTCGAGAAATTCAGCGACGTTGGCGAGGCGGAAGTTACGCGGGCCATCGGTCAGGAGTGGACCGAGGAGTTCATGGACTTCTCCGACAGCGACGTCATCATCGTCGGCGGCGGTCCCTCCGGCCTGATGGCCGCGAAGGAGCTGTCCGAGCGCGGCGTCCAGACGATGGTCGTCGAAAAGAACAACTACCTCGGCGGCGGGTTCTGGCTCGGCGGCTTCCTGATGAACAAGGTAACCGTCCGGAGCCCCGCCCAGTCCGTCCTCGACGACCTCGACGTCGACTACAAGCAGTCCCAGGACAGCGAGGGGCTGTTCGTCGCAAACGGCCCGGAGGCCTGTTCCGGCCTCATCAAGGCCGCGTGTGACGCCGGCGCGAAGATGCAGAACATGACGGAGTTCACCGACATCGTGATCC
>JBDGQA010000068.1:0-8818 GCA_042219325.1 Haloferacaceae archaeon | reverse complement strand
CGACGTACCGGTCGGGGAGGTACTGGTCGTCGACCGGGTCGTAGGCGACCATGATATCCTTCTCGTAGACCAGGCCGTTCTCGACCAGCGTCCGAACGATGTCGCGGGTCAGCGCGGTGTTGGTCTCGTCGTGGGTGTGGCCGTAGTTGTCGAACTCGACGCCGAACTCCGGAAACGTCTCCTCGTAGGTCTCGTGCCAGCGCAGCGCGAACTCCTCGGGGGTGACGCCCTCCTCCTCGGCGTTGACGGCCACGGGCGTCCCGTGCATGTCAGAGCCACAGACGAATGCGGTCTCCTGGCCGAGTTTCCGGAGCGCCCGGGCGTAGGCGTCGCCGCCGACGTAGGTCCGCAGGTGGCCGATGTGCAGGTCGCCGTTGGCGTACGGCAACCCGCAGGTCACCACCGCGGGGGCCGACGTCGGGAAGTCCTCGTGGCTCTCGTCGCTCATACCTACGCGAAGGGCCATCAGGGTCTAAAACGCGCTGGTTCCGGGCGCCGAAACGGCGGGGCGGCCGCGGACCGCCTACAACACCACGAGTGCGCCGCCGGCGAGCGCCAGGGTCACCAGCAGGCGGCCGACGCTGCCCGTGAACGTCGCCGCCGCGAACCGGACGTAGTCCTCCTCCAGCACCGCGAACGCGTAGATGGAGAAGGTGTCCGGAAAGAATGGAACCGAGAGGGCGAGCGCGAGCCCCACGTAGCCGTACCGGCGGGCGAGTTCGACGGTCCGTTTCTGTGACCACTCCATCACGTCGAACCGCGAGCGGCGCAGCGCCCGCACGACCGGCCCGGCCTGCTTGGCCTCCTGCCCGATGTGGAAGGCGAGGACGCTCCCCGCCGCCTTCCCGACCGCGCTCGTGAGGATGATGAGGGTCAGCCGCGCGCCGTACGGCAGTCCGAGGTCCAGCGGCGCGAGGAGAACGACCTCGCTCACGCCCGGCAGCACGAACGCGATGAGAAACGAGTAGACGAAGATGATTCCCAGGCCGGGCCACCCGGTGGCCGTCCGCACCGCCCCCGCCAGCCAGCCGTCGAGCACGGTCACCACCGACCCGACCGGGGGCGCCGACGCGGTCGGGAGCCACCCGCTGCCACCCGCGCCGAACGGGCCCGGTGGGAGGAACAGCGGGTTGGCGAGGACCGGAGCGACGGCATCGAGAGGGAGGGGCGGGAGCGACACGCGCGTTCGTCGTCGAGAGGTGAGCCGTGCTACTAAACCGTGTGGTCCGAGAGCCGGTCCAGGTCGGCGACGAACCGCTCCAGCCGTTCGCGGGTGACGTGGGGCATGCAGACCACCCGAACCTCGCCGGCTTCCGTCCGCGAGAGCCGCCAGCCCTCGTCTCCGAGCGCCGCGAACAGCCGGTCCGGGAGGTCGACCGTCGTCAGGGGGAGGTCGTCGCCCCGCCCCACCTCGTAGCCGCGGTCGGCGAGCGCGTCCGCGAGCCACCGGGCGTCGGCGGTCGAGCGCTCGTGGGCCGCCCGGTACCCGTCCGGCCACAGGGCGTCCATCGCGGCGACGGCGCCGGCGACGCCCGCGCCGCTCCGGGTGCCGGTCAGCGTCGCCTGCGACCGGCTCTCCAGGTACGGCGTCTCGACCGCCAGCGCGTCCATCGTCGCCGCCTCGCGGGCGAGGAAGCCGCCCGCGGGGACGGGCGCCCGCCCCAGTTTGTGCGGGTCTATCGTCATCGTGTCGACGGGGGCGTCGGCGAAACTCCAGTCGTGGTCGGTGAAGGGGAGGTAGAACCCGCCCCAGGCGGCGTCGACGTGAAACTGCGCGCCGGCGTCGCGGGCGGCCGCGCCGAGCGTCGGTACCGGATCCACCCGCCCACGGGCCGTCGACCCGGCGACGGCGACCACGAGGACGGTGTCCTGGTCGACGGCCGCCCGGACCGCCGCCGGGTCGGCCCGGCCCGCGGCCGTCGGGATCGTCCGGAGTTCGACGCCGCAGAGCGCCGCCGCCTTCCGGAGGCTGAAGTGGGCGCTCGTCGGCGCGACGACGTTCGGATCGTCGGCCGCGACGAGGTCACGGGCGGCGCGGACGGCCTGGACGTTCGCCTCCGTCCCCCCGCTCGTCACGTAGCCGTGGGGGTCGTCGAGGCCCGCGATGGCCCCGAGGGTCCCGACCGCCCGCTCCTCCAGGTCCGCGACTGCCGGGTACGTCTCCGGATCGCCGGGGTTGGCGGCCAGGAACTGCTCGGCCGCCCGTCGCGCCGCCGGAAGCGGCTCGGTACACATCGAGGAGAGGACCCGATCGAACGACTGGGGGCGACGGTTCGGGCGGGCGGACGGCGGTCGACCGCGTGACACGGACGCGATTACTCCGGCCGGGCGCTTATCGGTGTCGGAGGACGGCCGGGCGACGCGAGGGGCACGCCGACGCCGGCCGGCTACGCCGCCAGGATGTCGGCGGCGGCGGTGGCCGGCTACGCCACCAGGATGTCGTCGTCGTCGCCGGCCGGGAGGGTCGCCCGGCCGTCGAGCGCCGCGACCGCGCCGCCGCCGACGCGCACGCCCCCGTCGGTCACGCGCACCCGGACCACGCCCGGCCGGTCGACGAAGTACCCCTGCTCGACCCGGAGTTCCTCCGGCGGGTCGCCGTCGAACGCGTCGACCGCGCCGAGGTACGCCCCGGCGGCGCCGGCCGCGGCCCCGGTGACGGGGTCCTCGAACGCGCCGCCAGCAGTGGGGCAGAAACACCGGGCGTGGAGCGTCGCGTCGGCGTCGACGGCGTCGAACGTGACGGGGTAGACGCCCGCGACGTCGTACGTGTCGGCCAGGGCCGCGACCGCGCCGCCGTCCGGGTCGGCGCCGCTCAGGTGCGAGAGGAAGTTCACCGGGACGACCAGGAACGGGCGGCCGACCGACGCCACCGCGGTCGACAGGTCGGCGCCCACGTCGCGGAGGGCGGCGGGGTCGATGCCCAGCGCGTCCCCGACGCGGTCGTAGTCGGGGTCGACCGTCTCGACGCACCGCTCGGGCCGGTCGACCCACACCACGCCGTCGGCGGTCAGGGAGACGTCGACGACGCCGGCGGCCGTCTCGACGGCGTGATCGCCCGGGTCGATGCGGTCGTCCGCCAGCAGGCGCGCGCCCGCAGCGACCAGCGCACGGATCGGGGGTTCGGCCGCCTCGTCGTCCGCTGGTTCGGTCTCCGCGTCCTCTCCCGCCGTCTCCCCGTTCCCGCTGTGAGCCGTATCGCCGCCGTCGCCCGGGTCCGCCTCCCTGCTCGCCGGGGCGCGGTCGCCACGATGGACGCCGGCCGGGACGTATCGCAGCCGTCGGGAGGCGTCGGGCCCGTCAGCCGGGTCGACGAAGGCCGTCCCGCCACCGCCGAGTTCGCGCGCGAGCGCCCGAGCCGTCCCGTCGTCGACGTCGCCCGCGTCGGGCACCACGCCGACCGGCGCGCCGGCGAGGGGTTCGGCCGCGAACGCGTCCACGACGCCGGCGCGGGTCGTCCGGGCATCGGCTCCGGTCTCGCCGTCGGTCTCGTCCATGGAACGCCCCACGGCCAGGAGGACAAAAGTCCCCGGGGCCGGTCGCGGTGCCGTCGGGGGAGGGCGACTCCGACGGGTAAGGTGACCCCGACGGCCGACGGGGAGAGCCACCGGGACTGCTGGCGCGCCGCCCGGCCGGGGCGACCGGGGGACCGTTCGCGCGGGCCCACACCGAAACCCTCCTGATCCGCCGGTCGGTGACCCCGGCCATGGGGCTCGCGAGCATCCTCGCGACGGCGGTTCTGCCGGTGGTCGCCCTGGCGGGCGTCGGGGCCGTCCTGGGGCGGCACACGGACGTCGATCCGGGGTCGCTGAACACCGTCGTCGTGTACGTCCTCGCGCCCGCCCTGGTCTTTCACAGCCTCGCCACGACGGCGGTCGGCGCGGGGACCATCCTCCGCGTCGCCGTCGGCGTCGGCGCCGTCGCCGTCGCAGTCGGCGCCGTCGCCGCGGCGGTCGGCCGCCTCCGGGGCCACGACGACGCCCTGATCGGCGCGCTGGTGCTCGTGACGGCGTTCGGGAACACCGGCAACTACGGGCTCCCGCTGTCGACGTTCGCGTTCGGCGACGTCGGGCGGTCGACGGCCGTGGTCTACCTGGTCGCGCAGGCGATGCTCCTCTTCTCGGTCGGCGTCTACGTGGCCGCCTGGAGCGGCGGGTCGCGGGGCGGAACCGGCGCCCGGCGCGTCCTGGAGTTGCCGCTGCTCTACGCCGTCGTCGCCGCGCTCGTGGCCCGCTGGCTCGGCGTGCTCCCGCCCGCCGGGACGAATCTCATGGGGACCGTCCGGCTGGTCGGGGACGCCGCCATCCCCGTCATGCTGCTGGTGCTCGGTGTCCAGCTAGAGCGCGCGGACCTCGGCGCGGCCCTGCACCGCGTCGCCGAGCCGACCGTCCTGCGGATGGCGGTCGCCCCGCCGATCGCCGTCGGCGTCGCGTTCGCGCTGGGCATCGACCCGGCCGGCGTCGCCCGGACGTTCGTCCTCCAGTCGTCGATGCCGACGGCGGTCTTCCCGCTCGTGCTCCTGACGGAGTTCGCCGGCGACGCCACCGTCGACGGGCTGCCGCTGCCGCAGTACGCCGGTGCAGTCGTCCTCGTCACGACGCTCGTCTCGGTTCCGGTGCTGACAGTGCTCATCGCCGTCCTCCGGTCCGGGGTCGTGATCTGAGCGGGTTCCGGCGATCATCGGTCGGCATTCGCCGAGCACCTGTCGGTCGGCACTCGCCGAGCGCCCGTCAGTCGTCGTCCGCGCTGGCGGTCGTGCCATCGGCGGCGACCCCGTCACCGTCGACCGCTCCGTCCGACGGCGCCGACCAGTCCGGCCCGGGCCGGATCCAGAGGTCGCCGAACAGGTCGTCCTGCCGGAGGCGGACGGCGCCCCGGTGGGCGAGAAAGAGCAGGGCGAGGTAGGTGTGGACCGGCGCGCCGCCGGCGTCGCGGACCTCGGCGAACAGCACATCGTCGCGGCCGGCCCCGTACCGCTCGTCGAGCGCCGCGCGCACGCCGTCCGTGGCCGCGTCCATGTCCTCGCCGTGGGTCGCACCCGTCACCTCGGCGGCCGTCGGCTCGCCGCCCGCGCGGCGGTCGTCGCCGGCGCGGTAGTCGAGCGTCTGGGTGCCACGGGCGTACGACGGCCCGTCGGTGTCGTAGGTGCGCGACTCCTTCCACCAGGCCCCGCGCTCGGCGTCGCGGAGCTCCCGGACGAGTTCGTCGAGCGTCTCCGGCGACCCCCGGGCGTGCTTGCGCTCCAGCCGGCGGTCGAGTTCCTCGTCGAGGGCCGCCACGGGGTCGTGCTCCGGGGCGTGCTCCCCCTCCCGGGCGGCCGCGCCCCCGTTCATCGCCACCTCCCACGGTTCGGGGCGGGACTCCTCCGGCTCCGCGGGCTCCTCCGGTGCGACGAGTTCGTCGCTTTTCATCCGCAGGAGGACGCTGGCGTAGAACAGCGCCCGGCCCGAGGTGCGGAGGTCGGTCGCCTCCAGCCGGTCGAGGAAGGCGTCCGTGACCGCCACGATGTCGATGTCCCAGGGCTCGATCTCGCCCTCCTCGGCGAGCTGGACGAGCAGTTCGACCGGCTCGACCTCGTCGTCGTCGGCCTCCCGGTCGTCGAGCGCGTCGGCCGCGACGGCGCCGACGGCGTCGGGGACCTCAGTCACCGGCCCGCACCTCCCCGTCCGCGCCGTCCGCGCCGTCCGCGCCGTCCGAGGGGTCGGCGTCGCCGCCGTCGGGGGCGGCCTCCGGGGGGGCCGAGAGGTCGATGCCGGTCACGGCGCTCACGTTGTCCTCCTGCATCGTGACGCCGATGGCCCGCTCGGAGCGCTCCAGGAGCGCCGAGCGGTGCGAGACGACGAGGAACTGCGCCTGGCCCGCGAGGTCGTCGACCATCTCGCCCACTCGCTCGGCGTTCTCGGCGTCGAGGAAGGCGTCTATCTCGTCGAGGGCGTAGAACGGCGCCGGGTTGTGCCGCTGGATGGCGAAGATGAACGCGAGCGCCGTCAGCGACTTCTCGCCGCCGCTCATCGCGTCCAGCCGCTGGACCGGCTTGTCCGCCGGCCGGGCCTTCATCGTCAGCCCGCCGTCGAACGGGTCGCTCTCGTCCTCCAGATGGAGTTCGCCCGTCCCGTCGGATAGCCGTGCGAACACGTCCCGGAACTGCTCGTCGATGGCCTCGAAGGCGTCCATGAACGTCTCGCGCTTGCGGGCCTCGTAGCGGTCGATCCGCTCCTCGATGCCGTCGCGCTCCTCGACCAGCGTGTCCCGGCGCTCGCGCAGGTCGTCCAGGGCGCTCTCGACCTCGTCGTACTCGTCGATGGCGAGCATATTGACCGGTTCGAGGTCGGCCATCTCCCCTTCGATCCGGTCGATCTCGGCCTCCACCTCGTCGTGATCGGGAATCTCGTCGGGGTCGTAGTCGCCGACCTCGTCGGCCAGTTCCTCGATCTCCCACTCCAGGCGCTCGGCGCGCTCCTCCAGGTCCGCGAGGGCGTCCTCCGCCTCCCGCACCCGCTCCGCCGCCTCGTCGCGGGCCGACCGGGCCTCGCGCAGGGTCGCCGCCAGGTCCTCGCGCCCGGCCTTGAGGTCCGCGAGGTCCTCCTCCAGGTCCGCGACCGCCTCGCGCTTCCCCTCGAGTTCGTCCTCGCGCTCCGCGATCCGTGCTTCGAGGTCCTCGATCCGCTCCTCGGCCTCGCCCTTCCGCTCCTCGGCCCGTTCGACGGTGGCCTCCAGGTCCTCGACGGCCTCCTCGGCGTACTCCTTCTCGACGCCGAGTTCGTTCAGCCGGGCGTCCAGGTCGTCGGCCCGGTCCTCCAGGTCGTCGATCTCGTCGCGGATCTCGTCGGCCTGCTCGGTCAGTTCGGGCACCCGGGAGTCCGCGAGGTCGGCCTTCACCGACTCGATGTCGGTCTCGACCCCGTCGAGTTCGGCCTCGATCTCGGATAGGTCGGCCTCGATCTCGCCCATCTCCTCGTCGACGTCCTCGCGCTCGGCCTCCAGATCGTCGATCTCGGATTCCAGATCTCCGATCTCGGCCTCCGTGTCCTCGATCTCGGCCTCCGCGTCCTCGATCTCGGCCTCGACCTCGCGGACCCGCTCGCCGGCGTCGGCCTCCCGCTCGCGAGCGTCGTCGATGCGGTCCTCGACCTCGCGGAGTTCGGACTCCAGGTCCTGCCTGCGGCCCTCCAGGTCGTCGATCTCCTCGGCCAGCCGTTCGAGCCGACCGCGGCCGGACTTGGAGAACGCGAACCGCGAGCCGCCGCCGCTCCCGCCGGTCATCGCCCCCGACTTCTCGACCAGATCGCCGTCAAGGGTGACGAGGCGGTAGTCGCCCATCAGGTCCCGCGCGGCGTCCATGTCCTCGACGACCAGCGTCGATCCGAGGACGTACGAGAACACGCCGGCGTACCGGTCGTCGAACTCGACGAGGTTCCGCGCGAAGTCGACGACCCCGGAGTGGGTGGGGAGCGACGGCAACCCGCGGTCGTCCATCTCCGTCAGCGGGAGGAACGTCGCCCGCCCGGCGTTGCGGGATTTCAGGCGGTCGATACAGGCCGCGCCCACGCCGTCGTCGTCGACGACGACGTTCGCCAGTCGCCCGCCTGCGGCCGTCTCGCAGGCGGTCGCGTACTCCGCGGGGACGCTCCCGAGTTCGCCGACCGGGCCGTGGACGCCGTCGATGCCGGCGTTCGTGATCGTCGTGACCGACCGGGGCCAGGAGTCGTCACCCGCGCTGTCCGCGCGGGCCTCGAGTTCGGCGTACTCGTTTTGCTTGGCCCGCAGGTCGTCCTCGACGGACTCGATCTCTCCCTGCAGGTCGGCCTTGCGCTCGCGCAGGTCGGTGATGGCGTCTCGAATCGTCTCGCGGTTGCGCTCGGCCTTGTCGAGTTCGCTGTGGAGGTCCGACAGTTCGGCCCGGAGGTCCGGGAGGCGCTCGTGGGCCGCCTCCAGGGCCGCCCGCTTCTCCTCTAGCTCGTTGGACCGTCGGCGCGCCTCGTCGATCAGGCGGTCCTGCTCGCGCTGGCGCTCGGCGCGGCGCTCTTTCAGTTCCCGCTTTCGCTCCTCCAGGTCGGCGAGTTCGGCCTTCAGTTCGTCGTACTCGGCGTCGACGTCGTCGATTTCGGCCTCGACATCCGCCAGGGCCTCCCGGCGGTCGGCCAGGTCGGACTTCACCGACGCCTTCTCGACTTTGACCGAGCGGATCTCCTCCTCTAGCTCCTCGATGCGCTCGGTCTTGGCGTCGAGGTCGACGAACGCCTCGCGGCGGTCGGTCTCGGCGTCCTCGATCCGCTCCTCGGCCGCGTCGATCTCCCCCTCCAGGCGGCTGATCTCCCCCTTGATCTCCTCGATTTCGCCGCGGATGCGCACCTGTTCGTCCTCGCCCTTGCGCTCGATCTCCCGCGTCAGCTCCTCGTGCTCGGCTTCGAGGTCGTCGACCCGTGCCTGGCGCTCGTCGAGGTCCGCGCGGAGGTCCACGAGGTCCTGCTCCTTGGCCTCGATCCGCTTCGCTACACCCTCCAGTTTCCCGCGCTTGGCCTCGAGTTCGGCGGCCTTCAGGTGCCCCTCGTACTCCGCCTTCTCGTCGCGAAGCGACTGGTACTCAAGGGCGGTCTCGCGTTCCTCCGCGAGCTGGTCGAGGCGCTCCTCCTTCTCCTCGATCCGGAGGTCGGCCTCGTCGATGCGCTCCTCGACGGTCTCCAGTTCCTCGAAGGCGTCCTCCTTCTTGGCGTCGAACTCCGCGACGCCGGCGATCTCGTCGACGATCTCCCGGCGCTCCCGGGCCGTCATGTTGATGATCTCGGTCACGTCGCCCTGCATCACGACGTTGTACCCCTCC
>JBDGQA010000047.1:0-9018 GCA_042219325.1 Haloferacaceae archaeon | reverse complement strand
AGGAACATGTGGTGCATCCAGACCACGAAGCTCTGGAGCGCCACGAGCACCATCGCCGCGACGAACCACTTGCGGCCGACGATCCGACGCCCGGTGAACGTCTGGAACGTCTCGGCCATCACGCCGAGCGCCGGGAAGAAGACGATGTAGACCTCGGGGTGGCCGAAGAACCAGAACAGGTGGGTCCAGAGGAGCGACCCCGCGGGCGACTGTAGGCTGAAGTAGGTGGTGCCGAGCATCCGATCGGCCGAGAGGATCATCAGCGCCGCGAGCAGGGCCGCGAACGCGAAGAGCATCATCCAGACGGTCAGGAGGATGGACCACGAGAACAGCGGCATGTTCCGGAGGGTCAGGCCCTCGGCGCGCATACGGTGCATCGTGGTCAGGAAGTTCACCGACGAGACGGTGACTGAGGCGGTGAACAGGACGAGCGCCAGGACCGACGTCGTCGCGCCCACCTGCGGGGTGAACGTCGGGACGTTCAGCGGGGCGTACATCGTCCAGCCGCCGTTGAACGTCCCACCCTGGAAGAACGAGACGACGAAGAGGACGCCGGAGGCGAGGTAGAGCCAGTAGCTGAGCGCGTTCAGGCGCGGAAAGGCGAGGTCCTTGGCGCCCAGCTGGAGCGGGATGAGGTAGTTGGCGAGGCCGAAGGCGAACGGCGAGAGGAACCAGAAGACCATCAAGAGCCCGTGGGCGGACACCGCCTGGTTGTACGCCCCGGGACTCAGGATGGCCTCGGTCGCGGTCCGCGGCGCCCACAGCTGGATGCGCATCAGGAGCGCGAGGATGCCGCCGAGGACGAGGAAGAAAAGCGAGGTGACCACGTAGAGGACGCCGATGTCCTTGTGGTTGGTCGTGATGAACCACCGCTTGATCGAACGCGTCGACGGGAAGTCGTGACCGTGGTCGTGTGCCTGTTCGCCCGCGCCCGGGACCGGAAGGTCACCGCTCACCGTCCCACCGTCGGGCGTGCCGCCGTCGGTCTCCGCCGTATCGTGATCTGTCATGACGAGCTATTGGTGCTGGCGTACCACTGTTGATACGCGTCCGGTTGCATGACCTTGACGTCCGCGGTCATGTAGGAGTGGCCGGCGCCACAGAGTTCGTAACACCGCGCGGTGTACGTTCCCGTCTCCTCGGCGACGAACCAGGTCTCGGTCATCTGCCCCTGGATGGCGTCGCTTTTCACCCGCAACTCCGGTATCCCGAAGTTGTGGAAGACGTCGTCGGAAGTGACCTTCAATCGTATCGCCCGGTCCGCCGGCACGCGCAGGACGCCGTTGCTCTCGTAGCCGTTGGGGTAGACGAACCGCCACCCGAACTGGTAGCCGACGACCTTGATCTCGACCGGGTTCTGGTCCTGGGCGCTCGGGATGTCGGCCTGCTGGGGACCGCTCTCGACGAACAGGAGCGTCCCGTACGTCCAGGCGATGAGCGAGATGACGATGACGGCGCTCAGCGCGAAGGAGGTGAACAGCTTCTTCCCCTTGCCGCCACCCTGGGGGAGTTCGCCGAGCGTCGGCCGGTCGGCGTCGTCTTCCTCGGGGAGGTCCTCCCGCTCCCGATACTTGTATGCGTTGTACAACATGTACGCGATGACGACGACCCCGACCAGCGTCCCCAGCAGCAGGAACACCTCGAAAATCCGTCGGAACACGAACACCCGCGTTCCCCGCGGAATGATCCCGGTCTGGGCGACGACCGGCGGGACGCCATACGCCGCTGTGGTGGGTAACATAACCCCTTGTACGAGCGCTTTCGGTAGGGGACACTTATCAATTTCGGGCTCCGATTGGCGGGCGATTTCGTCCCGAACCGATTCGGGGCCGACGTCGGTATAGGCTGGCGATTCGGGCCACCGTCCGCCTGTCCGACATCGCGCTCACACCGCGGACGGGATGCCGCTACCGCGCCCCGGGTCGCCGACCGCTATCGTCGGCGTCTTGTGCACCCGGCCCCTTGGCTCGCCCGTGCGACGCGAGCAGCGAACGGCGACGGCCACGACGGCTGCTCCCGGCGGGAGCGAGTGCGGCCGACGACACCGACGCCGGGCCGGCGGGAGCGAGCGTGACAGCCGCCGGCATCGATGCCGGGCCGACGGGGGCGGACGATGATGGGGGGCGACGACGGCGACCGGCTCCTCGACCTGGGTGGCCTCGTGATCGGCGTACTACTCCTGCTGATGCTCGGAGCGCTGGTGCTCGCGTTCGTCGGGGCCCCGAGCGGCGGGGCGACCGGCGGGCCGCCGGTCGAGTGGTCGGTCGAACGCGTGAACGACACACACGTGCGCATCACGCACGCGGGCGGGGAGACGGTGTCGGCCGACCGACTCGTGGTGAGCGTCGACGGCTACGACCGGGACGTGACGTGGGAGGGGCGGATCACCGAGGGCGACTCCGGGGTCGTCAGGGCCGGCACGAACCGCGTGGTGACCCTCTACTGGCTGACCGAGCAGGGCGAACGGATACGGCTCGACGACTGGCGGACGTGAGCGTCCGGCGGCGGTGTCGCGGCAACCGACGCGCTCGTGACCCGGCCGTCCGGCACACCGCGAACGGCCGGAAAGGGGCATCACTCGCATCGACCGGAATGGTAAGGGCCGACGGATCGGACGGGGGAGCATGGCACTCGAGATCGGCGTTCTGGACGGCGACGGGATCGGCCCGGAGATCGTCTCCGCGGCGGTGCGGGTCGTCTCGGCACTCGACCTCGACGTCGAGTTCGTCGAGCTACCCGTCGGGTGGGACGCGTACGACGAGTACGGGACGACCGTCCCGACGTTCGTGCTCGAACGGGTCGGGACGCTCGACGGGTGGTTCCTCGGGCCCATCCTCTCCGGCCAGTACCCCGAGGACGACCCGGCCGGCGGAAACCCGAGCCCCGTGTTCCGGACGGAGTTCGACCTCTACTCGAACCTCCGGCCGATCCGGTCGTACGACGGCCTCGGCCCGGCGGGGATGGACGTCGCCATCTTCCGGCAGAACACCGAGGGATTCCTCGCCGACCGGAACATGCACGTCGGCGACGGCCAGTTCATGCCGACCGAGGACACGGCGATGTCGGTCCGCGTCGTCACCCGCGAGGAGTCCCGCCGGATCGCCCGGGCGGCGTTCGCGTACGCCGACGCTCACGGTATGGACGTCACCGCCGTCCACAAGGGGAACGTGCTCCGGAACGCCGGCGACCTGTTCCTCGAGGCGGTCGAGACGGTCGCGGAATCGTATCCGGACGTGGCGTGGGAACCCCACCTCGTCGACTCGTTCGCGATGGAACTCGCCGCCAACCCGACCGAGCACGGGGTCGTCGTGACGACCAACCTCTTCGGGGACATCCTCTCCGACGAGGCGGCGGGCGTCGTCGGGAGCCTCGGGATCGCCCCCGGCCTCAACCACAACGACGAGGACGGGTACGCGATGGCCCAGGCCACACACGGCGCCGCGCCCGACATCGCCGGCGAGGGGGTCGCGAACCCGACGTCGACCATCCTCTCGGGGGCGCTCCTGCTCGAATGGCTCGGCGGACAGGGCGTCGCGGGGGCCGCGAAGGCGGCCGAAACCGTCGACCACGCCGTGACACGGACGATCAACGCGGGCGTCCGGACCCCCGACATCGGCGGCGACGCGACGACCGCGGAGTTCACCGACGCCGTGATCGGCCGGGTCCAGGACGCCTGAGCGCGTCGGCCGGGTCCGACGCCCCGACGCGCCGCCCGTCGCCGGGCGGGACCGACGGCCAACCTTTATCGCCCCGCTCCGCGACCCCGGGAGGGTGAGACGAGACATCGAGACCGAGGTCCGGGAGGCGTTCCCGGCGGTCGAGCACATCGCGGACGACGACCTCCGCGCCGGGGTGATCGAGGCGTGGAGGACGGCGCTTTCGGACACCGGCTGGACCCTCGCCGAGGCGCCCTGGTCCCCACCCGTGCAGGGGACGCTCGGACTGCCGGACGAGCGGCTGGTCGACCACGTGAACGACGTGGTCGCGTGCGCCGAGGCGCTCGCCGACTGCCTGACGGAGCGGCGGGACGCGGGCCTCTCGCGGGACCTGCTGCTCGCCGCCGCGCTCGTCCACGACCTCGGCAAACTCTACGAGTTCGACGAGCGCGGCGAGACGCGGGTCCACGAGCTGTTCGGCCACCCGTACTACGGGATCTACCCGGCCGGCCGGGCGGGACTGCCGCCCGAGGTCGTCCACGTCGTCCTCTCGCATACGTCGCTGACCGGCGCCGAACCGGCCACCATCGAGGCCGAACTGGTGCGCCGCGCCGACGAGGCGGCCGGCGCGGCCATCCGGGCCGGGACGATCGACGATCTCCGGGATGCCCCCTGACCGGGGACCGGACCCGCGCGCGAACGCGCCGGTGCGACGACCGCCGGCTCCACACAAAGCACTTTCCCCCGAAGCGGCGACGGCCGCCCGTGCCCTCCGACTGGACCCGACGGGCCCTCCTGGCGGGTCTGGGGACCGCGCTCGCCGGATGTACCGCCGGACCGCCGACGGACGACACGACGGGGACGGCCACCCCGACGGAAACGCGACCCGCCACGGAAACCCGGACGGATACGACCCCCCGACCGGAGCCGGAGCCACCCGACACCGTCGCGTCCGCGTGGCCGATGCCCGACGCCGACCCCGGGCGAAGCAACTACGCGCCCGGCGCCGCCGGGCCGACCGACCGCGTCGCGAAACTCTGGGAGGTCGCCGTCGATACCGGCCTCTCGGTCCCCGTCTTCGCCGACGAAACCCTGTACGTCGGCGGGGACGACGGGCGGATACGCGCGCTCGACGCGCGAACCGGGGACCGCCGCTGGCGTCGATCGGTCGGGGCGCCGGCCGACGCCCCGTGGGTCGTCGGGGAGCACCTCTACGTGCCGACGGCGGACGGAATCGTGGCGCTCGTGGGGGGCGACGGGGACGAACGGTGGCGGACCCCCACCCCGGACCGGGTGGGCGTCGTCGTGGCCGCACACGGGGTCTACTGGCTCGCGGAGGGTGATCCGCCGGCCGTCGTGGCGCTGGCGCGAAGCGACGGGGGCGAGCGGTGGCGGACGGAACTCGGCGACCCGTGGGAACGACCGCTGTTCGCGAGCGCCGGGCGCGTGTTCGTCTCCAGCGGGACCCACGACTTCAGGTTCTGGACCCTCGACGCCGGGACGGGCGACCTGCTCGGGGAGGAGCCCCGGTCGGGGAACGACTTCCCTGCGGAGCGGTTCTACCGGAACGGGACGGTGTACGCCGCCGACCCGTTCTTCGGGAACGTCCGCGCCAGCGCGGTCACGGAGAGCGGACACGGCTGGTCACAGGGGGTCGAAGCGGTGGGACGGTTCGCGATGAGCGGCGACGACGAGCGCGTCTACTACCTGGCGACGGCCGACGACGGCCCCGGGCTGTACGCGCTCTCGGCGACGGACGGGAGCGTCGCGTGGACGGCGGACGTCGCCACCGAGCGGGCCTGCCCGCCGGTGGTCGCGGACGAGACGGTACTCGTCCGCACCGGCGACGCGCTCCGGTGTCTCGACCCGGCCGACGGTACCGACCGGTGGACCCTGCCGGGCACCGACGTCGGGGAGCGGGTCGTCGTGGCAGACGACCTCGTCTACACGACCGCGGACGGGGCCGTGCGGGCGTTCCGACCGCCCTGAGTCGACCGGCGTACCGACACGCGTCCGGGCCGGGGGACCGACCGGTGCACGGCCCCGTCACCGGCGGTGCGTTTTTGTCCCGAACCGCGCTGGAGGACCTATGAGGGACCCAGTGGCCGGGAGTTCGCGTGCGAAGGGGCTGGCGCCGCTCGCGCCACGCGTGGATTCGCTCGACTGCAAGCGGATCGGTTTCTACACCAACGCGAAACCGGCCGCGGAGCCGGTGGCCGACGTCCTGCAGTCGCGGATGGCGGAGCGCTATCCGGACGCGCCCGTCGAGCGCTTTCACGTGCCGGCCCGGGACGAGGCGGCGCTCGCCCGGATCGGCGAGTGGGCCGCGTCGGAGACCGACGTCTGTATCGCCGCCATCGGGGACTGCGGGGGGTGTACGCGGGCCATCGCCCGGGCGACGGACGCCATCGAGGCGGCGGGCGTGCCTGCGGTGGGACTCGTCGCCGAGGCGTTCGAACTGAGCTTCGAGACGAACGCGCGCGACGGGGGACGGGCGCTCCGACACCGGCCCGTGTCGATCCGGTCCGAGACGACCGACCGCGAGGCGATCCGCGCGGCGCTCGACGAGGGGGTCCTGGACGGGATCGAGGCGGCTCTCACCGAACCGCTCGCCGGGGACGAACGCGGTACGGAGGGGGACTGAGGGACGATGCCGGAGGAGTCCATCGACGAGGTCTACCGCGCGTACTACGAGACCGGGACGACCGACGGCCTGCCGGTGATCCCGCCGACCGACGACCGGGTCGAGCGGATGCTCGAGGGGACGGATCTGGACGCGGAGGCCGAACTCGGACGCCTGGGCGACCGGGGCGGAATCCTCACCGTCGAGACGGTCGCGGTCAACGGCGTGATGGCCGGCTGTCTCCCGATCCACATGCCGGTCCTGATCGCCGGGGCCCGGGCCCAGGTCGCCCCCGAGTCCGAGATGATCGAGGCCGCAGTTGGCACCGACTCGTCGGGTCACCTCTACCTGCTCAACGGGCCGATACGCGAGACGCTCGACGTGAACGCCGGCACCGGCGCGTTCGGCCCGGGCTTCCGGTCGAACCGGACGATCGGCCGGGCGCTGGGCCTGGTCCTGCAGAACACCGCGGACCTCCACCCCGGCGAGCAGGTCATGGGCGTGATCGGGAACCCGTTCAGGGACGGCCTCGTCGCGGGCGAGAACGAGGAGGCGTCGCCCTGGGAGCCGTTCCACGTGGAGCGCGGCCACGACCCCGAGCGGAGCACCATCACGGTGGCGAACGTCAACTGCTTCGTCCAGAGTTCGAACTACGGCCGAAACAAGACCCCGACCGGCGTCCTCTCCCGGCTGGTGCACAACACGCCGGCACAGCTGGGCTTCCGGGACGGGGCAGTCTACGTGATCTCGCCGGCCAACGCCGACGTGCTGTCGGACCGGAGCAAGCGGGAGGTGAAGGAGTACATCCACGAGAACGCCGTCGCCCCGACCGGGAGCTTCAGCGAACCGGGCGGGAGGCGGCGGACGCCCGACCCCGACGCGCTGACCGACGTGTACAGCCGCATCCACGACGATCCGGCGGACATCGAGGTGATCGTCGCCGGCGGCGAGGGCGCGTGGAACGCCGTGCTCGGCCCGATGGAGGGCGGCCCGACCACGGTGGAGATCGACCTCCCCGACCGGTGGGACGGCCTGTGCGACGAGTACGCGTCGCACCTGGATCGTGGGTGGGGCCCGCAGCGCGGCGGCTGACGGGCACGGGCCCGTACGGTGCGGAGGAACGGGCCGGCGGCGGTGCCATCATTTCTATTGACACGTTGCGCCGGCCGTGGACCGCCGGCGATGGACGGCGCTCACGTACCTGGCGCCGAACCGCGACGTCGACCGCGACGACTGGTGGCGGACCTTCGCCCTCGTGGAGTGGCCGCGGACGACGTACGGCTGGACGTCCGATTCGTGGAACGGCTTCCGGGACTTCGGACGGGACCCCCGCGAGTGCGTCGAGGCGGGGTGAGGGACTGCGAGGACGACGCGCTCGTCGCCAGCTCCCGGGCGGTCGCCCACGGCCGCGGCGGGGTCGGCATCGCGCTCTGCTGGGAACTGCCCTACCCTTGGCCGACGCACGTGATCGCGTTCGACGACGAACGGTGGGGATGTCGACCAGACGAGCGGGTGCGCACGACGTTCGCGATCAGGCGACGGGTGATTGTCACCGGAACCGTTCGGCGTCCGTCGTCTCAGTCCGCGGGTTCCCGGACGTCACGGTGCCGGCCGCACGTCTTGACGGCGCTGTCGACGCCGAGAACGAGCGCGAGCTGGCCGCTGAAGAGGCCGTCCCAGAACCCGAACGTGTCGACGGTTGCGGCCAGGCTGGGGTCGGCGCCGAAGGCGAACGACGACGCCATGAGCCACAGCCCGAGCAGCGCCACGACCGCCGCCGCCGCGACGCTTCCGAGTCGATCGGTCGCCCGGCGGTAGTAGTTGTACCCGCCGACGGCGACGAGTACGCTGCCGACGACGGCCTCGCTCCAGAACTGCGCCGGTGCCGGATCGAACTGGACCGCCTGCAGGACGACCGTCCCCCCGATCAGGACGACGACCGCGGAGAGCGTCGCCACGGGGTCGTGGGGATGCGGATCGGACGCGTCTCGATCGATCGTCCGCTCGTGGGTCACGCTACGCTCGCTCATCTGCCATCGGCGATAGCTATAGTGCGAATGTACAAAGACGGGCGACCTACAGGGTTACCCCGCCACGACGAACCGACGGCGGGGCGCGCCGGCCGCGCGGAGCCGACCGCCACCGGCCTAATCTTCCTTTCCTACCCATCCCATCTGACAAATATGGGTTCGATACGCCGGTCGCGTGCCGAGGCACGCGCAGGCGGTGGTCCGCGATCGAACGGGGAGGGAGTCGGTTAGATGGCGGAGGAGATGGAGGAGATGAGCGTCAGGACGGCGGCGGCGATGCCGAGCAGGAGGGCCCACCAGCGGTACGGCTGTAACTCCTCGCGCATGTCCGTGAAGAAGAGGTAGATGGCGAGCAGGTACAGCAGGCCGATGATGGGCGCGAAGAGGATGCCGCCGACCGAGAAGAGGATCAGCGGCACCTCGAGCGCCAGGTTCAGCGCCAGGGGCACTGCGAGGAAGAAGATCACCCCGAGCCGGAAGAAGAGCTTCCGGTCGACGTCGTACTTCTCGAAGCCGCCAATGTGGCCAAAGGAGTCCTCCCAGATGCGTGAGACGCCGTAGGCCGGCGCGAACATCGAGGAGAACAGGGCGAAACTCACCGCGATCAGCAGCAGATTCCCCGACCAGGCGCCGTAGGTGCCGGTGAAGATGGTGGCCATCTGCGAGACGGCCTCGAAGCCGCTCGGGCGGATGCCCTGCACGTGGAGCG
>JBDGQA010000115.1:0-9239 GCA_042219325.1 Haloferacaceae archaeon | reverse complement strand
CCGACCGCACCCGCTCGGCCACCGCCTGCAGCGCCTCGTACTCGTCGTCCCCGTAGGCGATCACCCGGCAGTCGGTCAGGTCGGTCGGCTCGTACTCCCGAATCGCCTCGCAGACGACCCGGGCGCCCGTCTCGAAGTCGAACCGCGCCGCCCCCGTGCCGAGGACCGGGACGACCACGGACTCGCAGCCGCGGTCGTCGGCCGCCGCGAGCGCGTTCCGGGTCGCCGCCCGGATGCTCTCCTCGGTCGCCCGCCCGTCGCCGTAGTGGGGCATCGCGGCCGCGTGGACGACGCAGTCGGCGTCGAGTTCGTAGGCGTCGGTCACCGCCGCCTCGCCGAGATCGACAGGACCTTTCGCCATCGCCTCCTCGTTGATCGGGCCGTTCGCGCCGCGCCGCAGCGCTCCCGCGACGCCGCTCCCCATCCGGAGGCTCGTCCCGGCGGCGTTCACCAGCGCGTCGGCGCTCTGTGCGGCGATGTCGCCCTGCACGACGGTGAAGTCCATGCCCGGACGTACGCGGCCCCGGGGAATAAATCCGGACGGGTTTTCCGGGTACCCGGTGTATCCGTCAGTATGCCACTGGAGCCCGGCGACCCCGCACCGGCGGTGTCGGTACCGAACCAGGACGGCGAGACGGTCAGCCCGTCCTTCGAGGCGCCGACGGTCGTCTACTTCTACCCCCGGGACGACACCCCGGGCTGTACGACCGAGGCGACCGAGTTCACGGCGGAACTCGACGCGTACCGCGACGCGGGCGTGACGGTCTACGGCGTCTCCACCGACGACGTCGACTCCCACGCGGCGTTCGCGGAGAAGCACGGCATCGAGTTCGACCTGCTCGCGGACCCGGAGGGGGAGGTCGCCGAGGCGTTCGGCGTCGACCGGCGGCGCGGCGGCGCGACCGCGCGGACGACGTTCGTCCTCGTCGACGGGCAGGTCCACGACGTCTACACCGACGTCTCCCCGGCCGGCCACGCCCGCGACGTCCTCGCCGACCTCGTCGCGGACGGCGTGGTCGCGCTGGAGTGACGCCGTCGGCGGCCGGTATCCACCCCGTTTCCTGACGCGGACGGGCACCCGCCGGCGGCCGGGGCGGGACGTTTTCCGTGTCCGTCGCCAACGCCCGTGCGGATGGCTAGCACGGTCCGGCTCGGGCTGACGGGGGACGTGATGCTCGGTCGGAAGGTCCAGGAGCGGCAGCGCAACCGCCCGCCGGAGGCGGTCTGGGGTAACCTGCTCGACGGCCTCCGCGCCCTCGACGGACTGCTCGTCAACCTCGAGTGTGCCCTGTCGACGCGCGGGAAGCGATGGACGCGCACGCACCGCCCGTTTCACTTCCGGGCCGACCCGTCGTGGGCGGTCCCGGCGCTCGATGCCGCCGGCGTCGACTGCTGTGCGCTCGCCAACAACCACATCCTCGATTTCGGCGCGGTCGCCCTCCGCGACACCCTCGACGCCCTCGACGGGGCGGGGATCGAACGCGCGGGTGCGGGCCGGGACCTCGACGAGGCGCTCTCGCCCGCCCGATTTCCGGTCGGCGGCCTCGACGTCGCGGTCGTCTCGTTCACCGACAACACCCCCGAGTACGCCGCCGACGCGGACGGGCCGGGCACCGCCCACGTCGAGATGGACCCGGCGGTCGACCCCACCCGCGACCGCGTCAGCGAGGCGCTCTGGCGGGCGCGCGAGGGCGATCCCGACCTCCTCGTGGCCTCGCTCCACTGGGGCCCGAACATGGTCGTCGACCCGCCGCCCGAGTTCGAGGCGTTCGGTCGGTGGCTCGTCGACCGGGGCGTCGACCTGGTTCACGGCCACAGCGCCCACGTCTTCCAGGGGATCGAGGTGTACGACGGCGCCCCGATCATCTACGACGCGGGCGACTTCGTCGACGACTACGCGGTCGACCGGGACCTCCGAAACGACCGGAGCTTCCTGTTCGAGGCGCTCGTGGACGCCGATGGGGTCACGGAACTCCGCCTCCGCCCGGTCGAGATCCGGGGCTGCAGCGTTCACGCGGCCGCGGGGGAGACGGCCCGCTGGTGTCGCGACCGGATGCGCGAACTGTCCGAACCGTTCGGCACGGCGTCGGCGTTCGAGCGGGACGGGACGGAACTCGTCTTGCCGGTCTGAGCGCTTTCGCGCCGGGGTCCCGCGCGTCGCCGCGAGATTGCCGTCGCCCCGGGACGACGGCTCTCTTCGCCCCCGCGGCGATGGGTCTATTTTCCCCCGGTTCCCACCGTCGCGCATGGGCCGTGGCACCTGTCGGTTCGGGCCGGCGGCGCCCGACGAGCGGATCGTCCACGGGGCCTGCCGTCCCGCGGACGGCCCGCCCGGCACGCCGAACGAGGACGTCGACGGCTGGCTCTCCTTCGTCCGCGACCGGGGCATCGAGCGGGTCTGCTGTCTGCTCACCCGGCGCCAGCTCGTGCGCTACGACGACCTCATCGGGGCCTACGAGGCGACGTTCGGCCCCGGAGCGGTCCGTCACGCGCCCGTGACGGACCATCGGTTCGTCGACCTGGCGACCCTGGAGGAGGACATCGTCCCCTTCCTCCGCGACGCCGACGCGGCGGGAGAGCCGGTCGTGGTCCACTGCTGGGCCGGAATCGGGCGCACGGGGCACGTCCTCGCGCTCTGGCTCGCCCGGGAGCGCGGGTACGACCTGGACGACGCCATCGAGACGGTCCGGCGGACGGGCCGGGACCCGCTGGAGGCCGCGGACGGCCGGGAAGCGGACGGGCGCGAACGGCTCCGACGGCTGTTGTGAGGCGGGTGGCGGTCCCCCCGCGCCCACCGTGCCGCCGCTTACCATTCCCGGACCAGCAGCACGACGCCGAGGAGGATGACGCTCGCCGCGACGCCGGCGAAAAGCAGGAAGAAGACCCCCGTGGTGGTGTGGGTCAGCGCCAGCCCCGCGAGCGACGGTCCGAGCGCCCCGACGCCGTAGACTCCCAGGTACGTGTAGCCAAAGGAGAGGCCGTGGACGTCCGCGTCGGCGTACTTCGCGACGAGCGCCTGCCTGATCGGTGCCGTCATGTAGATCAGCAAGCCGAGCGCCCCGCACACGAGCAGGAGCGGGACGAGGCCGGCCGCCGAGGCGGGCACGAACAGGAGCGTCGTCCCGACGAGCGCGCCGTACGAGGCGATCAGGAGCGGTTCCGCCGCCACCCGGTCGGTCCAGGTCCCGCCGAGATACTGCCCGACGCCGCCGAGCAAGAGGAGGCCGGCGTAGACGTACTGGCTCGGCTCGAACGAGCGCTCGAACAGCGCGACCGGCCGGAAGAGCGGGAGGTCCGCGAGGATTTCCGGAAGGAAGGAGAGGACGCCCCGCGAGTACACCCCGTGGGCCATCATCACGGCGAACGCGACGAGGAACCCGCCCGTGAGGAGGACCTTCGACTGCCGGACCAGTTTTCCCAGGTCGACCGTTCGATCGCCGTCGATGGTCGCGTCGACGGCGGCCGTCTCGTCGAACTCGAACCGGATTCCGATCAGGATGCCGACGACCGCCGGCAGCAGGAAGAGCGCCGCCGCCAGCTGCCACCCGACGAACGTGAGCATGACCGCCGCGAGAAACGGGCCGACGGCCGTCCCGACGTTGCCCGCGGCCCCGTGGTAGGCGAGCGCGACCCCCTGCTCCTTCGAGCCGCGGGTCAGCAGCGAGAGTCCTGCCGGATGGTAGAGGCTGGCGCCGGCCCCCCACACGAGGATGCCGATCCCGACCGTCCAGACCGACGGCGAGACGCTCATCACGAGGAACCCCCCGCCCATGCCGACCATCGAGGCGAGGACGAGCGTCTTCGACCCGTAGACGTCCGAGAGCGCCCCGCTGAACATGGCACCGACCCCGATCAGCCCGTAGCCCGCGCCGACGATGGTGCCGAGCACGGCGGGCGACACCGCGAAGACGTCCAGCCAGATCACGACGAACAGGGGGATCGCCAGCTCGTAGACGTGAAACATCGTGTGCGAGATCGCGGTGAACCCCGCGATCGCGCGGTCGTTGGCGTCCATAGGACCGTGAGACGCGGAGTGAATGTGATCCCCGTCCCTTCAATATGCGGGATCGGTGCGCGCGTGCCTTCCGCGCGTGCGTGCGAACCCTTATCCCGCCGCTGGGATTTGACGGAGTATGGACGACATCTTCGTCGCGCGGGTCATGTCCGCCGACCTCCATACGGTCGTCCCCGGGACGCCCCTGTCCGAGGCCGCGAGCGTGATGCTCGACAACGACATCGGTTCCGTGCTCGTCGTCGAGGACGACCAGCTAGCGGGTATCGTGACCACGACCGACTTCGTCCGCCTCGTCGCCGACGGCTCGACCACCGGGGCGCCGGTCGAGACGGCCATGACGACCGACATCGTCACGGCCGACCCGCAGGACTCCATCCGGGAGGCCGCCGACAGGATGGTGGAGCACGACGTCCACCACCTGCCCGTCGTCTCCGAGTCGGCCGGCGTCGTCGGCATGATCACGACGACCGACCTGGCCTCGTACCTGTCACACGTCGAGACGCCGAGTCCGCTGTAGTCCGCGCTCGCGAGGGTCGGTCGCAGGCACGGCCCAGGTCCGAACCGCCGTTCGACGGCGCCTCAGCGACCCGCAGCCCGCTCCAGGACGGGCGCCTCCAGTGCGGCTTCGTCGACGATGACGACCCGTCCCGTGTCCTCCAGTCGGCGGACGAAATCGTGCTCCGCGAGGTGCTGTACCGTCGCCGAGACGGTCAGAAGCGAGAGGTCGAGACGCTCCGTGATCTCGTGGAGCGACGCGTCCCCCACACGGTCCAGGTAGAGCAACACGAGCTTCGAGGTGTCGCTCTGGAGCTCTGCGAAGTTCCGCATACGCGTGATGTACGGCGCCTGGTATATATCGTTATCGACGTGCGCCGAATGCCGGTACGTCGATAGGGGGGACGGCCGTGGTGGTGGCCGTGCTGCCGGATCCGCGCGGGGTCCGCCAGCCGGTCACGCCGACGGGGTTTTCCCCCGGTGGGGCCACGTCGGCCCGTGCGCGCCTTCCAGTCGCCGCCGCCGCTCGCGGCGGTCCGGGACGACCTCCTCTCGTCGGGCCACCTCTGGTTGCGCGAACGCGTCGCCGGTGCCCCGCTCCGGTTCGCGCTCGACGACGCCGGCCTCATCCACTTCGGGGACGACGGGCGGACGTTCGATCCGGATGCCGTTCCCCTCGGCTACCGGTTCGCTGCGCGGCACGTCCGCGAGTCGTTCGACCGCGACGGCTTCCGGGCCGCGGTCGACGCGCCGGCCGCGTACACGTTCCTCGCGACTGCGACCCGGTTCGTCGGCGTTCCCTACGACTTCGACCGGCTCCCGCCGGTCCTCGGGCTCGCGGTCGTGGGACCCGACGGGCGGGCGCCGGTCGACCGCGCGTCGGCCGCGTTCGACCGCCTCGGCCTCCACGCGCTTCCCGTACTGGAGAGGGAGGTTCGGGTCCGGGACTTCGACCCCGAGGCCGCCGCGTGGCCCGCGTCGGCTTGGTACGATGGGCCGGTGGCCGGCGTCGTCCTGGACCGCCGGGGTGGGCCGTGGGCGACCTACGTCCGCGACGGAGACGCGCCCGCGGCCGATCCCGCGCCGTTCGACGCCGCCGACCCGGACGCTCTCGCGGCGCGGCTGGTGTCCCCCGGGCGCGCCGCCGCCGCGGTCGGTCTCGCCGACGCCGGGGATGACCTCGCGACCGCCCTCGCGGCCGCCGGGATCGACTCCGGGACCGCCCGGGAGGCGGCGGTCGACGCGGTGCTCCGGGAGGAGTGGGGTCGTATCGGCGCGACCGACGGCCTCGACGCGGGGGCGGTCGCGGACGCGGTCGACGAACGGGTCCGCCGCCTGGCGGTCGGCGACCTCGCGTGACCTGTCCCGTGTTCCCGCACCACAAGAGGGATACATTTCCGTTCAGCACCACTATCGCATGCCGGCAGCCGCGGAGTTCGAGGTGTACAGGGACGGGGCCGGGGAGTGGCGCTGGCGGCTCGTCGCCCCGAACGGCAACGTCGTCGCGACGAGCGGCGAGGGCTACGCCTCCAAACAGGGCGTCGAGCGGGGCATCCGGAGCGTCAGACGGTACGCGTCCGAGGCCGACGTCGTCGTCACCGAGTGACCGACACGCGGGACCGGCTCGGGTCGGGCCGGGCGGGGCCGGTCAGTGTCCGCCGCTCACGGCCAGGTCGAACGCCATCACGTGATAGAGCAGGACGACGATGAACAACGCGTAGAAGGCCCCACCGAGGAGGAAGGGTCTGGGGTTCATGTTCCCCTCGCCGGCGTTGCGCGCCCGCAGGTAGAGGATGACGCCGCTGACCAGAGCGAGGACGACCGAGAACGCGTTCAGGAAGCCCGCCGTCCCCCACTCCAGGGTGAGGTTCCACGACGTGAACAGGATGCCGAGCGTGACGGGGAGGGTGCCCTGGAAGGCCATCGCCCCGGTGATGTTCCCCAGCGCGAGCGTGTCGCTGTCCCGGCTGATCCAGATGATGCTGTTGAACTTCTCGGGGAGTTCGGTCGCCAGCGGCGCGAGCAGTAACGCGATCACCGCGGCCGGAACGTGGAGCACCTCCTGGGCGGCCCACTGTACCTCGCCGACGAACACGTGGGCGCCGGTGATGATGATCCCCAGCGCCAGGAGGGCCTGGCCGACCACGAGCACCAGATGGGGGTCGTTGGCCTGGGCGCGGGTCTCACCGACGAACGGGGTCGGCGAGGCGACGCGGTCGACGACCTCCCCGAGGTGGAGTTCGTCGAGGCCCTCGTCGTCCATCAGTCCGCCGGCCTTCAGCGACCGGTAGACGTAGGCGACGTAGAGCAGGACGAGGACGACGCCGATGGCGAGCGACACCGACTCGACGGGGACGAGCGCCGCGACGAACGCCAGCGTGTAGCCGACGAGGAAGAAGGACAGGTCGCGCCGCGTCGAGTCGGCGTTGAAGTGCATCTCGGCCCCGAACGAGCGGCGGTCGCGGAAGTACAGGACGCTCGCCCCGACCATGAACATCGCGATGGTCGCGAGCATGAACGGCGCGCCGAGGATGGCGCCCACGCCCACCTCGTCGGCCGCGGCCTGTGACCCCGATCCCATCACCGCCTGCAGGATGGCGATGACGGGAATCATCGTCTCGGGGAGCGCGGTCCCGACCGCGGCGAGGATGCTCCCCGTCGCGCTCTCGGAGATGCCGAGGCGGTGGCCGAGCCACTCGACCCCGTTGGTGAATATCTCCGCTCCAGCGAGCAACAGGGCGAACGAGCCGAGGAGCAGGAGGACGTGTTCGACCGACGACGGAACGACCGCGAGCACCGGTCCGGGCGGATGCATGGTGAGAGAGCGAGCGCCGCCGGTAGTAAATCACAAGATAACCCGAACGCCCCCGGTTTCACGGCCGCGAGGGCGTGACACGGCCGAACCGACGGTTCGAGAGCTCACATCCGATATTCCGGCGGAGGGCGTCTCTTCCTCGGAGAAAGCCGCATTCCGGAAAAAATCCGTGCGACGGCCGCGCGGGATCGACGTCCGGCCACCCGGGAACGGCCCCGGTGCCGGTCGACCGGCGTCGGTCCCTCAGATCGACTCGTCGGGTTGCCAGGGCCGGTCGCCGCCGGTGTCGACCAGGTCCTCGGCGTCGGCCTCCAGTAGCTCCTCGGCGTCGGCGGCGCTCACGTCGCCTCCCGATCCTGTCGACTCCGTCTCCGACGGCTCGTAGGGCGCCCGGTCGAGCGCCGCCTCGAACTGCTCGCGGAGTTCCTCGTGCTGGTCCTCGGCGGCGCGCTCGACGATGCCCGCGACCAGTTCGGGGATGGCCGCCTGTTCGACCGTCACGGCCTCCTCGCTGTGGGGGCTCTCCTCGGCGTACTCCATGCTGATCCTGACGGTGCCCTCCTGGCCGTAGGCGACGCGCCGGCCAAGGAAGCCGTTCCCCACGTTGCTCTCGTCGTCGAACGGGTAGACGTGAGCGGCGTCGTCGTCCGTCTCGCGATAGAGGCCGTCGCGGCGTTCGACCTCCGGGCTCACGTTCTCGTCGAGGTCGCCCTCCAGGTGTTCCCGGGCCCGGTGTGCGTGAAACGAGCAGTACAGCCGGGGCTGACCGAGGAAATCGACCTTCTCCTCGGCCGCCACCGGACAGCCCTCGTGGCGGCAGGTCGGCTGACCGTTCATACCCCCAGGGCGTACGGCCGAACGGATAAGCGCGCCGTTCGGCGGTCGGCCCCGGTCGCCCGCCGGGACGGCGAGCGGCGGGCCGGGATCGGGGCGCCCCGATCCCTCAACAGAACGTCGGGGCGTGCGTGAAGATGCGGCAGAGGATCGGGAGCGCGAACACGTAGATGGCGATGGCGGTCAGGAGAATAACGCCGAGGGCGACGAGAAGCGGGAGTTTCTCGGAGCGATCCATACAGAAGAGGTCGGACGGCCGCGAATAAGTCTTTGGCCATCGGGCGGCCCGGCGTCGCGTCCGGATCGGCGGTCATCGCGCGCCTCGCCGTGACGCGTTCCCCCCTCCGGGCCGTTTATGCCCGCTCGGCGTCGAGGCCGGCACATGGCAGCGGACGACTGGCCGAAGGCCATCGGCGAGCACCGGGTGAGCGAGCGATGGGAGTGCCTCGACTGCGGCGCGAGCTTCGACTGCCTGTCGCAGTTCCGGCAGTCGGACTGCGAGTAGGTGACGGCCACGACGCCCGGACCGTGCCGCCCGGCGGTCGAGTTACGGGGGCGTTACGGACCGGGTCGTCCTGGAGCGACGCGCGAGGTCGGACCCGTACAGGGCGACGCGCGAGGTCGCCCCGGCGTCGCAGATCCGGCCGGAGCCGACGCGTTGAAGCCGTCGGCCCGCAAACGGTTCCACCCATGCCAACCGTCGAGGTCTCGCTCCCTACCGACCTGGAGGCCGAGTTCGACCGCGTCGTCGAGGACGAGTTCGTCAACCGCGAGGAGGCCGCCGAGACGCTGTTGCGGCTCGGCATCGACGCCTACTCCACCGACTCGTCGTCCGACGAGGAGACCGACTTCGCCGAGGAGTACGCCGACGAGATGTTCGACACCGCCGAGGACCCGAGCGCCCGGTTCGACGAGGACGAGGGCGCGGGCACCGACTTCCGCTGACTGCTCCGCCGTCCCGCTACCGCTGACCGCGGCTTCCCCGACCGCCTACAGCACGTCCGCGACGTGGTCCGCGACCTCGGTCGGGGTGTCCCCGACCGGGACGCCGGCGTCGGCGAGCGCCTCGATCTTCGACTG
>JBDGQA010000034.1:0-9316 GCA_042219325.1 Haloferacaceae archaeon | reverse complement strand
CGGTCGCGATGGCGACGTCGGGGTTCTCGGCGGCGGCCTCGGCCTCCTCGATGCGATCCAGCTGGTCGGGCTTGAACCGCTTCTCGATCGTCACCTCGTCGTGCTCCTCGACGTTCAGCGTGTGGTGATGACCCAGTTGGTCCTCGCGCGAGCAGTCGACGATCGTCCCCCCGATCCGCAGGCGGTTGGCAAAGCGGGCGAACTCCACGTCGTCCTCCCCGACCTCGATGGTGACGTACATGTGCTCGCGCTCGCCCCCGGTGTCGCGCAGGGCCTCGTCGTCGCGCTGGACGCGACGCGTGGTGTCGCCGGAGACGAGGTCGCCCGGCTCGACGACGTGCGAGAGGTGCCAGAGGTCGTCGACGGTCTCGGGGACGAGCGCGATCCGCGTTCGCCCCTCCTCGCCGGGCTCCCGGCTCGGAACGCGCATGCCCTTCCGTCGGGTGCCGAGCGGGACATGGTTTGGGATTGTCACCGCCGCGTCGGACGCCCCGCGCGGCGTGCCGGCGCCGCCCTACTCCCGGTCGTTCCCGTTCCGATCGTCCCCGGCGTCACCCCGCCCCGCCGACGGCGGCCCGCCGTCCGCCGGTTCCGTCCCGTCGGCCGTGTCCTCGTCTCCTGCTGGTCCCGCCCTGTCGGCCGTGTCCTCGCCCGCCCCCGATCCCGCCCTGTCGGTCGGGCCTGCGCCCGTCGCCGACCCCGGCGGGCGGTCGCTCGTCCCGGCGACGTCGCCGCCCGCCCGTCCGGTCTCGTCCGCCTCCCGGTCGGCCGCCACGTCCGGGGTCCCCGTCGGCGTCTCGATGCCCGGCGCCCGCGGCCCCTCGACGTCCGGCGCCTCCCCGAGCCCCATTGCGAACCCGCGGCCGAACAGGTAGGCGGAGACCACCTGCGCGTAGAAGAGCACGACGAATCCGACGAGGATGAGGGTGAGCAGGCCGCCGACGAGGTTCCCGACGATGCCGACCACGAGCGCGAACAGCCACGCGGTCGCGTATTCGCCGGTGAGCGCTCCGTCGACGACGGTTTCGACGTCGAACGCGGCGGCGAGCGAGTCCTCGATGGCGAAGTTGGCCAGCGCCGCGGGCAGGAAGTATCCGACGACGAGGGCCGCGACCGTGAGCACGAACAGGAAGCCGAGAACCACGACCCCGGCGAACGTCCGGCTCCCGGTCACGCCGGCGACGGCCCCGCCGACCGCGGCGGCGACGGCCAGCGGTACGAGGACGACCAGCGACGCCCCGAGACCGAGCGCGAAGACCTTCACCCCGTCGACCAGCAGGTCGCCCCAGTCGGTGAACGACGGGGGTTCCGCCCCGGTGGCACCGGCCCGCGCGACCCGCACGAGATACCCGTAGACGAGGATGGCGGGGAGTATCAGGAACCCCAGCAGGCTCAACGCGCCGCCGATGAGCATCGTCCCTACCCAGTCGTCCGACCGCGTCGGAAACGAGAGGGCGTCCTCCAGCATCGACCGTACCGACGGCCGTCGGCCGCATAAAGTCTCCCGCCGCCCGTGCCGCCCCCGCGTCAGCCCCCGTCTTCGACCATCTCGCTCCCCCCGGGCGGGAGGAACTCCTGGATGCGGTCGGGGCTGGCAACCTTCCGGACGAACGACTCGTCGGCAAAGCGCCCCCGGAGTTCGCGGTAGCATCGCTTTGCGGCGTCGTTCTGCGCGTACCGGCCGGGCCGCAGGCGGATGCTCGCCGCCGCCCGGGGTTCGACGGCCGAGGGCGGCCCGCCGATCACTCGCGTCTCCGGCTCGACCTGTACGCCGACCGCGACCTCCGCCGGCACGTCCCGGAAGTACGTGCGGTCGCCCCGGATCGCGAACCCGCCCGTCTCCAGGTACTCGCCGCTCTCTGGCGTCTTCGACACCTGATCCGGCGTCACCATGTACGCGTCGCCCGCGTACCGCCCGTCCTTCCAGACCGAGGAGTACGAGACGGCGAACCGCGCGGCCTCCTCCCGGGACCCCTCGGGGATGTCGACGTCCCGCGCCGGTTCGGATGGCCCGGTGGCTTTCAGGACCGTCGCCGGCCCGCCGTGGGCCTGCGAGTGGAAGAAGCGGTCCGAGGACTCCATGTACTTTTTCACTATCGCTTCGTTGCTCTCGGCGTCACGGCCGCCGATCACGAGGAAGTCGTCGCTCGTGTGGAACCAGCGGAACTGCTCGTACCAGTGTTCGGTCGCCCGGACCGGGACCGACGAGCGCGCGAGCCAGTCGGTTTCCTCCTCCTCTTCCTCCTCTTTCTCCCCTTCGGCTTCCGCCTCCTCGACCTCCCCGGCCGCCCACGCCTCGCGTCGCTGTTCGACCTCCTCCAGGCGCTCGCGGGTCTCCGCGACCGCCTCCCTGGCGCCCTCGGCCTTCTCCTCGATTCGCTTTGCCTCCGTGTAGAGGCGGTCGGCGTTCCGCTCGACACCCGCCGCCGGATCAACCGGGATCTCCAGACCGTCGAGGTCCAGCGTCACCCGTCCCGCCTCGGGGTCCACGTCGACGACGGCCTCGGCGGCGGGGATGCCGCGCTCGGCGCCCGCCGCGAGCGTCTCCCCGATCTCCTCCCAGGAGGCCCCCTCCTCCCGGGCCTCCTGGACCGTCGAGCACACCTCGTCCACGAGGTCGTAGTTGGCATAGAGCCGCTCGGCACGTTCGCGCTCCCGGGCCGCCTCCTCCTCGAACTCCTCGATGGCCGCCTCCTGCTGTTCGATGATGCGCTCCTGTTTCGCGATTTCGGCCCCGAAATCCGGTCGCTCGCTCCCGGCCGCCTCCTCCCCCATCTCCTCCTCTCCCTCGAGGTCGAGCCGGGCGAAGTAGTCGTCCACCGCCGCGTTGAACGAGTCGTACCCCTCGCTGTCGAGGTCCGCGTGCTCCTCCAGCGGGATCGGCGCCACGTCGACGACGCGGTCGTCCTCGACGTACACCCGCGGATCGGACGCCCCGCCCCGGAGGTCGTCGGCGATGCGGCCGAGCGCGTCGTACAGCGCGTCGTAGACCGCCTGGCCGGCGTCCGCGATGGCGAGGCCCTTCTCGACGCCCCCGCGGGTACACACCTCCTCGGCGTAGTCCCCGCCGAGGTTCAGCCGGGTCGCGAGCGTCCGCACCACGTCCGCCGTCGACTCCTCCATCCGCGCGACGAACGCCTCGCGGGAGAGCGCGAGCGGGTCGACCCGCGACTCGGGGTACTCGTAGGGTGCGCCGGGGGCGACCGTCCGCGACTTGAGCCGGACGGTGCGCAGCGAGTCGACCACCTCGCCGGCCCCGTCGAGCACCGCCACGTTGCCCTCGCCGAACAGTTCGACCACCAGCGTGGTCGTTCCGTCGTCGCGCTCGAACGTCAGGCGGATGATGCGGTCGAACTCGTACTGGGAGATGTCGACGAGGTCGGCGCCGGCGATGCGGTTGCGCAGCATCATCGCGAAGTTCGGCGGCCGCTCGGGGGCGTCTGGGACGTGTTCCGGGTCGGCGACGTGGGCACGCTTCACCTCGCCGACCTGGGCGAGGAACTCGACCCGCCCCCGGTCGAAGTCGCGCATTCGCAGGCGGAGGAGGTCCACGTCCGGGTAGAGGTAGGCCTTGTCGACCTTCGCGCCCTCGTAGCGCCCGAGTTCCGCGTCGAGGGCGCGGAGGTCGACGCCCGTCAGTTCCCGCTTGGCTTCCATACCGGAACGTGATGGGGCGGATGAAAAGGCGTGTCGCTTGGGGTGACGCGGTGTCGCGGACGCCGACCTAGTGGTCGGCGTCGTGGGGGTTGACTATCGTGCCGTAGTTCTCGACGTGGTCGGTGTAGTCGATGAAGCGCGGGGCGTCGGGATCGAAGGGGCGCTTGAGGCTCTCGAAGGCCTTCTTCTTGTCCCAGCCCTGCAGTTTGCCGACCGCCGAGCGGTCCTCGAGGTCGTGGTAGTCGAGGTCCGGCTCGGTCAGTTCCCAGGCGTCGAGGCCCGTCTCGGTCCGGACGATGACGCTCGAGTACTCGTCGCTCGACCCGACCGACCCGACCGTCAGGTCCGCACAGAAGCCGGTGAAGTCCGCGCACTCGTCACAGCCCTTGAGCGCGGCGTCGTGGAAGTTCTCGACGTCCTCCTCCAGCAGGAGGTCGCCGTCGTGGTCGTAGGCCATCATCTTCCCGTGGAGGACGTCCATCTTGCCGATGTCCGCCCGGTCGATGCCGCGCTCCTCCTCGATGAGTTCGCCCATCAGCGAGTAGTAGTTGAAGTTCTTCGTGCACATCAGGGCGATGGTGTAATCGACGGCCCGCAGGCCGTCCTCCTGGGCGGCGTAGTCCCAGTCGAAGTCCTGGAGCGCACGGACGCCCTCGATCTCGCAGGGCGTGCCGACCAGCGCGAGCGAGAGGTCCTCCGGGTCCTTGTCCGGCAGTTTCTCCTCCCACTGGTCGAGGTCGAGGTTGCCGAGCGCGAGCGTCTGGTTGTAGAACGAGCCCGCGTTCTCGATGCACTCCTCGGGCGTCGTCGCGAGGAACGACTCGGCCTTCCACTCGGCGTCGTCGGACTCGGTGGCGATCAGCGCGCCGTCGATCTCGCCGGCTTCGAGCAGGTGGATCAGCACGCTGGTGACCAGGCCGCCGTCCTGGGAGCCCTCGCGCCAGTCGTCCTTCACGCGCGCGGAGAACTCCGTGATCGGATCGCCGGCGCCCTTGACGTTGTCCTCGCCGCCCGTGATCTTCCACTGGCGCTCGTACCGCAGGCCGCCGCGGGGACAGAAGTCCCAGCACAGCGAACAGCCCGTACACATCTTCACCAGCTTCGGGAGGTCGTCGTCGCCGACGCCGATGGAGTCCGAGGGGCAGGCGGCGACGCAGGTGCCACACTGGATACACCGGCCGTCCTCGATGACCGCCTCGTCCAGTTCCATGAACCAGGTCTTCCCGTCGGGCGTCTCGATGTCGTTCATCTCCGACCGGATGGAGTAGCCCGGCGTGTCGAGTTCGACGCCCTCGGGGACGCCGACGCGCTTGTCCGGCGGGTCGCCCTCCTCGATGTCCTGGCTGGCGCCCTCGGCCGGCGAGGTGAACTCGACGTCCCCGAGGTCGCCCTCCGGGGAGGCGTTCACGGGAGTCGATCCGCCGTCGGCCACCGCGCCGGCGTCGCCACAGCCACAGTCGCCCGTCCGGCAGGCGTCGTCCGTGGCGTCGTCACGGCCGTCCGCCTCGTCGCCGGACCGGTAGTAGCGGATGGGTTTGGCGTCCGGGTCAGCGTCGCCACCGGCCGGGTCCGGCCCCCGGCCGCCCGCTCCGCTCGTCGGCGGCACCGACGCGTCGCCGTCGTCGCTCCCGACGTCGGGGACGCCGGGCATGGGGGTGTCGGACGTGTCCCGCCCGGTGTCGTCCTCGTCGGGGCGGTCGTCGTCGGAGGGAACGGGGTCAGTCACCGCTCGCCACCTCCCCCTCGTGGGCGACGCCGCCGGCGACGTTCGCGTCGGCGCGCTGCATGATCTCGCGAAGCCGGTCGTTGTCGACGCGGCGACACCACTCGTAGAACCGCTCGCCCTCGGAGCGCTCGTCGGCGTAGACCGCGAAGAGCTGTTCGAGGGCGGGGATCACCGCGTCCGCGGGGACGGCGTTCTCGACCCAGTCGAGGAACTCGTTGTCGGTTCCGAGACTGCCGCCGAGGCCGAAGTCCATCCCCTCGACGATGTTGTCGCCCTCCTCGTTCGTGGTGCCCTCGGGATCGTCGATCTGGACCGTCTCGCCGCGAAAGCCGATGTCGGCGATCTGGGGCTGGGCACACGAGGCCGAACAGCCCGACATGTGCATGCGGACGACGTCGAGGTCGTCCGGCGTGTCGATCCGCCGGTCGAGCGCCTTCGCCCACCGACGGACGCGGTTCTTGGTCTCGATGATGCCGTAGTTGCAGAACTCCGAGCCCGTACAGCCGACGGCGCCGCGCGAGAACGGGCCGGGGTCGGGCTTGTACTTCCGGGCGAACGGCTCGTCGAACACGTCGCCGACGCGTTCATCGGGGATGTGCGTGACCAGGAAGTTCTGGTCGGTCGCCAGCCGAACGCTCGCGTCCTCGGCCCCGCACTCCTTCGCGGCGCGGGCGGCCTCGGCGAACTCCTCGCCGCCCATCCGGCCGGCGATGACGTTGAAGCCGATGTAGTTCAGGTCGTCCTGCTTCTGGTCGTGGACGCCGACGTGGTCGCCTGTGTACCCCTCGGTGAGGTCGACCCCGCGGGTCGGGATGTCCACGGTACACCGGTCGCGGACCGCCTCCTCGAACTTCTCGGGGCCCATCTGCTGGACGAGATAGCGCATCCGGCAGACGCCGCGGTTGTTCCGGTCGCCGAGTTCCTTGAACGTCTGGGCGACCGCCCGGGAGAACTCGACGGCGTCCTCCGGCGGGACGAACACGTCGAGGTCGGAGGCCATCCGCGGGCCGTCGGAGAGGCCGCCCCCGACCCGGACGTGGAAGCCGTAGTACCAGTCGCCGTCGATCTCCTTCTTCGCGGGGGTCATCCCCACGTCGTTGATCTGCGACTGGGCGCAGTCCTGCTTGCACCCGGTCATCGTCATCTTGAACTTCCGGGGCAGGTTGGCGTACTCCCGGTTCTCCGTGAAGAAGTCCGAGATGGCGTCGACGACCGGTTGCGCGTTGAAACACTCGTGGTCGTCGAGGCCGGCCGCCGGACAGCCGAGGACGTTCCGCGCGCTATCGCCACAGCCCTGGACGGTCGTGAGGCCGACGTCCGCGTAGCGGTCCCAGATCTCCGGCACGTCCTCGATCTCGATCCAGTGCATCTGGATGTCCTGCCGGGTCGTGATGTCGAGGAAGCCGTCGCCCCAGATCTCGTTTTGCTCCTCGCCGCCGTACTCCTCGGGCGCGGTCGCGAACTCCTCGGCCACCTCGCCGATCACCTCGGCCTGTTCGGGGGTGAGGTAGCCGCCCGGGACCTTCGTCCGCATCATGAAGTAGCCCCGCTGGCGACCGTGGGCGTACAGGCCCGCCCACTTCAGGCGCTCCCACTCGCCGTCGCCGGCGCGCTCCTCGATCTCGTCGAACGTGAGCCCCCCCTCGGCGTACTCCTTCACGTCCTCGAGGACGTCGAGCGGGTGCTTCTCCTGTTTCCACTGCTCTACCGTGTTCATACGTGTCGTGTCGAGGCTGCAATCATGATTCTTTCGTTGGCCATCCGAGTTCCGTCGGGTTACGGCGCCACCGTACATTCACCCTCCCCTTCCGGCCAATGCCCGTGGTTCTGCAGCGAAGCGGAAATAATATCCTCTTCCGGGGACGGTTTTTTAAATACCCCGACCATGTTCCCCCGGCGCCGGTCGAATGGCGCGGTTTCGGAACGCCAGAACCGGATATTTTCTCCGCTTCCAGGGAGTGTCAGCTATCTCACAGTCCCGTCGAGACGTACGGGCCATCCTGCCGGTAGCCGAGTTTCTCCCGGTAGTAGCGCCGGACGCCGACGCCCGAGATGATCGTGAGCTTCCCGAAGCCGTCCTCGCGGGCGCGGTCCTCGGCGGCCCGGACGAGGCGGCGACCGTAGCCGCGGTGTTGCCACGCGCCGTCGCGCCCGAGCGCGGCCTCGCTCCCGTAGACGTGGAGTTCCCGCACCAGGGCCGCATCCGCGAGTTCCGGCCGGACGTGGTCCGTCGTCGGCCCGTCCGGTGCGGCGTGCGAGTACGAGGGGTACCGGAGCCGGCAGAAGCCGACCAGGAGGTTCGTCACGGGGTCCGTGAACTGCAGGAAGTGCTCGCGTCCGCCCGCGGCCTCGTACTCCAGGACGTCGAGCTCCACCCGGTCGGGATCCGGGTCCCGGTCGCTCAGCCCCGCCTCGCGGGCCCTGATGTCCCGCACGTCGATGCCCCGCTCGTCGGCCCGCTCGGCCGCGAGCTGCCGGAGGTTCGACTTCTGCACCCCGGCGTCGATGAAGTCGGCGGGGATGTCCCGCTGGACCCGCTGGAGGCGGACGTAGGGCGGGAGTTCGTCCATGATTTCGGCGACCAGATCCGCCGCCTCGGTGCTGGATAGCGGGTCGAACTCGTCGCGGCGCCAGGCGTCGTACACCCGGGTCCCCTCGACGACGAGCGTCGGATAGATCTTGAGGTAGTCCGGTCGCCACCGGGGGTCGTCGAACAGTTGCCGGAAGTCCTCCAGGCACATCTCGCGGGTCATCCCCGGCTGGCCCGGCATCATGTGGAAGCCGACCTTGAACGCGGCGTCGCGCAGCCGCCGGTTGGCGTCGACCGAGGCCTGGACGCCGTGGCCCCGGTGCATCTCGCGGTTGATCCGCTCGTAGGTCGTCTGGACGCCCACCTCGACCTTGGTCCCGCCGAGCCGGAGCATCCGGTCTATCTGCTCCGGACCACACCAGTCGGGCTTGGTCTCGAAGGTGATGCCGGTACAGCGCACGTCTGCGGTCTCGTTGCGCGCCTTCAGGTCCTCCAGGTAGCGGAACGGCCGGGCCCCGGGGTCGGGCGCGAAGGATTCGGTCTCCGAGGGGTCGGGCCGGGCGTCGAGGTCGTACTCGTTCATCGCCCGCAGCGCCTCCTTCACGAACCACTCCTGGTAGTCGGCGCTCCGGGCGGTCATCGTCCCGCCCATCAGGATGAGGTGGACCTTGTCGACCGGGTGACCGATCTTCCGGAGCTGTTCGAGCCGGAGCCGCACCTGCCCGTAGGGGTCGTAGTCGTTCTGCTTCCCGCGGGCGGCGGCGGGTTCGTGACCGGTGTAGGACTGCGCCGACGAGAACTCGCTGGCCGGGCCGCCGGGACAGTAGAGGCACCGCCCGTGGGGGCAGGTGTGCGGCGAGGTCATGATCGCCACCGGCGAGACGCCCGAGGCCGTCCGGACCGGCTTCCGGCGGACGACCTTCCGCACCTCCTCGCGCCGGTCGGCGGGGGCGTAGTCCAGCAGGTCGGTGTTCTTTGGCACCTTCGGCGCCGAGTGCTCCCGACAGGCCGCGAGCTTCGCCGACTCCAGGTCGTCGCGCTCGACCTCGCCCGCGAGGATGCGCTCGACGAGCGTCTCGCAGACGCGATCGAACGCGTCGTCGGCGTCGGGGTCGGGGTCGGTTCCGCTGGTTCCGCTCATCACTCCGGGACCAGACGCCGCGCGTTAATGAGTTACCCGGACTAGGCGACCCGCTCGACGGCCGCGCGGATGACCGCCTCGACGACCGCCTCGCGCTCGCCGGAGAGGAACTCGATCCGGCCCTCGCGGACGCCGGCGGCCGTGATGCCGGCGTCGGGGGCCCGGTCACGCGCCGCATCGGCGACCTCGCGGACGTCCAGGTCCGCGGTCGACCGGAGGTAGAGGTCGTCCTCGTCGAGGCCGACGGTCACGAACGGCCCGC
>JBDGQA010000036.1:0-9469 GCA_042219325.1 Haloferacaceae archaeon | reverse complement strand
GCGATACGGATTGCACCGCTCACTGACGTTCGCAGGCAATCATGGGCCCTGTGGGGTTCGAACCCACGACCACCCGGTTATGAGCCGAGCGCTCTGACCACTGAGCTAAGGGCCCACGCGCGACCTACCTCCGGCCCGGCCTTCAGAGTTTCCGTCCGGTGGCGGCCGCGACGGAGCGTCGACCGGCCCGCGACCCGTTCGCCGACCGGCGGTCCGACCGTCCGTTATCGGTCTCGAAAAACTGGGCCGGGGAGGCCCGGCGCGAGGCCGAGGAGGCCATCGACGGGATCGAGACGCTCCGCTCACGGACGGCGACGATCACCGGCGAGAGCGAGTCGCTGAACGAGGAGATGGAGGCGATCGAGGAGATCGTCGAACCCTCCAGGGGATCGCCGAGCAGACGAACATGCTGGCGCTGAACGCCTCCATCGAGGCCGCCCGGGCGGGCGAGGCCGGCGAGGGCTTCGCGGTCGTCGCCGACGAGATCAAGGACCTCGCCGAGGAGGCCGACGAGGCCACCCAGGACATCGAGCGGCGCATCCTCTCGGTCCGGGAGTCGACCGACGAGGCGGTGACGGACATGCGCGACATGAACGAGCGCGTCGACACCACGGCCACCGACGCCCCCAACCGCCTCGCCGACAGCGCCGAGACGGCGAACGACAGCAGCCAGCAGATCAGCGACGCCACCGACGACCAGGCCGCGACGACCGAGGAGGTCGTCGCACAGGTCGACGAGGTGACCGAAGTCAGCGACCGGACCAGCGACGAGACGGCCGACGTCGCCTCGGCCGCCGAGCAGCAGGCGTCCTCCGCCGACGAGGTCGCCGGCGCGGGTACGAGCGGTGCCCGCCCGACGGCGGTCGGACCGACGACTGACGCCGGGAGCGGACCCCGGTGACGCCGGCCACGGCGCCCGTTCGCCGCCCGGCCGCACCGCTCGACGGTTTTTCGGGAACGTCGACGCCGGAGCCAGGACTCGAACCTGGGACCACCTCGTTAACAGCGAGGCGCTCTACCAGCTGAGCTACTCCGGCACGCACCGAGAGCGTACTCGAACTCCGCCATTAAGGGCTTCGCTTTCGCCCAACCTCGCGCCGGCACGTCCGCCGACATCGGCCGATGTGTCCGTCGCTTCCGCGCCACGGGCTCGCCGACTCGCACCGACACGCTTTCGCGGCGCGCCGGCAAAGCGGGCGTCCATGGCCGACCTCGGGACGGTCGTCGAGCGGGTCGACGAGCGCGTCGCCCCGGACGAGGAGGAGCGCGAGCGGATGGAGCGCGCCGCCGCGGACCTCGAGGCGCGGGCGCGGGAAGCGATTGCGGACCTCCCCGTCGAGGCCGACGTGCTCCGGGTCGGCTCGACGGCCCGGGGAACGTGGCTCTCCGGGGACCGGGACATCGACATGTTCGTCCGGTTCCCGACGTCGCTCGACCGCGACCGACTGGAGGAGTACGGGCTCCGCGTCGGACGGGCGGTCCTGCCGGACGGACACGAGGAGTACGCCGAACACCCCTACGTCACCGGCACCCACGCGGGGTTCGACGTCGACCTCGTTCCCTGTTACGACGTGGACCGGGCGACCGAGATCAGGTCGGCGGTCGACCGCACCCCGTTCCACACCGCGTACCTGGCGGAGCGCCTCGACGCCGACCTCGCCGGCGACGTCCGCGCGCTCAAGCGCCTGCTGAAGTCGGTCGGGGCCTACGGCAGCGACCTGCGGACCCGCGGGTTCTCCGGCTACCTGACCGAACTGCTGGTGCTCGCGGAGGGCGGGGCCGTCCCGCTGTTCGAGGCGGCCGCCGACTGGTCGCTCCCCGTCCGGTACGACCCCGCGGATCACGGAACCGTCGAGTTCGACGACCCGCTCGTGATGATCGATCCGACCGATCCCGAGCGCAACGTCGCCGCGGTCTGTGCGCCCGAGCACGTCGGCCGGTTCCAGCACTACGCGCGCGACCTGCTCGCCGACCCGCGCACGGACCCGTTCTTCCGCTCGCCGCCGGAGCCCCTCTCCCCGGACGCGGTCCGCGACCACGTCGAGCGCCGGGGGACGACGCCGCTTGCGGTCGTCTTCGACGCCCCGAACCTCGTCGAGGACCAGCTCTACCCACAACTGCGCCGCTCGCTCGCCGGCATCACCGCCGACCTGGACCGGCGGGGGTTCGAACCGCTCCGATCGCGGACGTTCGCCGACGACCGCGCCGTCCTCCTCGTGGAGGTCGCCGTCCCGGAACTCCCGGCGGTGGAGCGCCACGAGGGCCCGCCGGTCGACGTCCGCGAGCACGCGACGGGGTTCTACGAGGCGTACGCGGACGACCCCGACGTCTACGGCCCGTACCTCGACGGGACCCGATACGTGGTCGAGCGACCCCGCGAAACGCGGACGGCCCGCGAGGTGCTGGCGGGCGACGCGCTGTTCGACGTGGCGCTGGGCGCGCGGGTCGCGGACGCGCTCCGCGAGGGCTACGAGGTGCTCGCCGGCCCCGAGGTGGCGACGCTGGCGGAGGAGGCGACGTTCGGCCGCGAACTCGCGGCCTACTTCGATCCGCAAGTGTAGGGGCGGTGACTCGGCGAGACGGCCACGTCGGAGTCGGTCGGTCCGCCACCCGCCCGCTACTCGAACCCGTGGACCTCGGCCACGCTGTCGACGATGTCCTCGGTCCGGTCGGTCGGGTCGCCCTCGGGCGACATGGGTTCGCGGCCGTCGAACGTCTCGTGGACCATCGCGACGCTCTCGGAGAGGGTGTCGAGCCCGTATCCCCCTTCGAGAACGAACCCGAGGCCGGCGTCGTGGCGGTCGGTGATCGTCCGGAGCCGGTCGGTCATGAGGCCGAACCCCTCGGTCGAGAGGCGCATCCGGGAGATGGGGTCGTGGCGGTGGGCGTCGAACCCCGCGCTCACGAGCAGGAGGTCGGGGTCGAACTCGGCGAACAGCGGATCGAGCAGGTCGTCGACGACGAGCAGGTAGTCGGGGTCGCTCGCGCCGGCCGCGAGGGGAACGTTGAGCGTCGTTCCCTCCGCCGCTCCCACACCCGTCTCCTCGACGGCGCCGGTTCCGGGGTAGAGTCCGTCCTCGTGGATGGAGGCGTAGCAGACCTCCGGGTCGGCATAGAGGATGTCCTGCGTGCCGTTGCCGTGGTGGACGTCCCAGTCGAAGATGGCGACCCGGTCCGCGCCGCAGTCGTCGAGCGCGTGCCGCGTGGCGAGCGCGGCGTGATTGAGGAAGCAAAACCCCATGGCGTCGTCGTTGACGGCGTGGTGTCCGGGGGGACGGCCGATGGCGAACGGCGTCTCCCGGCCGTCGTCGCCGGCGAGCGCACGCTCGGCGGCCCAGCGGGCCTGGCCCGCGGCCGCGAGCGCCGCCTCCCAGGTTCGCTCGCAGGCCACGGTGTCCCGCCCCCACTTCCCGCCGCCGTCGGCGCAGAACGCCCTGATCTCCTCGAGGTACTCCGGGTCGTGGACGGTCGTGACGAGGTCCTCGCTCGCGGGGTCGGCCTCGACGTATTCGACGCCGTGGCGCTCCGCGAGCGCCTGCCGGACGGCCCGGAGCCGGTCCGGCGACTCCGGGTGGCGGTCGCCGGGGTCGTGGGCGAGACAGGTCTCGCTGTAGCCGAACCGCATCTATCCGAAGAGCTCGAAGTAGGTCTCGATGTCCTCGGCCTGGATGGTGCGCCGGTCCGCGTGGCGGGCGAGCGTCGCGGCCCCGGACGCCACGTCGTCGGCGTAGTCCTCGAGGATGTCGGCGAGCGCGATGCGGGCGTCCATCGCGACGCGATAGCGGTCGTCGATGTCGAGGCGGGCAATGCGGTCGACGGGCGCGATCGGCAGGACCAGTTCCTCCCGGTCGGCGACCCGCTCGACGCCGAAGTCCTCCGGCATCAGGGTCTTGCGGCCGGCCTCGGTCGCCCGCTCGGCCGCGCCGACGGCCAGCGCCGCCCCGTGGGACTGGACCCGTCGGGCGAGTTCCTCGGCGGCGCCAGCGCTCACCCTGAGACCGTCCGCGTTCCGCCGGATGATGGCGTCGACCGGGGCGAACGGGAGCTCGACACTCATGCCCATATCTCGCGGCCGGTGCGGGTATAATCCTTTCCGTCGCGTCCGTCGCCCGGGCCGCAACCGCCCGTTACAGGACCCTCTCGGCGTCACGTCGAGACGGTAGGCCCCCCTCGACATCGCGTCGATGCTACAGGACCTCCTCGGCATCGATGCGTCCGTCGCGCACCCGCCCGCGGACGGTGACCTCCTCGCCGAGGCGGACGTCCGCGTCCGTCTCGACGCTCCGCGTCCGTTTGCCGTCGTCGAGCACGACCGGCTCGCCGGCCTGGACGACCGTCCCGGTGAACTCGACCTCCTCGCCGTCGGCCGGGCCGTCGTTCCCGGCGGGCCCGGTCGCGGAGTGCTCCCCGTCGCTCCCGGTTCCGTCGGCCCCGAACGCCGACAGGCCGGTCCCCTCGCCGGGAGCGCCGTCGCCGGCGTCGTCCGCCCCGTCCGCGCCGGCCGACGCGCCCGTGGCAGCCGCCCCGGCCGGCGGCCTGTCCCGGACCGTCACCGTCGACCGCCAGTTGGCCGAGGCCTCAAGGTCGTCCTGCCAGCCGTCGTCGATCTCGGCGTCGGTGACGACCACGTAGTCCCCGAGGTCGACGTCGAGGTCCGCCTTCTCGCCCCAGAGGGCGACCCTGATGTCGCCGGACTCGTCTTTCAGCCGGACGTTCCGGACCTGCCCCGTCGAGCCGTCGTCCCGGTCGAACGTCCGCTTCTCCGACGTCTCGATGACGCCGCCCGCGATGTCGACGACATCGTCCATCTCGACGCGCCCGATGTCGGTCGTCTCGGGGACGTACTCGATTTCCTCGTCGATTTCGTCGACCGCGCCCCGCGACCCCACGTGGAGTTCGAGATCGCCGTCCCGCTCGCGGACGTACCCGTCGACCACCTCGACCGACGTCCCGGGGGAGAGCTCCGCGGCGCGGTCGGCCCGCTCGTCCCAGAGCGTCACCCGGACCCGCCCGGTCGGATCGCCGAGCGTCAGGTTCGCCACCCGCCCCTCGGAGCCGTCGTCCCGGTCGAACGTCCGCACGGCGTCGGTCGCGAGCACCTGCCCCCGGAGGTCGACGTCCGAGAGCCCGAGCGACAGGTCCTCGATCCGGTAGGTGTCCTGCACCTGTACGTCGACCTCGGCGTCCTCGTCGACCTCGGCACGGTCGGCGCTCACCTCGACGCCGCTGTACCCCTCCCCCGGGCGGCCCTTGATCCGCAGCACCTGTCCGACCTCCAGTTCGCCGTTGGCCACCCCGTCGGCCATGTCGTCCCAGAACGCGACCCGCACGCGGCCGGTGTCGTCGGCCACCTCGATGTTCGCCACGCGCCCGTCCGGATCGTCGCCGTCGCGTTCGAAGGTGCGCACCTCGCCGACGCTCACGACCTTGGCGACGAACTTCACCTCGTCCATCCCGGGCTCGATGTCGGCCACGCCGTCGACCTCGCCGCCGCTCTCCTCTAGCTCGTGGGCGACGAGCATCGCCGCGGTCTCCTCGTCCGCGAGCCCGCCCATCTGCTCGACCTTCTCCGCGACGGCCGACTCGAACGCCTCGAACGCCACGTCCGCGTCGAGGTCCTCGTAGACCTCCTCGATGGCACCCATGGCTATCGCCCTCCGGTGTGTCGGCGTCGTCGGTTCGCGGCCCCGCCTGTCCCGGCGGGACGGCGCGCTACGGCCGCGCGCGTTCCGCCCGCTGCCCCCCGAAGGACCCGTCGTGCCGCCGTTCGTCGCCCCGGCGGTGTCTGCCGTGACCGGGCTATCATCACGGACCGTGTAGACGCCTTCCCCGGTAAGGTCGTTTCGGTGCGCGCGGTGGACCCGACCGCGCGGACCACAATCCTCTTGTAGCCGTCCGCGCTATCCGATGACGAGTCCTGGTAGGGTAGTGGACCATCCTCCTGGCTTGCGGAGCCAGGGACCGGAGTTCAAATCTCCGTCAGGACGCTACATTTCCGAGCGCAGAACGGCGAGTGACCTCCGTGTCACTCGCCTCGCGCTCGGTTATGCGGAACCGGAGATTTGAGCAGCCGAGTCGCAGCGGCCGAGCGGAGCGAGGCCGACCGTCTCGGCGAGTTCACATCTCCGTCAGGACGTTCCCGTCGGTCACGACCTGACGTGCCCCCGCTCGCTTCCCTCGCGGGGACTCCGTCAGGCCGCTCACTCCGTGAGAGCGGACGGCTGATCGACGCGGCGAGCGCCAAACGGTTCGCGGGCGGGATGGTCGGCGACATGGGCGAACCCGCCGAGGCGGGCTTCAGCGACGTGGAGCGCAGCGCCATCAGGGAGATCGGCAACGTGATGACCAGCGCGTTCGTCGACGGGTGGGCCAACGTCCTCGAGACGACCATCGACTTCTCGACGCCGACGTTCACGTTCGGGCCCGGCAGCGACACGGCCGCCGAACTCGTCCACGCCCGCTCCGACCTGGCGCTGCTCTTCGACTCCCGGATCACGGCACGCGACGCGGACGCGCGGCTCAGCGTCTACATGTTCCCCGACCTCGCGGAACTCGTCGACCTGATGCGCCGCCTCGACGTCTCCGGGTGAGGCGACCGTCCCGCCTGCGGTCGTCGTCCGGGCCTCGTCCGCCGCCGTGATGCGTCCGCCGCCGTGATGCGTCCGCCGCCGTGCTCCCGCCCCGCGTTTCGAGACGCGCCGCGCTTTTGCCGTCCGGGCGCCCACGTCCCGCCATGGACGCCGCGCTGCGGGCCGGCATCGCGGTCTACAACGCCGGCCACCACCACGCCGCCCACGACGCGTGGGAGGACCCGTGGCTCGACCGCCCGAACGGGAGCGCGGACGAGCGGTTCCTCCACGGGCTGATCCAGTTCACCGCGGCAATCTACCACGCCGAGCGGCGCAACTGGGCGGGCGCCGCCGGCCTCGCGGAGGGCGCCGGAGATTATCTCGCGGACCTCGACCGGTCGCACCGCGGCGTCGACCTCGAACCGGTTCGCGCGTACCTGCGGCGACTCGGCGCCGATCCCGAAACCGTCGAGCGGGCGTCGCCGCCGCCGCTCCGGCACGAGGGACAGGCGCTGGCGCTCGACGACCTCGCCGCCGAGGCCGCGTTCCGCGCCGCCGTCGCCGTCGCGGAGTCCGACGAGCGGTTCGACGAGGCGACGGTGGCGGCGGCGGCGGATTACGCCGGGGAAGAACTCGCCGACCGCGGCGGCGGGCGGTTCGTCGCGCTGGTGATGGACTTCGCGCGCGACGAGGGCGGCGGGCGGCCCGTCGTCTACGCGCGACTGCGCGACCACGTCGAGCGACGGCGCCAGCGCGACCGGGACGTGGACGGCCTGTTCGAGTAGCGCGTCGAGGCGCGTCATGTTTATTCATCTGCAGGACGAGAGTTCGGAGGATGCCAACACGCGGCACAGGAGGGAAGACACCGCTCGAACGCCTCCGCCGGCGCTACGAGACGACCGAGAAGCGGTGTCCGGAGTGCGGGTACGTCGACGACGAGGGCAACTGGACGAGCGAGACGGACGGCCGGAAAATCGTGTACCGTCACGTCTGTCCGAGTTGCGGGGCGACCCGCGATCACGTCTTCCGACTCGACAGTTAGCGGCCGGTGAGACGGGGACACGAACCGGCCCGTCGTGCCACCAGCCTCCAGTCCGCACCACGTTTTTCCGTCTCACGTGCCAATTTCGTGGCGGATGTCCGACACCGATGCGTCAGACGTCCATACGGGTACCGCCAGTCCGTTCGGCTCAGCGAAGAAAGGCATCGTACTCGGTGTGGTAGCGGGGATCGCCCTCACAGTGTTCCAGATTCTCACCGAACCATCGAGCATCGTCACGGCAGTCGGCGGCGTCCTCATCCTCACGATGATCGGCGCCGTCGTCGGGCTGGTCGGCAGCCTCCCACTCACGATCTGCTACAACCTCGTCGTCGTGGCGCTCGGCGACGGGAAATCGAGCAGTACGTCGGCCGGATAGTTCCGGCCGTCGCCCGACGTGCCCGAACGCTCCCGATAGCGGAGCGTCGCGAGGGGGCGGCCCCGTCGCCCCCTCCGTCGACCGTGGTCGAAACGGGACGCGAGTACGCGGAACCGCCACTCAGGCAACTGCCTCGACGTCCCTGATCTCGAAACGGGCGCCCCCCGCATCGCCCGTGCCGAGTTCCAGTGACCAGCCGTGCGCATCGGCGGCGGCTCGAACGATCGAGAGTCCGAGACCGGTTCCCCTCCGCGTGGTGGAAAAGCCGCTCTCGAAGACGCGCTCGTGCAGTTCGGGGGGCATCCCGTCACCGTCGTCCTCGACGTAAAATCCCGGTTCGGGCTCCAGGGACCCGACGGTGACCGTTACGGACGGGCGATTGTGTTCGATCGCGTTCCGAAACAGGTTCTCGAACACCGCCCTGAGGCGGGCCCGGTCGGCCAGTATCCGCCGGTCCGTTTCGATCCGTAACTCCGCGTCGGCACTTTCGATCATCTCCCACGCTTCGGTCGCGACCGCCGCCAGATCAGTGGGTTTCGGCGTCACCGAGTCGTGGCCCTGACGGGCGAATGCCAGTGATTCCCGTACGATGGATTCCATCCGGTCGTGCGCGTCCTCCACGGGGTCGAGGTGGGAGAGGTCGCCGGTTTCACGGACCAACTCGATGTAGCCCTGTGCCATGTTGAGCGGGTTTCGGAGGTCGTGGCTCACGATGCTGGCGAACTCGTCGAGCCGCTGTGTTTTACGTCGCAGTTCGACGTGCCGTTCCTGTCGCTCGAGGTCGTACCGACCGACGAGGAGCCCGGCCCCGGAGCCGTACGTACTGAACATCGCGAGCACGAACGCCCGGTCCGAGAGGCGGACCTGCTCGGCGATCTGATACTGGACGAGCAGAACGGCGAGAACGAGGCCCACGATCAGTCCGCCGCCACACCACCGGACGACGCGCCACGGCGACCCGTCGCTCCAGTCCTGACGGCTGAGCCAGTATCCCCCCGCAAGAACGAGGAGAGACACGGCCAGTGGCAGAACCACCCCGTAGAGGATCGCGGCGAACTCGTCGGGAAACTCCTCGACGGCGTGAAACAGGTGGATCCCGCTCAGTAGCAGTCCGAGGCCGCCGACCACACCTCCCGCCCGCCGGGCGCTATCGTGTGTCGAGTCAGCCATCTAACAGGGGATTCAGCAGCGTCGGGTAAAGGTTGAGGGATCGATAGCAGGGACGACGACGGGACAGCACTCGCTCGTGGACCCACAGTGTTGCTGTGAGGCCGGGGGGACGACAGAAGCAGGGGGCCGAGAGACCCCGTTCCGGGCGCCTCGCAGGACCGATCACCCGTCGGTCGGGGGCGGCGAATCCTCCGACTGAGACGCCTCCTCTTTCGGCGTCCCGTCGAAGTGGTAGTCCGCGGAGTTGTCCCGCGGCTCGTACCCGAGGACCTGCTTCGCGCGCGAAAGCGAGTAGTACTTGCGGTCGTTGTC
>JBDGQA010000037.1:0-9924 GCA_042219325.1 Haloferacaceae archaeon | reverse complement strand
TTCGTCCCAGATGCGGTCGCAGGTCCACCGGGCGACGTTCCAGAGTTTCGAGGCGTTCACGCGAGCAACGCTCTCGTGAGCCAATCAGAACTCTGATGACGGCGACCCCGAGCGAATCGAGGTCGTCGCGCACCTGCTGGTGGTTGCGAATGGAGGCAGCGTAGGTGCGCGTAACCTGATTCGCCATACATAGCCTATGATAGGATAGCTACATGATAGCTCGTGAATCGAAACGAAAGTGGAATATCCGGCCCGGCAGTCTCTCGTGAGCGGTCTATCCGGGCTTACGCGATTCACGCCCGCCGTGAACGATGGGATTCTCTCGCTGAACCAAGACAGGGAGACGCCCGCGGCGAACGCGCGTCGAACCGGGACGCCGCCCCGCGTCAGGGGTTCTTCGGGTTGTACCACGTGCCGCAGTTGATACACCGGTACGAGAGCGTGAACGTGGCCTCCGCCTCCGGCTCCTCCTCGACGATGTCCATCGGGACGACGGCGTTCTCGGCCTCGCAGTTCGGACAGTCCGCGGGCTGGGTGTTGATCGTCGCGGCGCTCATGCCGTCCGGTACCCGGCGACCCGACTTAACCCTGCGGACTCGCGGTCGTGCCGTCGATGCCGGCCGCCGCGGCCGTCGCTCAGCGCTCCGCGGTTGCGACGACCCGCTCGCGCTCGCCCGTCCCGTGGACGACCCGGACCGTCCCCGGGAGGCCGCCGGAGAACGAACACGTCGCGGCGTACTCGATCTCGACGATACACTGGCCGCAGACGGGCGTCTCGGTCGTCTCCGGGCGGACCGAGACCACCCGGACGGTGAGGCGGTCGGCGTCGGGCGCGTAGGTCGCGTCGGCCAGTCGCGCGGTGTGACAGGTGTCCGACCCCCAGATGGTCCCCTCGACGCCGACTGCCGGGGCGTCGGGGTCGAACGAGACGCTGGCCTCGTCGACCTGCTTGCCGCACCCGCTCTCCAGCACCCGGAGGTGGGAGTCGACCAGCGCAGGCGGCGATTCGGTCGACGAGGGGGTCCCGGCCGGGGAGCGCGTTTCGCCCCCCGGCGACCGGCCGGCACAGCCGGCCGCGAGGGCCGCGAGCGCTCCGGTCAGGAACCCGCGTCGGCGCATCGCCCGTGCTCCGCGCGGGAGGGGCAAGTCCCTTGTGTCCGTTCGGCTCGGCCGGGTGTGGGCCGACGGTCACGCCGGTCCAGCGGCCGTCGACTGCCGTCCCCAGTCGCCGGCCGTCCCGACGGCCCGCGTCCGGCCCGTCCCGTCCTGCCCCGTGTGACCGCGTCCCGCGCAAGGGTTATCCGTGCCCCGGGCCTCCCTTCACACGCAATGGCGACTGGAACGGTCGACTTCTTCAACGACACTGGCGGTTACGGCTTCATCGAAACTGACGACTCCGACGACGACGTGTTCTTCCACATGGAGGACGTCGGCGGCCCCGATCTCGAGGAAGGGCAGGAGGTCGAGTTCGAAATCGAGCAGGCCCAGAAGGGCCCGCGGGCGACGAACCTCCAGCGGCTTTAAACGCCGCCGGACGTCTCCCCGACAGCAGTATCGGCACCGAATGACTTCAGTTATCGAACCCCGGAGCGACGGCGCTCCGGAGCGTGGCCGACTGACCGACGAGCCGCGGGTGTTCGCAGTCGGTGCGGGCGGTCGGAAGTGGCGGACGCGGTCGTCGCTCCCGACTGTCAGCGGGTGAATTCGTCGTCCGCGTCGCGGTCGCCGAGCACCCACTCCAGTTCCTCGATGGCGCGGAGCAGCGCGATCTCGGCCTCCTCCTCGGCGGGCGACGCCGGCGGATCGTGGGCGTCGTAGGCGCGCTCGAGTTCCTCGATGCGCGCACGAACCTCGTCTTCGGAACGCATACCCGGGCGGAACGCGGCGAGAGGTATGAAGGTGGGGGACAACGGGGCGCTTTTGCCCGGCCGCGCCCTACCCCGGGCCGTGACGGTGACGACGCTGCACCGCCCGGCCCACCGGGCGGCGCTCGACGCGCTGGTCGCCGCCTTCGAGCGCGGCGACCTGGTGACGCTGTTCGGGCGCTGTACCGTCGAGTACGAGGGCCGAGCGGCCAGTAGCCTCGGTCCGGGGGACCGCCTCGTCGTGCTCAAACCCGACGGGACGGCGCTGGTCCACACCGAGGAAAAGCGAACGCCGGTCAACTGGCAGCCCCCCGGCTGCGAGCACCGGGCGAGCGTCCGCGACGGCCGCCTCCGGGTGCGGAGCGTCCGCTCGACGCCGGACGAGCGCCTCGACGTACGCTTCGAGCGGGTCCACCAGCTCTCGGCGTTCGCGGCCGACGACGCGGGCTCGTTCGATCTCCGGGGGAGCGAGGAGGACCTCCGCGAGCACGTCCTCGCGAACCCGGACCGGATCGAGGCGGGGTTCGAGCCGCGGGCGACCGAACGCGAGACGGCCGCCGGCCCGGTCGACGTGTTCGGGGTCGACGGCGAGGGAACGCCGACCGTCGTCGAACTGAAGCGGCGGCGGGTCGGTCCCGACGCCGTCGGACAACTCGCGCGGTACGTGGACGCGCTCCGGCGGGAACTCGGCGACGGGGCCACCGTCCGGGGAATCCTCGTCGCGCCGTCCGTGACCGACCGCGCGGCGGCGCTGCTCGACGAGCGGGGGCTGGCACACGTGGCTCTCGATCCGACCACCGGCTGTCCCCCGTCGACGGGGGACGACGGGGGAGACATCGCGCAGGCCGGCCGGGACGACGGGAGCGCCGCCACGGTGGACGGCGACGCGGGTGGGGACGCCGCCACCGGGAGCAGCGGCGACGGCGACGGGGACGCCGCTGCCGACGTCGATAGCGACACGTAGCCGGCGCCCGCGGTCGCGGTATCGGCGTCGTCGGCGGGTTCGCGCCGCACCGCGCCTCGACCGGCCCGCGACCCCGGTGCCCGGCCTGTGGGCGGCATCGAAGCCTTTAATCGTGGCCTCGGCGTTCCTCCGGCAACTGACCATGGCAGAGAAACCGGCCTCGATGTACCGGGATATCAGCAAGCCGGCGTACACGCGACGGGAGTACATCACCGGCATCCCGGGCTCGCAGATCGCACAGCACAACATGGGCGACCTGGAAGCCGACCCCGAGGACTACCCGGTCCACATCACCCTCCGGGTCGAGGAGGAGTGCCAGCTCCGGCACGGCGCTCTGGAGGCGGCGCGCCTCTCGGCCAACCGCCACATGCTGAAGGAACTCGGCGAGGGCGAGTACAAGATGGTCCTCCGGAAGTTCCCCCACCACGTCCTGCGCGAGAACAAGCAGGCGACGGGCGCCGGCGCGGACCGCGTCTCGGACGGGATGCGCCAGTCGTTCGGCAAGCCCGTCGGGACCGCCGCCCGGGTCGACCGCAACGACGCCATCTTCACGGCGTACTGCGACGTCGAGGACGCGTCGGTCGTCAAGGACGGCCTCCGGCGCGCCTACAACAAGCTGTCGCCGCCGTGTCGGATCGTCGTCGAGAAGGGCGAGCGGCTGCTGATCGCCTGAGCGGACACAGCCCTTTTCCTCGCGGAGCGCTCCCGTAGCGGTGGAGAAACTGGCATGCTTCGACTCGCAGTCGCGACCCGCGCGGAGACCTTCGAGCGACTGCGCGACCCCCTCGCCGACCGCGGGATCGAGGTCGGCCACCTGCGCGCCTCGGAGCGGGTCGTCCGCCTCGACGGCCCCCGCTCCGCGTTCGACGTCGGCTTCGTCTTCCCCCCCCGCCTCATGGAGGGCGGCGCGCTCTCGGCGCTCCACGGCCTGTCCTGGGTGAACGACCGCGAGACGGTGCTCCGGTCCCGGAACAAGGCGGAAACGTACGCGCGACTCGCCGTCGCCGACATCCCGGTCCCCGAGACGCGACTGGTCTCCGATCCGGTCGACGAGGCGGCGCTCCTCGAGGCCGTCGAGGGCCTCGACTGGCCCGTCGTCGTGAAGCCCAACTCGACCACCCGCGGGGTCGGGGTGGCGAAGGCCGGCGACCCCGACTCGTTTCTCGGCATCGCGGATTACCTCGACCTCGTGCACGACTACCGCGCGACGGGCGACCGTTCGTTCCTCGTCCAGGAGTACCTCTCGGACGCCCGCGACTACCGGGCGATGGTCGTCGACGGGAGCTACGTCGGCGCCGTCGAGCGCCGCCTCCCCGACGACGCCCTCGACGAGGGCCGGTGGAAGCACAACGTCCACCGGGGCGCGGCGGCCGTCGGCGTCGACCTCCCCGCCGAGGCGCGTCGCCTCGTCGAGGAGACCGCCCGGACCCTCGGGGTCGACTATCTCGGCGTCGACCTCCTGCACGCCGACGGCCGGTACCTCGTGAACGAGACCAACGCCCGCCCGACCGTCGACGCGGTGACGAAGTACGAGCCGGGGTTCTACGACGATCTGGCGGCGCTGATCGAACGGCGGGCGGCGGACGGAAGCGCGAACGGAACGGAGAACGGTGGCGGGTAGCCGAGCGGGTCCGGGACCGACCGGGACCCGTAGCCGTGACCCTACTCGAGTTCGATGTCGGCCGACTCGTCGACCTTGTCGAAGGTGACCTGCAGGATTCCGTTGTTGAACGAGGCCTCCGCGGACCGTTCGTCGACGCGGACGGGCAGTCGGACCCGCTCGTCGTACTCCCGCTGGGGGCCGCTTGCGGCGATGGTCAGCGTCTCGCCGTCGCAGGTCAGGTCGATCGCCTCCTTCTCGACGCCGGGGAGGTCGGCGACGAGTCGGATCGTGTCGCCCTCGTCGTGGACGTCGACGTGGGTCTCGGTGCCAAAGCCGGCCCCGTCGCCGGCCATCTCGCCCATCATCCGCTCGATCTCGTCGAAGATGTCGCCGAACGGATCGTCGCGGTCGTCTCGCATCGGTCGTATCTGGGTCGGTTTGCTGTAAAAGCCTTCTGACGCGGGCAGCATCGTGGGCGTTCGGGGCGGGCGGCCGACTCGTTCCGACCCCACTAAGTGCGCCCCCCTCGTGCCGCCAGACATGCGCATGCGTACCCTCGACGACCTGCCGCCGGGAGGGCGTCTCCTCGTCCGTTTAGACCTCAACTCCCCGGTCGACGACGGGGCCGTACGGGACAACCCGCGCTTTGCCCGCCACGCCGAGACGCTCCGCGAACTCCTCGAGACGGACCACGCCGTGGCCATCCTGGCGCATCAGGGGCGCCCCGGTCGGGACACGTTCGTCGGCCTGGAGCAGCATGCCGACCTGCTCGCCGACTACCTCGGTGCGCCGGTCGAGTACGTGGCCGACACCTACGGCGAGGAGGCACTCGAGGCCATCCGTTCCCTGTCGTCGGGGGAGGTGCTGGTGCTCGGCAACGTGCGGATGACCGACGACGAACTGCCCGAGCGGCCGGCGGCCGAACACGCCGAGAGCGACCTGGTGCGGACGCTCGCCCCCGAGTTCGACGCCTACGTGAACGACGCCTACTCCGCGGCCCACCGTTCGCACGCCTCGCTGGTCGGCTTTCCGCTCGTGATGCCGGCCTACGCCGGGCGGGTGATGGAGCGGGAGTACGAGGCCAACTCCGCCATCGGGTCCCGGGAGTTCGACGGCGACGTGGTGATGGTGCTCGGGGGGAACAAGACCCGCGACGTGGTCAAGGTGATGCAGGCGCTCGCCGACCGGGTCGACGCCTTCCTGCTCGGCGGCGCCATCGGCGAACTCTTCCTTCGGGCGGCCGGCCACAACGTCGGGTACGACATCGAGGGGACGAACCTCTACGACGACCAGTGGGAGTCGGTCGGCGGGACCGTCGCGAGCCTTCTGGACGAGTACGGGGACGCGATCAGCCTGCCGACCGATCTCGCGTACGCCGCCGACGACGGGGAGCGGTCGGAGGTCGAGGTCGCGGACATCGGGACGAAGACCCAGGACTTCCGGGACGTCGGCACGGAGACGGTGATGGACTACACGCCCGTCATCGGGGACGCGGCGGCCGTATTCGTGAAGGGTTCGCTCGGCGTCTTCGAGGACGACCGCTTCGCCGTCGGCACCGTGGGCGTCCTGGAGGCCATCGCGGAGTCCGACGCCTTCTCGGTCGTCGGCGGCGGCGACACCTCGCGGGCCATCGACGCCTACGGCCTCGACGCCGACGACTTCTCGCACGTCTCCATCGCCGGCGGCGCGTACCTCCGGGCGCTCACCGGCGACCCCCTCCCCGCGGTCGAGGCGCTCCGGGCCAGCGCCGAGCGCCACGACCCCGGCGCCGGCAGCCCGGACACCGATCCCGCGTAACCGACTTGTCCCCCGCCCCCGTCGAGGGGCGCATGCGGATCGGGATCGTCTCCGACACCCACGACGACCTGGACGCCGCCAGGGACGCGGCCGACCTGTTCGCGGGGCGGGTCGACGCCGTCGTCCACTGCGGCGACGTCGTCTCGCCGTTCACGGTCGCACCGTTCGACGCCGACTTCGACTTCCACTGTGTCGCCGGCAACAACGAGGGAGAACCGGCGCTCGTCGACGCCGTCGAGGCGGTCGGCACCCACCACGGCGAGTGTGCCGAACTCGCCTTCGACGGCCGCGACGTCGCGGTCTACCACGGCACCGCCGGGTCCCTCGTCGACGCGCTGGTCGCGTCGGGCTCCTACGACTACGTCCTCCACGGCCACACCCACGAGCACGGTCACGAGGAACGGAACGGGACCGTCCGGATCAACCCCGGCGGCCTCCCCATCCCCGGGGCCGACGACGCCTTCCACGTCGCGACGCTCGACACCGCGAGCGGCGAGGTGACGTTCCACGTGGTCGGATAGGAGCGGTGCCGCGGAGGGGCCCGGCGGCGCGCGGACGCCGGTCGTCGCTCGGGGGCGAGTGCCGGCGCCGGTCCGCTCCGTGACCGCCGGCGCGCTACTGCGGCCTCGCCTGCTGGCGCGACTCGCCGAGGACGCTGTCGACGCCCACGCCGAGGGCCTCGTCGGTGATGGCGGTGCTCTCGGCCGCGTCGGTGTCGCTGGCGATGGCTCGGACGGCGTCGACGTTCTCGGGCACCACGTCGCTCTCCTGGTGGATGGCCTGGAAGAGGTAGAGGTCCGACCCCTCGACGGCGATCGAGTCGGCCCAGACGCAGTTCTCCCAGAGGTCCCCGCGGGGGCGGCCGGCGTCCAGGGCGAACTGCCGGAGTTTGCCGGCGCCGTCGATGTCGGCGACCCCGGGAACGGGGAAGATCCGGGGCTCGGACGCGAGCAGGTCCCGGACCTCGGCCGCGTCGGGGGCGTCGTCGAGCGTGACGTTGAACGCGTGGAGGTGCATCAGCGTCGCCGGCACCTTCACGCCGAGCGTGTCGATGGCGAGGTCGGGGAATATCGTCTGCACGTCCGGCCCGTGGTGGGACGGGACGGTGACGGGGTCCGGCAGGATGTCGTCGATGGGACCGCGGTTCGTCTGGCCCGGGTCGCCGCCGCGGCGCACGAGCGTCACGCGGGCCTTCTCGACGCCGTACTCCTCGCGGAGCGGGGCGAGCACGCGCGAGATGCCGGTCGTGTTACAGGAGACGACCCGCACGGCGTCGGCCCCCCGCGCGTCGTCGTAGTTCGCGCGGGCGACGAAACTCGTGTCGACGAGGGTGTCGTCCTCCCCGCCCTGGAAGACCGCCGGCGTGTCGTGGCGCTCGTAGAGCGCGGCGTTCTCCGCGCCGATTCCCGACGGCGTCGCGTCCACCATCACGTCGCTCGCGGCCACCAGTTCGTCGGCCTCGCCGGCGACCTCGATGCCCGCGTCGGCGAAGCGGTCGGCCCGCTCCGGCACGGCGGCGTACAGCGGATAGCCCTTCCGGACCGCCGCCTCGGCCTCGTAGTTCGGCCGGGTCTTCGCCACGCCGACGAGTTCCATGTCCGGTTGCGCCGTGACCGCGTCGGCCACGCGCTTGCCGATGGTGCCGTACCCGTTGACGCCCACCTGGATCATGTGGCGAATCTGGCCCGTGACCGGGGATAACCGTTTCGGGAGGGGGGGTCGGGGGGACCGTCACGCGACACGCCCGAATCCGTTCGGCCACAGGCGAAGGTGCCGCCGGACCGTAGCCCCGTCCATGAGCGTCGTTCCGGGCGACATCGACACGGAGCAGGGTCCCCCGATGACGGTTCCCCTGCGGCACTTCGTCGTCGGCCTCGCCTTCCTCGTCGGCGGGGGCCTCGTCGGGGTGGGCGTCGCCCTCGGCCCGGTCGCCGGACCGGCGGCGCTGGCACACGTCCACCTGCTGCTCGCGGGCTGGGTCTGTCTCACCATCGTGGGCGCGATGACGCAGTTCGTCCCCGTCTGGTCCGGCGTCTCGCTCCACTCCCGGCGGCTGGCGACCGTCCAGCTGTGGCTCGTCGCCGGCGGCCTCGCCGGGTTCGGGGCGGGCCTCCTCGCCGGACGGCCGGGCTGGCTTCCGCCCTTTGGCGCCGCGATGGCGCTCGGCTTCTGGACGTTCGTCTACAACGTCGGGCGGACCCTGGCGTCGCTCGACGCGTACGACGTGACCGAGCGTCACTTCGCAGCCGCGCTCGGCTTCTTCATCCTGGTGACGGTCCTCGGCCTCCTCCTCGCCGTGGACGTCGCCCGGCCGCTGTTCGACGGCCTCCCCGTGACCCGAGTCGACGTCGTCCGGGCCCACGCCACCCTCGCCGTCTTCGGGGCCGTCCTCACGACGGTCCTGGGCGCGCTCTACCAGCTCGGCACGATGTTCACCCACACCGACCTCCACGGCGTCGACCTGCCGCTCCGTCGCGTCGAGACGGTCGGCTACCCGACCGGCGTCGTCCTGCTCGCGGCGGGGCGCCTGCTCGGGGTCGGCGTCCTCGCCACGGTCGGGGGCCTGCTCGTCGTCGTCGGCCTCCTGAGTGTCGCCCTCATCCTGGGCCGACGGCTGTACGAGACGCGGGTTCCCTGGACCCCGATGCTCTCTCGGTACGCCGTCCTCGTCCCCGCGATGACGCTCTGGGCGCTCGCGGCGCTCCCGGTCTGGCTCCGGCCCCGCGGCGCCCTGACGGCGCGCTTTGGCGCCCCGGGGACCGTCCACCTGCTCGGCCTCGGCGTCGTCGGGTTCGTCGTGCTCGGGACGCTCTACCACGTCGTCCCCTTCATCGTCTGGGTCGGCCGGTACAGCGACCGGCTCGGCTACGAGCAGGTGCCGATGATCGACGACCTCTACGACGACAGGGTCGCCCGGGCCGACTTCGCGTGCCTGCTCGCCGGGCTGGTCGTGCTGGTCGCGGCCGACGCCATCGCTCTCGCCCCCGCGGTCGCGGCGGTCGCCGGCGGTCTGGTTCTCCTCGGGACCGCGCTGTTCGTCGGGAACCTGCTGTGGGTCCTCCGGGAGCACAGCCGGCACACGCTCGCCGGCCTGCTCGTCGGGGCCACGGCGGAGGGCGACGAACCGGGCCCGACCGCGGGGGGAGATACGGACGCGGCCCCCGGCCGAACCGAGGACGGCGACGCGCCGTCCCGCCCCCGGGGGGTGACCGGTCCCGTCAGGGGGACCCGCTGTCAGGACCGCTCGTCGTCAGAACGGGCTCTCCGGACCGCCGGCCGAACCGATCCCCTCCTCGGACGGAACGGGACCTGCGTCCGGGTCCGGTGCGGGGACGGGGTCGTCGGGCATCTCCCCCTGCTCCGTGTACGCCGTCTCCAGGTCCGCGAGCTCCGCGTTGATCCGCTCGCTCCGGTGGTGGGCCGGGACGGCGCGGACCCGGACGAGGTCGTACTCGTGGCGGTCGCTCAGGCCGTTCCACGCCCGGAACGCTCCGACCGTCAGGGTGTGGGTCTGCGGGCAGAACTCGGTGGTCGGCGTGAACTCGGCCCGGAGGACCGACGGGTCGTCCGCCTCGACGGCGTAGCGGTAGCCCGCGTTCTCGTGGCGCCGATCCAGGTTCAGGCGCGCCAGGTTGTACCCGAAGGTCATGTCGTAGACGCTCCGCTCCTCGAACAGGTCGCGGGTGAGGCGGTGG